>CAZCQM010000050.1:0-16502 GCA_964500785.1 uncultured bacterium
CGGCCCTGCGCCGTGTCGCCGACGACACGGCAACCGACAACCCGGAGATACCACGATGATCGACCTCTCCACGAAGTACCTGGGGCTCACACTCAAGAACCCGCTCGTGCATTCGGCGTCACCGCTGTCCGAGCACCTCGATAAGATGAAGCGTCTCGAAGACGCGGGCGCGTCCGCGATCGTGATGTATTCGCTCTTCGAGGAGCAGATCCGGCTGGAAAGCCACCAGCTCGATCACTATCTGAGCTACGGCGTGGAGAGCCAGCCGGAGGCGCACTCGTATCTTCCGGAGGCGGACTCGTACCGCGTGGGTCCCGACGAATACCTGGAGAAGATCCGCCGCGCGCGCGAGGCGCTTTCGATCCCCATCATCGCCAGCCTGAACGGCGCGTCGCGGGGCGGATGGGTGGAGTACGCGCGCAAGATGCAGGATGCTGGCGCGCACGCGCTGGAGCTCAACATCTATCTCATACCCACCGACCCGGAGACCCTGGGATCCGACGTCGAGCTGATGTACGTCGACACGGTTCGAGCGGTGCGCGCCGAGGTAACCATTCCTCTGTCGGTCAAGGTGAGTCCCTTCTTCAGCTCCATGGCGAACATGGCCAGGCGGTTCAAGGCCGCCGGCGCCGACGGCCTAGTGCTCTTCAACCGTTTCTACCAGCCCGATTTCGATCTCGAGACGCTGGAAGTGGTTCCGCACCTCGTATTGAGCCGCTCCGCGGAGATGCGCCTGCCTTTGCGCTGGGTGGCGATTCTCTACGGGCGCGTCGACGTGGACTTCGCCATCACCAGCGGCGTTCACACCGCCGAGGACGTGGTGAAGGGGATAATGGCCGGCGCGAACGCCACGATGATGACGTCCGCCGTGCTGCAGGATGGAATCGAACGTATGGCGACCGTGCTGGACGGCGTGAAACGCTGGATGGAAGAGCGCGAATACACGTCCGTCGCACAGATGCGCGGGAGCATGAGTCAGAAGAACTGCGCCGAACCTGCTGCCTTCGAGCGCGCGAATTACATGAAGATGTTGCATTCATGGCAGTCGGATCCCACAGGGAGACTCCCCTGAAGCCGGGTTCGCGGCACGGGAAGCTCGGGCGGCGGGAATGCCGGCTGAACGATCGGAGTGACCAATCATGTCCAGACATTCGTCGGGCGCGAATACGCAGGTCGTCGACTTCCCACGCGGCGTCGATCTGCTTCACGACCCGTTGCTCAACAAGGGAACCGCGTTCTCCGAGGCCGAGCGTGACGCGATGGGCCTGCGCGGACTCCTTCCGCCCCACGTCGCGTCGTTACAGGAGCAGATCGACCGCGTCATGGGCGCGTATCGGCTGAAGCCCAACGACCTCGAGCGCCACATCTACCTCGAAAGCCTCCTCGATAGAAACGAAACGCTGTTCTTCCGCGTCGTCGTCGATCACATCGAAGAGCTGATGCCCATCATCTACACGCCCATCGTGGGCCTCGCCTGCCAGGTGTACGGAAAGATATTCCGCCGTGCCCGCGGCATGTACATCACCGCGGACGATCGCGGCCAGGTGCGCCGCATTCTGGCCAACTGGCCCAAGGCGAACGTGCGCGCCATCGTCGTCACCGACGGCGAGCGCATTCTCGGCCTGGGCGATCTCGGTGCCAGCGGCATGGGCATCCCGGTCGGGAAGCTCTCGCTGTACACGGCGTGCGCGGGCGTACACCCCGCCGTGACCCTGCCGGTGACGATCGACGTCGGCACGGACAACACGAAGCTCCTCGAAGATCCGCAGTACCTGGGGCTTCGCCGGCGACGGCTGCGCGGACCCGAGTACGACGCGCTCATCGAGGAGTTCGTCACCGCCGCCAACGGGCGCTGGCCGGACGTCCTGATCCAGTTCGAGGACTTCGGCAACAAGAACGCGTTTCGCCTGCTGGAGAACTACCGCGACCGCGTCTGCACGTTCAACGACGACATCCAGGGCACGGCCGCGGTGACGCTGGCCGGCCTGCTCTCGGCGCTGCGCATGACGGGTGGCGACCTGCGGCGCCAGCGCTTCCTGTTCCTCGGTGCGGGCGAAGCGGGTGTCGGCATCGCCAACCTGATCACGTCGACACTCGTCGATGCGGGCGTGGACGAGAAAGACGCGCGCCGCGCGTCATGGTTCGTTGACTCGGGCGGGCTGGTAGTGAAGGATCGCGGGGAACTGGCGGTGCACAAGCGTGCCTACGCGCACGACGGCCCCGGCGCCGCCGATCTCCTCGAGGCGGTCAAACTGCTGAAGCCCACCGCGCTGATCGGCGTGAGCGGCCAGGCCGGGAAGTTCACCGCCGAGGTCTTGAACGCGATGGCGGAGATCAACGGGCGCCCGATCATCTTCGCGTTGTCGAACCCGACCGCCAACTCCGAGTGCACGGCCGAAGAGGCCTACGTGCACACGAAGGGAACGGCGGTGTTCGCCAGCGGCAGCCCCTTCCCGCGTGTCGAGGTGGGTGGCAAACGATACTTCCCGGGCCAGGCGAACAACGCCTACGTGTTCCCCGGCGTCGCGCTCGGAGTGATCGCCAGCCGGGCCACGCGGGTCACCCCCGAGATGTTCGCGGCAGCCGCGCGCACGCTCGCCGGGATGGTGTCTCCGGAGCTTCTGGCCAGCGGGCAGTTGTTCCCGCCGCTGTCGTCGATTCGTGAGGTATCGTTCCGGATCGCGGTTGCGGTGGCGACGCTCGTGTTCGAACGGAATCTCTCGGAAGTCCCGGTGCCACGGGACATGGAGGCCTTCGTGCGCGAGCACGTGTTCGAGCCGGAATACCAGAACTACGTGTGATCGGCGCGCCTACTGGAGGCGCACGATCTGCTTGTATTCCGGAACTTCGGCGTGCCAGCCGAAACGGCGGTCCACTTTCTTGCGAAATGCGTCGGCCGAGACGGGTTCGCCGTGCGTGATGAACACCCGTCCGGGCTTTCCGCGGATGCTGGTGAGCCAGTCGAGCAGCTCGTTGTAGTCGGCGTGCGCCGACATGGACTCGAGCTCGACGACCTCCGCGCGCACGGGCACGTACTCTCCGAAGATCTTCACTTCCTCGGCGTGGTTCTGCAGCGCCTCTCCTCGTGTCCCCGGCGCCTGGAAGCCGGCCAGCAGCACGGTGTTGGCCCGGTCGGGGAGGAGCATGCGCAGGTGGTGCACCACGCGCCCCCCGGTGGCCATCCCACTGCCGGCCAGGATCACCGCGGAGTCGTCACGGCTGTTGAGTGAGCGCGACGCCTCCTCGCTGCGGACGAACTCGGCGATGCGGAACATCTCGCCGCACTCCTGCTTGTTCAATTTATGCTCTCCGGCATGATCGCAATAGATATTGGTCGCATCGATGGCGAGAGGGCTGTTGAGAAACACCGGGACGTCCGGAATCTCGCGCGACTTGTGCAGCTCGGAGATGATGTGGAGCAGGGCCTGCGTGCGCCCCACGGCGAACGCGGGAATGACGACGGTCCCGCCGCGCTTGACCGTGCGGCGGATGACGTCGCGCATCTCCGTCATGGGATCCGCGTCCGGGTGGAGGCGGTCGCCGTACGTCGACTCGCAGATGAGGACGTCGGCGTTTTCGATGGGAAGCGGCGGTTTCATCACCGGGTCGTTGTGGCGACCGACGTCGCCCGAGAACACGACGCGGAAACCGTCCTGCACGAACGACACCCACGCCGACCCCAGGATGTGACCGGCGCGCGTGTAGCGGAAGCTCAGCCCGCTCCCGAGGTCGAAGTCCTCGTCGAGGGGCACGGTCCTGAGCAGGTTGAGGCAGTTCTCCGCGTCCTCGCGGGTGTACAGCGGCAATGCGGGGTCGTGCTTCGAATACTTGTGTTTGGTGAGGTAGCGGGCCTCTTCTTCCTGCAGGTGGCCGGAGTCGGGGAGCATGATGCCGCACAGGTCTTTCGTGGCCGGCGTGCAGTACACGGGACCTTTGTACCCCTTCTTCATGAGTACGGGCAGATAGCCCGTGTGGTCGATGTGCGCGTGCGTCAGGACGACGGCGTCGATCTCCGCGATGTCGAAGGGAGGATCGTCCCAGTTCCGCCGGCGGAGATTCTTGAGGCCCTGGAACAGGCCGCAGTCGACGAGGATCTTCTTGTTTCCGTTGGTGAGGAGGTACTTGGAGCCGGTAACCGTCCCGGCCGCTCCGTAGAACGCAAGATGCATGGTGTGCCCTTCTGCTGAGTTGCGCGCGGCTCGCGCGGCGGCTCTCCCGCGATCCATGGCTCACAGCCGGCGTGCCCGCATCGAACGTGTTCATCATACGGCCTCCGGCGGCGGGGCTCAACATGCATTGATCCCCCCGCCCCGAACCACTAGAATGGACGCCCGATCGTTCCGTGGAGCATGGCTGGCGGAAAGGAGCCGCGAACCGATGATGTCGAAGAGTCTTGTCGCAGCTGCGTGTCTGGCGGGCGCGGCGATGTGCGTGCCGGCGAGTGCCGGCGCGACGTCGTTCGGCGCCATTCCCTCATACTACGAGCAACTGGACTTCAACCTGACGAGCCCGACGGCGTTCACCGAATCGGTGGGTGGCTATGCCAACCCATCGGTCTATCCGATGATGCCCGGGGCGGAGACCGAATTCTACTGGTCGACCTACCACGGCGATCAGTTCGAGAACTTCAAGCGCTGGGGACTCTTCCTCGGGCTGGAGAATGTCGGGTTCGGTGTCGTCCACAGCCGCGAGCCGTTCTCCGACGGCGACAAGTCGGTGACCGACTACCGCGTCGGGCTCGGGGGAGGCACGAAGGCCATCTCGACGGGCATCGGTTTCGGCTGGGCCGGCGGTGACGACGCGGCGTTCGGACGCGAGGATTTCTTCCAGCTCGGACTCACCGGGCGCGTATTGCGCTACGCGTCGATCGGCGCCAACGGCAACTTCAGCACCAGGTCCGACGCCAGCCAGGGGCTCTTCGATCTCGCCGTTCGCCCGCTGGGCGACGACCGCGTCACCGTGTTCGGCGATTTCGAGATCGACTACAGAGGGGGAGACCGCATCGATTCCCGGCCGTGGAGCGCGGGTGCGATGCTGGAGATTCCGTCCGGCGTGAAGCTGGTGGGGCGCTACTTCGACGACAACACCTCGGGCAACCGCGGCTTCAACGTGGCACTCGCCTACACCTTCGGCGGGAACTTCGGCGAGGGCGTGCTGCGCGGCTCCTACGCGCCGCGTTTCGACGACAACAGCGATCTGATGCTGACCAACTGGGGCGTGCGCCTGGGCTACCCCGAGCGCTCGCGCCTGTTCGCGCCGCTCTACCGGGAAAGCGGCTACCTGAAGATGCACATCAAGGGCGCGCCGCCGTACACGACCTACCGGTTCTTTGATACCCGCACGTCCTTCTACCAGATCATCAGCTCGCTCGACGACGCGCGCACCGACGATCGCGTGGCCGGGGTGGCGCTCAATCTCTCGGGCGCCCGGCTCTCTCGCGGCACCGCCTGGGAGATCCGCGCCCGTCTCCAGGAAATCCGCGCGGCGGGCAAGAAGGTGGTCGTGTTCATCGACGAGGCGGGCATGTCGGACTACTACCTCGCCAGCGTCGCCGACCGCGTGGTCATGGACCCCGAGGGGCTCCTCCTGCTTCCCGGGTACGTCATGGGCCGGACCTACCTGGCGAGCATGGCCGACAAGCTCGGCATCGGCATCGAGGAATGGCGTTTCCTCAAGTACAAGAGCGCGATGGAATCCCTCGTTCGCCACGAAATGAGCGAGGCGGACCGCGAGCAGCGGCAGGCGCTCGTCGACCAGTACTACGCCACGATGCGTGGCGACGTCGCCGAGGGACGGGGCGTGAGCCCCGAGACCGTCGATCACTGGATCGACGACCTCACGATGTTCACCGCGCAGCAGGCGCTGGACGAGAAGATCGTCGACCAGCTGGGACGCTGGGACGACGTGAAGGACGTGGTCAAGAAGCTGGAAGGAAAGTCGAAGCAGTTCGCGTCCGCGCCCGAGCTCGATCGTCAGTGGTATCCATCGAAGCAGTGGGGCGACCCGCCCACCATCGCCGTGGTCTACGCCGTCGGTGCGTGCGACATGGACACGGGCATCCGCGCCCGCGAGCTCGAGAAGACGCTGCGCAGCCTGCGCAAGGACCGGTCCGTCAAGGCCGTGGTGCTGCGCGTCGATTCGCCGGGGGGCAGCGCGCTCGCGTCGGACGTCGTCGCCGGGCAGATGAAGAAGTGCATGAAGCAGAAGCCCGTCATCGTGTCGCAGGGGGACGTGGCGGCGTCGGGCGGCTACTGGCTGTCGATGTGCTCCAACGCGATCGTCTCGCAGCCGACGACGATTACGGGCTCCATCGGTGTCATCTCCGGTTGGGCCTGGGACAAGGGCATCGGCAAGAAGATCGGGATGGAGGGTGACTTCGTGGAAAAAGGGAAGCACGCCGACCTGTTCTTCTCACTGCGGCCCCCGTATCTGCCCATCGGAATCCCGCATCGCACCGTCACCGACCCGGAGCGCGAGCGCGTGCTGGGCGGCATGAAGCAGATGTACGGGGAGTTCGTCGACAAGGTCGCCGACAACCGCAAGATGACCCCGGAGGCCGTCGAGGCCATCGCGCAGGGGCGCGTGTGGACGGGGCTCGCGGCCAGGCAGAACGGCCTGATCGACCGGATCGGCGGCATGTCCGGCGCCATCATGATCGCTCGCGAAAAGGCCGGGATCGACCCGGACGAGGACGTGAAAGTGGCAGAATTCGGACCGCGCGGCCTGTTCCGGTGGGATGCTCCCGACGTATCGCTGAAGTCCCCGTTCGCCGCCGCCGCCGCGTGGCTCGACGCCAGACCGATGGAAGCCCTGATGGCACACTGGTTGCTCGGGTCGGATGAGCCCGACGATCGCGACCAGACGCCACCGGCGGGCCAGTACGACCTGATCTATCTGCGGCAGCTGCTCCGCAACAACGGGCGGGCCCAGTGCCTGCTGCCGCCGGATATGATCCCACGGGATGCGTCCGATACGTACGAACGTTGAGATATGAGGTGCGGGTTGTCGACTTCGGGAATGGTGATTACACTGGTATTCGACCGCGTAAGCGGTCGGAATCATGCAAGGGCGAGGGCCCACACGGGCTCTCGGACCGGAGGGCAACTTCCGGTACCGGCGCGCACTTCGGTGCGCGCCGTTTTGCGTGTTCCGGCCGGGCGCGATGCGGGAGGTGATCCATGGAAACTCACAAGCGATCGATCGTGAAATCGCTCACGTGGCGCGTCATCGGCATCGTGCTTCTGGGAGGGATTGCCTACGCGGTTACGCACGACTGGAGGGAGATGTCCATCATCACCATCATCTTCCACTCCGTGCGCATGGTGTTGTATTACATCCACGAACGAATCTGGCTCAAGGTCGACTGGGGACGCATCCGGCATCCGCTGGACGTCATCGAGATCAAAGGGCATGTGGCGCCCGAGGACCTGGAGGAGATCCGCGCCAAGCTCCGTGCCATGGGCTACATCGAGTAGCGCACAGATCCGGGTTCCGGAGTTTCTCGAATCACAAAGAAGAAGAGCCGTCGGAGGGCTGACGGCTCTTCTTCACCCCGCCTGTGGCGATTTCGATGTCACTCAGTGCGCGCCGGCGCCCCGACCGGGAGTGCCCGCACGGTCTCGAGGAACTGAGAAGGCCGGGAGACCGGCGCGCGTTACCGTTTGCGAAAGTAGACCCCTCCCCCAAGAGGAACCCACGGTATCGGTCCGTCCTACTGGGGGTCCGCGGCGGTTGCCACCACGACCGCTGGCTTGCACCGCTTCGCCCGCGATTCGAACGGGCCGAAACTGCCAAGACGGTGCCTGATAGCCTCCTTTCGCCAAGCCGGTGCTTCGACACGGAACGCGGGGATGTGATTCCGGGTGTCGGGATTTCCTTTCCCCGCGCTGCGCGCGCCGAAGCACGTACCCTTGCCCCCACGATCCATCCGGATCGTGTCTCGTTGGCGCTTCGATGTGTGGGAGGTACTGCTTGAGATGCGGCTCGAAGCGGAACGACTCTGTCCAAACCCTTGTCTCAACAACTAAACTAGTCAGTTAACGCGTTTTGTCAAGGGGGCGGAGGCGCATTTCTTTACTTGTGGCCGGGAGATTGTCCCTCGGCGGGTCAGAGAATCGTGCCGTACTGCCCGGAGCCCTCTTTAGAAGGCGTAGATCAGTTCGTGCGCCCGGTTGACCCGCAACGCCCGGGTCTTCACATGTCGCCGATAGTACGCTTGCCAACGATCTGACAGCGCCGTCTTCTTAAAGAACAACCGCTGTCTCAACAGATCCCGAAGCCACCACGGCCGGCTCGCAACACCGAGAAGCATTGCCGAGGTCGCCCGGCCTCCCTTCTCACGCCGTCGCTTCACGTAGTTGCGCCATACCTGGAAGATCGCCAGCTTTTCGATCGATGCCTGGCGCCGCTTCGCCCACGCAATCGTCTCCCGCTTGTGTGCCGCCGTGCTGTGCCGGATCATCCGATCGAGCACGTTGATCTCCCACAGCGGATTGCGCTCGTCTCTGCGCTGTCTTGAGGCGGTGATCTGATGGGTGGCCTCACGAGCCACAGCCCTGATGGCGCGTGGATACGCCCGATGATCGTCGCTGCGGATCGTCACCGTGTGTCTCCCGCGCACGACACCTGCCAGCAACTCACGCACCCCGACCTCGACCGCCTTCGGATGCGCCCGGCCCAGCTCAGCCTCGAGAGCTGTGCGACGGGCCTTCTGCTGCGCCGTCATACGCCCCTTGCGCCGCAGCGGACTGTCGGTGTGGTAGAGGAAGTAGCCCGAAGCAACATCTACGGCGACATTGTGGTGAAATGGAAAGTACTGGCTCCACTCGAAGGTTTCGAATCCATCGATGGCGATCTCGCCAATCTTCTCGATGCGCGCGAGCTCGCTCGCTTGCAGCAGGAGGCAATGCCGTCCCAGGCGGGCGATATGGTGCGCGATGCTGGTGGGGCTGACACCTAGTGCCCGGGCGATCTGGCGATTGCCCATGCACCCAACCACCATCATGACGATGCGGGCGATGAGATCGGGACGCTTCTGCCAGTAGGAGGTGGAGAAGGTCTGGGTACTGAAGTGACGCTTGCAGGCCAGACATGTAAACCGCTGGATACGCTGGGGGCGCGTCTGGCGCCGGTAGAAACCCCTGCGCTTGAAGGGCCACGAACACGTCAAGGTGTTGAAGTATGTGCAGTTGGGGTTGGGGCAGTGAGGAGGAACCCATCCCGCCGATCCCGGTCCCATGCCCCCGCACAGGCACGCCCCGTGCCAGGGACATTTTCGTGGCCACAACCAACTACTTGCGCTGGGTCAGCGTGACTTCAATCAACCTGGACTGATCGAGGTACCGGGCGATGACCGCCTTGACCTCGTCCAGCGTGATCGAGTTGATCTCGTCGCAGAACTCGTCAACCGACCGGCCCTCGCGCAGCATGGAGGTCATCCCGACGTTCAGCGCTTCCTGGCCGATGACCTTGAAGTGCGCAAGCGGGTAATCCGACACGTCGGGCTTCAACATCGTCGATCGCTGGAAGCTGATCATGCCGCCTTTGATGGCTTCGAGCCGGCTGGCGTCGATACTGGCCATGGCGCTGCTCAACGCCTGCAGGAGCAGCGGCGCCACGTCGGAATTGGTGCGACCGACGGCGGGCTGAGCGAAGATGAAGAACGGCAGGACGTCGACCCGGTACACCTGGTTGGTGGCGTAGACGGAGCCGCAATTGGTGTAGATCGGTTCCGAATTCATCATCAACTGGTGCAGATACGTTCCGAGCATGGTGAGGATGAGGCGGTCTTTGAAGTTGGCGTACGGGCCCGGGGACACGAAAAAGACGCACTCGGCGGCGATATCCCACGTGGCCCGCACGTTCTGCGTGATCGGAACACGGGGCTTCTCCGCGAGGGGTCGGCGAGGAATCCCTTCGAAGTACTTGCGGATCATCGCTTCGGTCTCGGGCTTCTTCATGTCGCCGATGACGACGAGCACGAGGTCGTCGGGGCGGTAGTACAGCTTGTGGAAGTTCTCGACGTCGGCAACGGAAATCCTGTCGATGATGCCGTCGACGGGCACGAATTTCTTATCGTAGAACAGAATCTGGTTCAGACTCATCATGCCGTACTTGATAAGCGAGTACTTTGGATTGTTGAGGGTCTTATTGAGCTCCGACTTTACCTTGGCCAACTCCTGGGCGCGGACGGCTTCGTCGCACTCGAGCGACTGCAACCGGGTCGACTCCACCTGGAATACCGTTTCCAGATTCTCGCTCGGAACGATGTAGTCGATGTGCGAGAAGTCCGAAACCGCCTCGGCCGAGATCATCCCGTGGTTGTCCGCTATCAGGCCGAGCGTTTCTTCGGCCTTGTAGTTGCCGCTCGCGCAGTGCAGCGCGAGGTGTTCGGTGACATGCGCGAGCTGCGGTTTGCCGGGGGGGTCGTTCAGAAATGCGCCTCCGTAGAGCACTTCCACCGCCACCTGGTTGTCCGTGCGCTCCTCCTGCAGGTACACGGTGATTCCGTTGGAGAGGGTGAACGACGACAGGTCGGACATGTCACGCACAAACGTCTCGTTGTCGGCGCGCTCGAATTTCTGCGTCTCCTGCTCGTCCTTTCCGCAGGAGAGCAGGATGCCCAGGAGGGCGGCGGCGACGACGAAACCGACTCGGAAGCTACGCATGAAGAATCCTTTCGCTGGCCAGAGATGATTCGGGATGAATCGGGTCATTATAGAGGATTTCGGTGCGCGAGTCGAACCCGCTTCGGGGTCCGGCCCGGGGGTCGGCGACGTGCGCGTCATGCGGCGAGCGTGCGCAGCATCCGGCGGACGGCTTCGATCTCTTCCTCGTTGATCCCGTGACCCAGATCGGGATAGAGACGATCGGTGACGTCCGCGTCCATTCGGCGCAGCACGTCTGCCGTCTCGAGGAAGCGTTCCCGGGGGATGTGTGGATCGCCGTGGTCGCACCCCATGAACACCGGTGTGCCGTCGAGAGTTCCCGCGTAATCCCGGGCCGTCCCCGGCGGCCCGATGAGTCCGCCGCTGAGCCCGGCCACGCCCCCGTAGCGCCGCGGGTTTCGCGCCACGAACTCCAGGATGAGACAGGCGCCCTGCGAGAAGCCGAGCAGCAGGAGTCGCTCGGGCGGAATACCGGCGCCGGCAAACCCGTCGCACAGGGCGGCGATGACGCGCAGCCCCGACGATATCCCGGGCTCGTTGGTGCCGATGGGCGCGAGAAAGCTGTTGGGGTACCAGGTATGACCGGCCGCCTCCGGCGCGGCGTACGCGATGCGCCCCGGGTTGACCAGCGCCGACAGCCCCAGGATGTCACGCGCGTCCGCACCCCGGCCGTGGACGAAGATGGCCGCGCCGCGGGCGCGTTCCACCGCCACCCCCGCCGTCCGCACCGGCTGCCCGTCGTGGGGACCGGTGCCGCGCGGTGTGCTCATGCCGCCTCCGGGTTGTTCGACCGGGGCAGGTCGAAGGGCGGAACGTGCGCCTCGATGTCCGGTCGGCGCGGCTCCAGCCACGCCGGGAGCATGAGGTGCGTCCCCAGCTCGGCGAGGGGCTCGTCGATGGCGAATCCGGGAGGATCGGTGGCGACCTCGAACAACACGCCGCCCGGCTCGCGGAAATAGATGGAGCGGAAGTACTGGCGGTCGATGACCGGCGTCACGTCCTGGCCGCTCTTCGAAACCGCCGCTTGCAGTTCGAGCTGGTGCGACTCGGTCGCGGCGCGGTAGGCGATGTGGTGCACGACGCCCACACCCATGGTGCCACGTGCGCGGTCCGGTTCGCACACCAGGTCCAGAATGGCGCCGGGAGCGCCGTCGCCGGCGACGAACCGGAAGCGCTGGCCGAATTCGCCCGCCGGCCGGAAGCCCAGCGTCGACGCAACGAGCCCCGCCGTCCGCTCGTAGCCCTCGAGCGAGAGGGTCGCGTGGTGGAAACCACGCACGGCGTGCTCCGGTGGAATGTCGCCGTTGGACCACCCGGGTCGATCATCCCGCGCCGTCGCCACCAGCTCCAGCACCAGCCCGTCGGGATCACGGAACGAGAACGCCGTCTCGTGGAAGCGCTCGATCGGCCCCTCGAATTCGACGTCGCGCGCCTTGAGGCGCTCGGTCCAGAAGCCGAGCGACTTCTCGGGGATCGAGAACGCCGTCGCCGCTACCTGGCCGGTTCCGACGCGCCCGCGGAACGAGCGCACGCCCCACGGGAAGAAGGTCAAGATGGTGCCCGGCGTTCCCGTGCCGTCTCCATAGTAGAAATGATACGTCCCCGGGTCGTCGAAATTGACGGTGCGCTTGACGAAGCGCAGGCCGAGCACGCTGGTGTAGAAATCGACGTTCGCCTGCGGGTCGCCCGCCATGGCCGTGATGTGATGAATGCCCAGGACGCCGGCGCTCATTGGATGGCGGGCGGACGCGTCTGCGTCGCCTTGAGGTTGCGGTCGAAGAAGGCCGTCAGTTTGCGGTACAGGTGCAGGCGCGCGGCCTCGCCGGAAATGCCGTGCTCCTTCTCGGGATAGAGCATGAGATCGAAGTCCTTGCCCGCGTCGATCAGCTTCTTGACCAGCGCGATGGTGTTCTGCATGTGGACGTTGTCGTCGGCGTCGCCGTGCATCACAAGCAGCGGGCTCTTGAGCCCGTCGACGTGCGTGAGCGGCGCCGATTCGTCGTAGCCCTCCTCGTTGTCCTTCGGCAGCTTCATGTAACGTTCGGTATAGATGGAGTCGTACAGCCTCCAGTCGCTCACCGGCGCCACCGCCACGCCGGCGCGGAACACGCCGGGTGCGTTGAACATGGCGTCGAGCGTCATATATCCGCCGTAGCTCCATCCCCACACGCCGATGCGCTTCGGATCCACGAACGACTGCTGCTTCAGGTAGTTCACGCCGATGAGCTGGTCCTCCAGCTCCACCTTGCCCATGTGCTCGAGGAGCGGCTCCTCCCAGGCCTTGCCGCGCCCCTCGGAGCCGCGGTTGTCGAGGCGGAAGATGAGATAGCCGCGCGAGGCCATGAACGCGTGCCACAGATCCTGTCGCGTCCACGCCTTGCGAACCACCTGCGAATGTGGACCGCCGTAGACGAACACAATGACAGGGTACTTCTTCATCGGGTCGAAGTCGACCGGCTTGCGCAGGCTGCACTGATACGTGCGTCCGCCGTCCTGGATGGTGAAGAACTCGGGCACGGGATAGTCGATGGCCGCCAGCTCGGGGGTCAACTCGTCGCCGATATCGAAAAGGCGCTTGCCATCCGCGTTGAACACCGACACGCGCACAGGCCGCGCATGCGATGAATACCGGTCGATGAAGTACTTCAAATTCGGCGACATCGTGATGCTGTGCGTGCCTTCCTCGGTCGTGATGCGCTTCATGTTCTTTCCGGTCTCATCGATGCGGTAGAGATGCCGCTCGAGCACGCTGCTCTCGTTGGCCGTGAAATAGATGCGGCCCTTCTTCTCGTCGACGCCGTCGAGATCGAACACCTCCCAGTCGCCGTGCGTGACCTGGCGGATGAGACTGCCGTCCAGGTTGTGGAGGTAGAGGTGCATGTGGCCGTCGCGCTCCGATCCCCACAGAAACTGGCGCTTCTTCTTGTAGTAGTGTTTGAGGTAGCTGATGTTGACCCACGTGGGGGAGCTCTCCTCAAGGACCATCTCGCCGGCTCCGGTGGGCACGTCCGCAAAATACAGCACCAGGTGGTCCTGGGCGCGGTTGAGCTTCTCGATCGCCACCGAGCCGCTGTCGCTCAGCCAGTAAAGGCGCGCGATGTAGGAATCGTCGCTGGTGTCGACGTCGGACCACGTCACCGGGCCGCCCTTCGCCGCCACGATGCCCACGCGCACGGCCGGGTTGGGATCGCCGGGTTTGGGGTAGCGCTGGAGCCGGTAGGTGGCGTCGATGGGGATCTGGTCCACGATGGGGTACGTCTTCATGCCGCCCTCGCTGATCTCCAGGAACGCGAGATGCGTGCCGTCCGGGGACCAGTAGTACGAGCGAACCTCGCCGCGCGTGAACAGCTCTTCCATGTATACCCAGTCGAGCACGCCGTTGTAGACGGTGTCGCAACCGGTCGTCGTCAGACGCGCCTCCACGCTGGTCTTGAGGTCGAGGGTATAGAGGTCGTTGTCGCGCGTGAACGCCAGGCGGCGTCCGTCGGGCGAGAAGGTGGCGTCCTGTTCCTTGCCGTCGGTGGTGGTCACACGCTCGATGTGGCCCGAGCCGGCGTTCAGCACGAACAGATCGCCGTGAGATTCGAACACGGCGCGCGTGCCCGAGTCGTCCCATACGTAGGGGCCGAACGAGAATCGGTCGTCGTCGCCCGTCCTCAGGTCGTCGGGGACGCGGACCGTGTCGGCGACGCAGAGGATGCGCTCCTTCCCCGACGGAACCTCACGGAGGACGAAAGCCTCCGTGGTCGAGTCCGTGTCGCCGACGCTCGTCTCCCGGATGAAAGACACCGCCGATCCGTCTGCGCGCCAGGCGATCTGCGTGGGCAGCGACGCCAGCAACGATGGTTTCCCGAAGATACGCTCGACAGTGAGCGAATCTCCCGGCGCGGGCGCCGCGGCCGCCTGGACCGCACCCGACGGAAGCAGAAGACCGGCGGCGACGGCGACGACCGTAAGGGCACGCAACATGACAATCCTCCTCGCACAATGGAATGTCGAACGGGAGGCCCCAGCGTACCACATACGCGATTCCACCGCCAAGCTCGCGGACCGGGGCACGGCACTTGTGGGCACAACGCGGTATCTGCTAGCCTCAGCGGGGTCGTACGAGAACGCGAGGAGCCTCCCATGAACTACCGGTTTTGTCGTCAGGCATTGCGAATTGTGGGTATCGCGACGTGTGTCGCGATGACGATGGGCTGCACGCAGAGACAGGACGCGGGAGAAAGCGGCGGAACCAGAACAGCTGAGCGCGCCACGACTGCGGCCGCCGATCCGCTCCCGAGCTGGCGTGACGACGGCGCGCAACGCACCATCGTCGAGTTCGTCCAGCGGGTGACCGACGCGCACGGTCCCAACTTCGTTCCCGTCTCGGAGCGCATTGCCACGTTCGACAATGACGGCACGCTGTGGGCCGAGCAGCCGGCCTATTTCCAGCTGGCCTTCGTCCTCGATCGCGTGCGTACGATGGCTCCGGAGCACCCGGAATGGAAGACGACGCCGCCCTTCCAGGCCGTCATCGAGAACGACCGTGCCGCGCTGGCCTCGATGGGAATGCCCGAGCTGATGAAGCTCATCGCCGCCTCGCACAGCGGAATGACCACGGAGGAGTACGCGGGATTCGCGACGGCGTGGATCGATACCGCCACGCACCCGCGCTTCCGGCACCGCTACACGGAGTGCGTGTATCAGCCGATGCTCGAGTTGCTCGCGTACTTGCGCGCCAACGGGTTCAAGACCTTCATCGTGTCGGGCGGCGGGGTGGACTTCATGCGCACATTTTCCCAGTCCATATACGGAATTCCGACCGAACAGGTAATCGGCAGCAGCGTGAAGACGAAGTTCGAGATGCAGGACGGGAAGTCGGTTCTGGTCAAGCTTCCCGAGATCAACAGCATCGACGACAAGGAGGGAAAGCCGGTCAACATCGGCCTGCACATCGGTCGGCGGCCGCTGCTGGCATTCGGCAACAGCGACGGCGACCTGCCCATGCTGGAGTACGCGTCGGACGGGAGCGGCCCGCGCCTGGCGCTGATCCTCCACCACGACGACGCCGACCGCGAGTGGGCCTACGACCGCGATTCCCACGTCGGAAGGCTGGACCGGGGACTCGACGAAGCCCGCGCGCGCGGGTGGACGGTCGTGAGCATGAAGAACGATTTCGAGCGCGTGTTCGCCTTCCAGACCACCCCGTAGGGTGATCGGGCTTCTTTGGGCCGGCTGCGGCCGCGCGCCGACGTCAGGGATGTCACCGTCCCGAGGAGAGTTACGATGAATACCGTTACCATGAGCCGTTTCCTGCGTGTCTCCGCCGTTCTTCTCGCCGCCACGCTCGCCGCGTCGAGCACGCACGCGCAGGACACCGACGCCCGGTGGCCGCGCGAGATCGCATCGCCCGAGGCGAAGATCGTCATATACCAGCCCCAGCTCGAGTCGTTCGACGATGTCACGCTCAAGGCGCGCTCGGCGGTTTCCGTGACTCGGACCGGCAAGGAGCCCGTCTTTGGCGCCGCGTGGTTTCAGGCGCGTGTGTCGAGCGATCGCGCGACCGGCATCGTGACGCTCACTGACATGAAGGTGACAAACGCGCGGTTCCCGAACGCGAAGGCGGATCAACTCACTGAGTTCAAGAAGATCGTTGAGAGTGAGCTTCCGAAGTGGGACCTCAAGTTGTCGCGCGACCAGCTGGTGACGGAGATGGCGGCCATCGAAGAACGGAGGGGCCAGGACACCAGGCTCGACAACTCCCCGCCGGAGATCATCTTCGCCAAGGAACCCACGGTCCTGGTGACGATCGACGGCGATCCCATCTGGCAGACGGTCGAGGGCACGCAG
>CAZCQM010000051.1:0-16443 GCA_964500785.1 uncultured bacterium
AGTCTGTTCGCCACCACCCGGCACCTGAGTGCCAAGAACATTCAGTCGGAGGTCCACGCCGTCCTGCAGGAGTTGACGACCTTCGTCAATACGATGACGTCCGACCGCGCGCCGTTCCTGCTGCGCATGCTGGTGCGCAACATCACGGCGGTCATCACCAAGCCGAAGGTGATCGACGAGCTGTGGCACGACACGATCGACCTGGCCGAGATCCATGTGCGGGGAAGTGACATCGTCAACGAGTTGAGGCGGAGCAGCCACCATGCGCTCGGGCGCCACACGCTGCTTCTGGCGCGCGCGTACCTCCAGTTCCTCGAGACGGGCGACGTGGTGGCCCTGGCCGAAATGGGCCATACCGCCGTGGGTCCGGCCGACCGCGAAGCCAGGACGCGGGAGCGGCCGCGGGAGATCGTGTCGCGCATCGTCGGCGATCTGGAGGAGCTGCTGGGCACGTCGGAGACGATCTCGCGCATCCGCGAGTGGCAGACGGAATACGGCGACGCGCTGGTCCGGTGCGAGTTCGGGCGGAGTCTCGGCGACGAGGTGGAGGCGGCTGTCGAGGGCGCCTGTGCGGCCAACCGATGGACGTACTTCCATCATCTGCGGGTCATCCGGGGGCGCATGTCCATGTTCGGGCCCGCACTCGAGGAAGGGACGGTGGCGGCGCATAAGATCGACGCGCTTCTCGAACGAAATCCGGAGGAGACCTCCTTCGACGCGGACGGCACGACTGCGGAGCTGCGGCAGTGCGTCGACGGCTTCTGCGAAGCGGCGCGAAAAGAATACCAGTCCGCCCTCTTCCAGGAGCTCGATGCCATCCTCGACACGTATCAGCAGCACGAATATCACGCGACTTTCGTGGCGACGTCGCGCCTGCGAAAGGGGCTGCGCGGCGAGCTGGGCCGGCGGGCGTTCCCGGAACAGAGGCTCCTGCTCCTCCAGCTCGATTGCCTGCTCGAGGAAATGGGCTGGCTCAGCCTGCGACACGTCATCGTCGAGTACGAGGAGCGCGGGGTCGACCTGTCCCAGTGCCTCGGCGTCATCCGCACCTGCGTGCTGGACCTGACGCACGACGGGCTGTACTCGCGCCAGCTCCGCGACCTGGCGCAGATCCTCCGCGATCCCACCAAGACGCATGCGGAGATTCGCGACGTCCTGGTTCAGATCCAGCGCAACTACCAGCATCTGATTCATCGTGTCATCGCTCCGTTCGAACGGATGCGCGACGTGCTGGGCTTCGACGAGGGCGAGCTGCGCATCGCCATGGCCAACATGCAGCGGTACATGCACGACCTGAACAATGTGGCCAGCTTCCTCGACGTCGCGCTGACGCACATCGCGAACGCGGTCAGTGACCTGAATGCCCGCGTCCCGGGGGCATCGACGGACGAGTACGAAGTGCCGGACCCCTACGCCATTCTGCACCTCTCCCACCGCGACGAGGTCATCCGCCGGGTGGAGCACGAGAGCGCCGGCTGCAACCTGCGCGACTGTTACGGCGGCAAGGGATCCGGGCTCATCTACATCAGCTACCTGGGGCTGCCCACCCGCGACGCGTTCATCATTCCCACGACGCTGCCGCGCCAGGGCATCCACAGGCAGGATCAGGCCCACCTCAACGAGGAGATCGCGAGACATCTGAAGATTCTTGAGGACGACGTGGCGCGCCGGGACGGATCGCCGAAGGTCTTCGGCGACCCGAATCATCCGCTTCTCCTCGCCGTTCGCGGCGGATCGGTGTTCTCCATGCCGGGCATGCTGCTGACCGTGGTGTTCGTCGGGATGAACGATGCGATCGCGGAGGGCATGGCGCGGATCGACCCCTGGTGCGCGTACGACTCGTACCGGCGCTTCCTGTCCTCGTACGGCGAGGCGATCTGGGGCGTCAACATGGAGCAGTACAATCTGGTCGACGAGACCAAGCGCCGCTACAACGTCCAGTACAAGGGAGAGCTGCCCTGGGAGGGCATGAAGGAGATCGTCGACGAGACCAAGAACGTGATCGTCCGCGAAGGCCACGGCGACGAGCTGGAAGCGCTGCTACGCGAGCCGCAGCGGCAGCTGGCGACCGCGGTCCGCGCGGTGTTCGATTCGTGGAGCGGCGAGGGAGCCCATCACTACCGCGAGATCAAGTCCCTGTGCGATTCGTGGCAGACGGCGGTCATCGTGCAGGAGATGGCGCTCGGCAATCGCAAGAACGACGAGATTCGCAAGGGCATGAACGAGTCCTCGGCGTCCCTGACCGGGGTCATCCCGCGCACGCGCATCAACGAGATCGGTATGCGCGTTCCCACGGGGGACTTCAAGTTCTCCGCGCACGGAGACGACCTGGTGGCCGGCCTGACGCGCTCCATCTCCTTCCGGCCCATGGACGAGATGCAGGAATACCTGCCCATGCTGGACCGCAACCTGAGCGCCGGCGTGGGAGCCCTGCGCCAGTTCATGGGGACCGACCAGGAAGTCGAGTTCACGGTCGAGAAGGGTGTGGTCAGCATCCTGCAGTCGCGCGCGGCGGAGATCGGCGCCAACCGGCGATTGACCACGTTCCAGGATCCCACCGGCGAAGTGGCGCACGGGATCGGGGTGCGGGGCGGCGCGTTCCGCGGCCTGGTTGCGCTCGACGAGGCCGGCCTGCGGGAGCTGAAGAAGCAGGACCTGTCCGCGCGCGACGACGTCGACGGCGTGCTCGCCGTCCTCCAGAATCCCGTCCCCGAGGAGATCCCGCTGCTCTTGCTCGCGGACGGCCTGCTGGCGGCGCGGGGCGGGTCGACGTCGCATGCGGCCATCGCCGCCAACGGCATCGAGCAGCGCGACTACAGCGCCGTGGTCGGCGTGGAAGGACTGAGTGTCGACGTGCACAAGCGGGAAGCGAAGTTCGTCGATGCGAAGGGCCACGTGGTGGCACGCATCGGACACGGCGACGTCGTGTCGATCCACGGCACCACCGGCGCCGTGTACGTCGGGTCTCGCCCGCTCAAGACGGGCTAGCGCGTCCCCCCCCAACTCCGGCGTATTCTGTACATCGTTGTCCGAATCAACCCGGCGGCATCGCAGGAGCTTCGGGGTCGTTTGCATGTCCCCGCGGTCGCATGGTATGATCTGTTTTCCGTGGTTGCGAACTGAAACGTAGACTTCCAGACGAGAGAGAAATCATGCCGCAGTATTTTTTCACGGAAAACGGGTACCTCAAACTGAGAGACGAGATTGAGCGCCTGGACAAGCTGCTCAAGAACGACATCGCCAAAGAGATCGCCACGGCCGCCGCGCACGGGGACCTCAAGGAGAACGGCGAGTATCACGCCGCCAAGGAGAAGCAGGCCCACACCGCCGCCCGGTTGAGACAGCTCCAGGAGCGGTTCACGGGGGCCAACGTGGTCCGCAAGGACGAACTTCTTCCCGAGGAGTCGGTGACATTCGGCAAGACGGTGAAGATCCGCGACGTCAACTCGGGAAAGGAGCGCGTGTGCACGATTCTGGGCGACGGCGAGACCGACCCCGATCAGGGAATCATCGCCTACAACTCGCCGCTGGCGAGCGCGCTCATCGGGCATGCGCGGGGCGAAGTGGTCGACGTGCAGCTTCCCGCCGGCCTTCGCAAGTACGAGATCGTCGAGTGCACGTTCGCGGAAGGGTACAAGGACTGACGCGAGGGCCGATCAACCGGTCGGCACTGAGAACACGAAACTCCCCCGGAGATCGTCCCCGGGGGAGTTTCGTTTGTCACGCGGCCACGTCGGATCGACGGCGGTCGACCCTACCGTCGTTGCGCGGTCTGAAGCTGCCGTAACTTCTCCGACAGGCGCTGGAACCACGGTGCCCGACTCTCCCGGTTCACCGGCCACGCCACGCCCGGCGACGCCTGCCCGACGACCACGGGATCCACCATCACGATGGTGATCCCCAGCACGTCATTCCCGTTTTCGAGATGGATCGGGATCGGGGAAACTCCGCCGTAGATCCCCGCGGGATCGGTGTTCGGGTCGTAGACGCCGTTCGAGTTGACGTCGAGATACGCGGCCGCATAGTACGTTCCGTCCAGCAGCCCGTTGTCGAAGGTGTCGAATCGGAATTCGACATTGTAGGGCCAGGAGACGGTCGTTCCATAGTCGGGGACGTTGCCGGGATCGAACGCCGTCGTATCGAACAGGGCCACGAAGGCATTGTAGAACCCACTCGCATACCCACCGTCGTACGAGACGCTTCCGGTCACCGCACTCGTATCGAACAACGGGAAGTTGATTCCGGTCACCTGGTTGCCACCCGTGATGGTCACGGAATCGGGGCTCAGGTCGCCGATTCCGAGGTCGATGCCGTACAGGCCGATCGCGTCACCCGTGGAGGGATCGAGCTGGCCGTCACCGTTGGAGTCCATGATGGCGATGATGTGAAACGTGCCGTCCTGGAGGTGCTGGATGTCGTAGGTGTCGTTGGCGGCGACAATCGCGCTTCCCAGGAGGTTGAAATTGTCGGTCGCCAGCGGGTTGGCGTCCGCCGCTCCCACCAGGGCGCCGGTGGGATCGTTGGCCGTGGCGGACGCCGGGTCCCCGGCGATCGTCCCCCGGATGCGACCCGTGTCCAGCATGGCTCCCGTGGTGAAGTTGATGGTCACGATGCTGGCGATGCCGTTGCCGGCGAGGTCCTCGACGCTGCCCGGCAGGATGGTCAGCGTGTACTGCTGATTCGTCGCCAGCGGCAGGTCGGGGTCGAAGGTCACGGTCTTGCCCCCGTTGGACCACGTCGCCACCCCGCTGCCCGGGTCGGGTACCACCAGCACATCGAACGTGACCTGGTTCACGGCTTCCGAGAACGTGAGCGAGAGGTTCGTATTCACGTTCACGTTGGTGGCTCCGTCCGCCGGGGTCGACGAGACCAGTGTAGGCGGTGTGCTGTCGGCCGTGGGCGTGGTTCGGAACGACCAGCTCGTCGTCGGCATCACGTTGACCGCGAAGTCCTGCACCCCCGTGAGCGTCACGGTGTAGAGTGTGTTCGTCGCCATCAGAGTCGACGGATTGAGCGCGAACGAGATGCTGTTCTCCGAGCTGAGGTCGAAGGGAACCGCGCTCCCGCCGCCGGCTACCGTCCAGGTGACGCCGCTCTGGACGGACGCGTAGCTCACCGGTTCCGAGAACTGGAAGATGACGGGGGAACCCACCGGCACGCCGGTCGCGTTCGGGGCCGGTGACCGGTAGACGATCTGGGGCGGCGTGAGGTCGGGGTCGCCCGAACCCGTGAACGACGTCGTGACCGGAGTCTTGATCTCGTTGCCGCTGACGTCGGCAACCCCGCTGACGCTCAGGTCGTACGGAACCGCGGACATCCCCTGTTGAGTCGTGATCGATACGGTGCGTTTGTCGGTGCCGAGCGAGGCGGTAGCGACGAGCACGGTGTCGCCCGGCGCCGCCAGAGCCGGAAGCGGTGTCGTCCCTTCGACGATCAGATAGTGGTCTGGGTATTCGGCGGTGTCCTTCCGCACGTCTTCGTTGAACGTCACGTCGAAATGGTACGCGTCGACGGCCGTCACCGAGGAAATCGACGGCGGTGTGGTGTCCGTACTGCCGCCTCCCCCGCCGGTCGGCGTGCTGTCACTGCTGCAGCCGATCACGGCGAGTGCGAGTATGGCGGCCGGAAGAATCGATCTCGAGAGCATGTCGGCACCTCCTGGGGTCGAGAATGGGCGGCGGCACAAGCGTCCATCCGGGTTGCGAGCGAATCTCCCTGCCGCGCTGCCGTGTTCCAGGTGCGGGGCCGTCGCCGGACAGTGGAGCGTGCCTGCGATCATACCGCGGTCGCTCCGGGAGGTCGATACTATGTGCCGCCCTCCCGACGCGTCCCGCGGGACTTCCCGGCTCCTTGACACGCGCCGTAACTCCCGGTTATTATGGCCGTTCGGTCGTGCGGTGGGTGTAGCTCAGCTGGTTAGAGCCCCGGATTGTGGATCCGGTTGTCGTGGGTTCGAGTCCCATCACCCACCCCATTTTCTTCTCGGTCACCGTCCGTCGTGCAGAACGTGGCGCCGCTCCCGGGTCCCTTGACCGCCGCCGCCGCTTCGGCTATAAATGAGGCTCCCGGGCGGGGATGAGCCCCGCCCGATCCGTTTCTGGCTGCAAACGATGGGAGGCATGTGATGAGTGGGGTGAACAAAGTCATACTGATCGGCAATCTGGGCGCGGACCCGACGGTCCGCTACACCGCGGGTGGCGCGCCCGTCGCGAACTTCAACGTCGCGACGTCGGAGCGTTTCAACAACAAAGCGGGAGAGCGCGAAGAGCGCACCGAGTGGCACCGCGTGGTGGCGTTCGGAAAGCTCGCGGAGATCTGCCAGCAGTATCTCAAGAAGGGGAAGCAGGTCTACATCGAGGGCCGCATCCAGACGCGCCAGTGGGAGGACCAGCAGGGCCAGAAGCGCTACTCGACCGAGATCGTCGCGCAGAACATGCAGATGCTCGGCCGCGTGGGGGAGACCTCGGGCGACTTCAGCTCGCAGGACTACCCGTCCGAGCCGGCCCCGCAGGGTGCGAACTCGGGCGGCACCGAAGACGACGACCTGCCGTTCTAGCATCCTCCCGGCGCCGTCCCGGGGGGGGCGCGCGCGACAGATTCCATGGGCGTCGCTAGCTCAATTGGTAGAGCATCTGACTCTTAATCAGGTGGTTCTAGGTTCGAGTCCTAGGCGACGCACCAGCTCCTGACGGGCCGGGTCGAAACGACCCGGCCCGTTTCCTACGACAGGAGGCCCGGTCATGGATACCGGCAGTGTTCTGGATGCCATCGGCAATACGTCGTTGGTTCAGCTCCGTCGCGTGGTTCCGCCCGGCTGCGCGAAGGTCTTCGTGAAACTCGAATGGGAGAACCCCACCGGGAGCATGAAGGACCGCGCGGCGCGGGCCATGATCTCGCGCGCCGAGGACGACGGCCGGCTGAAACCCGGGGGAACGGTGGTCGAGTACACCGGCGGCAGCACGGGCGTGTCTCTCGCCCTGGTCTGTGTGGCGAAGGGGTATCGCCTGCGCATCGTCACCTCCGACGCCTTCAGCCCGGACAAACTCAACCAGATGGCGGCCTTCGGCGCCGAGCTGACGCTGGTCGAGAGCGAGGGCGGCCTGACCACGAAGAAGCTCATCCTCGACATGATCGAAGCGGCCCGCGAAATCAGCCGGCAGCCCGGCACCTACTGGACCGACCAGCTCCACAACGAAGACAGCATCACCGGCTACCACGGCCTGGGAGACGAGATCTGGACGCAGACCGGCAGACGGGTCGACGCGTTCGTCCAGTCGGTGGGAACCGCGGCGTCGATCCGCGGCGTGTCCGCTGCGCTCCGTCGCCAGAACCCGAAGATCACCGTCGTCGCCGTCGAGCCGGCCGAATCGGCGGTGCTCGCCGGCGGCGAGCCCGGCCCGCACAAGATTGAAGGCGTCGGGATCGGGTACACGCCGCCGCTATGGGACCCTGGCGCGGTGGACGAGATCGTCCCGGTCGCCACGAACGATGCGAAGGCGATGGCCCGCCGCCTCGCCCGCGAGGAAGGGCTCTTTGCGGGGACGTCCTCGGGCGCGAACGTCATCGCCGCCATCCGTGCGGGAGAGAAGCTGGGGCCCGACGCGAGCGTGGTCACCCTGATGTGCGATTCCGGGCTCAAGTACATGAGCACCGATGTCTTCAAGCGATGAACGTCCACCTCGTCGACGGAACCTACGAGCTCTTTCGCCACTACTACGCCGTGCCGTCGCGCCTCGATGCGGACGGCGAGGAGGTCGGCGCCATCGCCGGCGTGCTCAGCTCCATCCTGTCCATGCTCCGTGAGGGCGTGACGCACGTCGGTGTCGCCACCGATCACGTCGTCGAGTCGTTCCGCAACGACATGTACGACGGCTACAAGACGGGCGAAGGCATCGATCCTGCGTTGTGGCGGCAGTTCCATCCACTCGAGGAGGCGCTGCGCGCGCTCGGCGTGGTCGTGTGGGCGATGGTGGAAGAGGAGGCGGACGACGCCCTCGCCGCCGCCGCGCACCGCGCGTCCGCCGATCCCCGGGTCGAGCGGGTGTTCATCTGCACGCCCGACAAGGACCTTGCCCAGTGCGTGCGCGGTGACTCGGTGGTTCAGTTCGACCGCCGCCGGGGGACGATCCGGAACGAAAAAGGCGTGTGGAAGAAATTCGGCGTCGGGCCGGCGTCGATCCCGGACTACCTGGGGCTGGTGGGGGACGCGTCGGACGGCTTCCCCGGCGTTCCGGGCTGGGGCGCGAAGAGCGCGTCGGTCGTGCTGGCTCGCTACGACCACCTGGAAGCGATTCCGAAGGACCCGTCGGTGTGGGAGGTTCCGATCCGCGGCGCGGAGCGTCTGTCGGCGTCGCTTCGCGAGCACTGGGAGGACGCGTTGCTGTTCCGCGACATCGCCACGCTTCGCATCGACGCCGACGTCTTCGACTCCGTCGACGGGCTGCGCTGGCGGGGACCGACGGAGGCGTTCGCGGCGCTGTGCCGGCGGCTCGGAACGCCGGACATCGCCGACGCTGCATCGCGCCTCTCACCGCCCGCGCGTTGATCCACCGGTGCCGATGCCGTGGCGCGGCCGGCGTTCCGCGATTGTCGGGCATCGAGGTTCGGGCTATAATCGACCGGTTGCGTTCCGTGGATGCTTACGTGAAAAAGCTCGCCCTTCTCGGCGCACTCCTGCTTCTGGTACCTGGAGCGGCCCGGCCACAGACGACTGTCTTCGCGCCCGACGCCCACTGGGAGTCGCCGGAGCCCAATAGGACCCGCAGCATCGCCCTCGGCGACATCGATCTCGACGGCGACGTGGACCTCGTCTGCGGGAACTCTCAGCAAGCCAACACGATCTTCTTGAACGACGGCGGCATGTTCGGTTTCACGTCGGCGTGGATTCCGGCCGTCGTGGACAGGACGCGGAGCATGGCCCTGGGCGACATCGACGGCGACGGTGACCTGGATCTCGTGTGCGGCAATTTCGACGGGGCGAACACGCTCTATCTCAACGAAGGCGGGATGCTCGCGCGTGTTCCCGTCGATACGTTGTGGACGCAGAATTCGGCGGAGGGCATCGCGCTGGGCGATATCGACAACGACCACGATCTCGATATCGTTTTCGGTATTCCGCTCTTTCCCGACGTGGTCTATATCAATGAAGGCGGACGCTTTCCGGGTCCTCCCCGGCTCATCGGCGGGCCGAACGAAACCCGCTCGGTGGCGCTGGGAGACGTGGATGCGGACGGGTATCTCGATCTCGTCGAGGGCAACGTGGCGGGCCAGAGCGTCACGGCGCAGAATTATCTCTATCTGAACCGGCAGGGCCTCCTCGACTCGATCCCGGACTGGAGCTCCGTGCCCGAGAACCAGACGCTGGGAGTGGCACTGGGGGATATCGACGGCGACGGCCGGCTCGACCTGGTCTGCGCGAATCTC
Organism: uncultured bacterium; assembly: GCA_964500785.1. Classification (GTDB taxonomy): domain Bacteria; phylum Krumholzibacteriota; class Krumholzibacteriia; order WVZY01; family JAKEHA01; genus JAKEHA01. Next base: position 9,424 of record CAZCQM010000051.1, read on the forward strand.
GATCAGCCGAACACGATCTACTTCAACGCGGCCGACTCGCTCCTCGAAACCGCACCGTCCTGGCAGTCCGGTCCCGCGGCACCCGGCCAGGATGTGGACGTCGCCGATGTGGACAGCGACGGGGATCTCGACCTTGTGTTCGCGAACTCGGGGCAGTCGAGCGCGCTCTATCTGAACAACCTGTCCGACCCCGGCGCGGGCGGACTGGCAACTGATCCCGTCTGGTGGACGCCACGCCAGGACCGGACCATCGCCGCCATCCTGGGGGACATCGACGGGGACGGCGACCTCGATTTGATCTGTGGGAATGCAGATCAACTGAATACGGCCTATCTCAACCTCACTCCCGCGCTGGAGTTCATGCCGTCGTGGAGCTCAACGTCTCCCGCGCTCAGTCAGACGAAGAGCGTGGCGCTGGGCGACGTGGACGGCGACGGCGATCTGGACCTCGTCTGCGGCAACGGCGGCGCGGACCCCATGGCCAACACGTTCTATCGGAACGACGCGGGCCGGCTGGAAGAGACGCCGTCATGGTCGTCGTCGGACGCAACACACACGGCATCCGTCGCACTGGCGGACATCGATCGTGACGATCGCCTCGACCTGATCTGCGGCAACAGCGGTGTCGGCGGCGATGCAAACACCGCCTACCGGAACGACGGCGCCCCCTTTTCAGCGATGCCCACCTGGGTCTCCGATCTGAAGAAAGTCACGACGGCCATCGCGGCGGGCGACGTGAACGGCGACGGGTTCGTGGACCTGGTGTGCGGGAACGGCGCGGATTCGAACACCGTCTATCTCAATCTGGGGTCGACGTTCGACGGTCGCCCGGCGTGGCGCTCGAACCTCGCGCTGCGCACGAGCGGTCTGGTGCTGGGGGACGTCGACGGCGACGGCGATCTCGACCTCGTCTGCGGGAACAACGGGGATCCGAGTACGCTCTACCGGAACACGGGGAGGACGTTCGCCGGGGACCCGGCGTGGACCGCATCGCAGGCGCTCTTCACCACGGACGTGGCGCTGGGGGACGTCGACGGCGACGGCGATCTCGACCTCGTCTGCGCGAACAATCCCCAGGCCAATACGGCGTATTTCAACGAGGGCGGCGCCTTCTCGGCGTCGGCGGGGTGGTCGTCGCGGCCGCCCGCAAGAGCGACGACCAGCGTCGCGCTCGGGGACCTCGACGGCGACGGCGATCTCGATCTGGTCTGCGGCAACGAGCTCTCGGAGCCGAATACCGCCTACATGAACGAAGGCGGCACGTTCTCCAGGAGTCCGGCCTGGCTGTCCGGACAGCTGTTCTACACCGAAGACGTCGTGCTGGGTGACGTGGACGGCGACGGCGATCTCGACGCCGTTTTCGGGAACGAGAGCGCTCCGAGTACGCTCTACGCGGGAAACCGGAACCCGCCGTTTCGTGGCGACCCGATGGCCCCGAGTCGCCAGCAGACGAACACCAGCGCCTTCTTGAGCAGGGTCGGCGTCCGCCGGACGGGGCCGAATATCCAGCGGATCGTCTTCTCGCTCGTGGACGTGGAGTCCGACCCCGTGTGGCTCCTCGCCGAGTACCAATTCGAGGGCGACCCGCAATGGCACGCGGCCGACGTCGACGGCCGCGTCGGCCGCGTGGGAATGTTCACGACCTCGCCGGCGGCCACTCTCGACTCGCTCGAGTGGGATACGTCGCGCATCCCGTCGGATGCGCGGGACATCATCCTGAGACTCACGAGCATCGAGGTTCCCGCGCGGGTCAGCGTCGTCCGTCGTACGACGTCGTATCAGGTGCGCATCGGCCGGATTCCGGCGGTCGATACGTTCGCCCGTCCCGCCAGCGGATCGGAGTTCTTCGAGACGCGGGACATCATCGTTGAGCTTCGCCTCCCGCCGGGAGTCACGCGCGACCAGGCGCGTCTCCATTACCGGCGCGGGGGAGAAGACGTGTATCAGGAGGCGCCGTTCGAGGAGGGCACGCCCCTGCCCGTCGCGACGATTCCATCCGAGTGGGTGGGAGAACGGGGAGTCGAGTACTGGGTCGACGCCCGGACGCCGACCGAGGTCCTCACCGACCCGCGCACGGATCCCGCGCAACGGCCGCACGCGATCCGCGTCACCGTGACGAACCTGGTGGAAGACGAACCGCACCCGGGCAGGCGCTATCGTCTGATGTCGATTCCACTGGAGCTGGAGAGCTCGGTGTCGATCGTGCGCGTCCTGCAGGACGACATCGGCTTTCCGGATGCGGTCCGGTGGCGGCTCTTCGCCTACGATGCCGTGGCCTCGGGGTATGCCGAGGTTCCCAACGACAGCACGCTGGCGTTCGAACAGGGCCGGGGATACTGGCTGATCACGAGCGACGCCCATCGACTCGATACGGATCCGGTATTCGGCGAGTCCGCGCCGACGGACAGCGCGTTCGTGCTGGCGCTGGAACCGGGATGGAACCTGATCGGCCAGCCGTTCGCCTTCCCGGTTTCGTGGGCCTGTGTCGGCGTCGATTCTGCGCTCGTGGAGCCGCCCGTCGCCTGGCGCGGCGATCACTACGCGTACGACACGGACCGGCTCGATCCGTGGGAGGGGTACTGGGTGAAGAACCGGACGGCGTCGACGTACCGGCTGAAGATCCCGCCGCACGAAGCGACGGCCGCGAGCCCGGCCAACCGGATCGCGCGCGCCACGCGCGCTGCCCGACGGGACGCCGATCGCCGATGGCGCGTGTGCGTCGCGGCCTCGTCGGGAGGGGTGGTCGACCGGTACAACGTCGTGGGCATGGCGCCGGGCGCTCGCGACGCGTCAGACGCGTCCGACCGATCGGAAGCCCCCATGAACCCCGGCCGCTCGCTGTCGCTGTACTTCCCCCACCGCAACTGGCCGGACGGGAACGGCGACTACGCCGTCGACATCCGTGCCGACTACCGGGAGATGGGCGATGCGCCGGTCCCGTCGCCGGCGCTCGGTCCCGATGCGTGGGGGCAGCTCTGGCGGTTCGACGTCGCGAAGAACTTCACCGACGTGCCGGCCGGAGACGAGGTCGCACTGGATTTCTCCGGCATCGACAACGTCCCTCGAGACGCCCGCGTCCTCCTGATCGACGTCGACCTGAAGCGGATCGTCGATCTTCGTGAACAAAGTCACTATTCATTTTATGAAGGAATGCGGGCTTTCGTCGCAAACGAACGGGGTGCGCGATTTGTACTTCTGATAGGCAGTGAGGCGTTTGCCCATTCCCACAGCGACGCGCTGCCGCAGTCGCCCGGGAGGACCGTGTTGCACCAGAACCGCCCCAATCCGTTCAACCCCGCGACCATCGTCCGCTACGAGGTCGCCGGGGACGGGCCCGTGGCCGTTCGCGTTTACGACGTTCATGGCGCCCGCGTGCGCGATCTGTACGTCGGTCGCCGTCCGGCGGGGATCTACGAGGTGCCGTGGAACGGCACCAACGATTCGGGGCAGCCGGTGGCGTCGGGAGTTTATTTCTGCCGCCTGACCGCGGGGAGCGTCACCGAGACCCGCAAGATGGTCCTGCTGAAGTAGCCCGGCGGCAGGCCGCACGCCCGGCCGGTCGCGGAGAGGATGACCGAAGATGAAAAACTGGCGTAGAATTGCCGCCCTGTTTCTGTGCTCCGTCGCCGTGTGCGTCGTCGCGACCGAGAGCCGCGGATTCGTCATCAATGTTCCCGGAGACGCTCAGACCATCCAGGGTGGGATCGATCTGGCGATGGCCGGCGACACGGTGCTGGTCGCCCCGGGCATTTACGACGGGCTCGGCAACAGGGACCTCACGTTCGACGGTACCAACCTCGTGCTGTTGTCGATGGCCGGGGCGTCCATGACGACGATCGACTGCCAGGGACTGGGCCGGGGCATCACATTCAGCAACGGCGAGGACAGCACATCCGTCGTCGACGGCTTCGCCATCGAGCGGGGTAAAGCGTCGGTGCCGGGGGCCCTGATCCTGGTGAACAACGGGAGCTCGCCCGTCATTCGCAACTGCGAGCTCCGACTGACCGGCGGCAGCGCCGGCGTAATCCGCGTCGGAGGGGGCTCGCCGGCGTTCCAGTTCTGCGAGGTCCTGGACGACACGGCCGCCGCATCGTCGGGCATCCTGGTGTTCGTCGGCGGAAGTGTGCGGCTGCACGGGTGCATGATTCACAACAACGTGGCGGCGAGTACGGTGAAGAGCGCCGTGCCGACCGTCATCTCCCTCACGAAAATCACGGACAACACCGGCATCGGAGCCCGCTTCGATTCGACGTCGTGCGTCGTGTCGGGCAGCGAAATCTCCCGGAACGGCGGTCGGGGGGTCGTTCTGAACGAGAGCTCCGCGACGTTCACCGGGGTCGTCTTCCGGCAGAACGGTGGCGGCGGAGTCGTCGTTACGGGCTTGAGCCCCGTGGTGGCGGCCGCTCCATCCGATGGTGCGTATGCGCCAGCCGCGGCCGCCAGTATCACCGATGAGTTCTCCAATTGCGAGTTCTCCGGTCACTCGGCCGATCGCGGGGCGGGTTTCTTTTTCGACTGCACCAATGAGCCGGATGGAACCTATTCGCTGACGTTCATCAATTGCCAGTTCACGGGCAACTACGCCACTTTCGAGGGTGGCGGCATCGCGATCTGCGGCCACGCCACCAACGCGGATATCATACCCTGGTTTGTCAACTGCACGATCGCCGCGAACAGCGCGAACGAGGGCGGGGGAGTCTACATGGGAGTTTCCGAAGTCGGGATCGGCCGGGTGGCGCGGGCGGATTTGAGCCAGACGATTCTCTGGGGCAACTGCTCGACCTCCAGCCCGGATGGGGAGGCGTACGTGCTCGCTGCCAACGAGATCGACATTGAGTGCTCACATACCGATGTCGATGAGATCGGGGGCGCCGGCACCGTCTTCACCTCGCAGGTCACAACGGGTATTCCCTACTTCTGCGACTATCCCGAGCAGTACTATCCGAGCGTGTGCGCGCCGGATGCGACCATCGACGGTGATTTTGACCTGTCTCCGGAATCTCCGGCGGCGCCGGACAATCATCCCTGCGGCCCGGACCAGATCGGCGCATTTCCGGTCCTCGAGTGCGTACCCACTGGAATCGCCGGCGGGCCCGAGCCAGAACTCACAGCGGTGCTGCGTCCGCCCGCGCCGAACCCGTTCAATCCGGTCACAACGATCGAATACACCCTGCCGGCGGACTCCCGCGTGACGCTCAGGATCTACGATGTCGGGGGGCGGCTGACCCGGACCCTCGTGGACCGGCCGATGCCGCAGGGCGTGCATCAGATCCAGTGGAACGGCCGGGACGATCGTGGCAACCCGGCGGTGAGCGGAGTGTATTTCCTGCGCTTCGACGACGGTCGCACGAAGCAGACTCAGAAGATGGTCCTGCTCAAGTAGCCGGCGTCCAGAGCGGACGCTCCGCTGCGGCCGGAGTTCCCGGCGAAGCCACTACGTCGTTGTGGAGGTCGGGGTCTCGGGGTTCCTTGCCTCCGGCCACGGGGGCAGGATCTTGAGCAGGACCGCCAGGATGAGCAGTGGCAGCACGAGCAGGGCGATGGCGGTGAGCAGCCCTTCGACGCCCAGAATCGACATCTTGTAGACCGTCAGTCCGCGCAGACTTTTGGAGAAGAGCTGCCCGCCGATCACCACGTTCCAGCGCGTGGAGAAGATGCCCACCTGCACCAGGATGGCGGAGAGAAAATAGAGCGTCCGGCGCAGCTCCGCCGGAAAACGGAACAGCTTCACCACCACGATCGCCACCAGCGGCACGATCATGCCCATCAGCAGCTGGATGACGACGAGGCTCACGAACAGCCGTCCCTCCACGAGCTGGCTCAATATCCCGATCGACTCCTCGGACTCGTAGATCCGGTGGACGAAGTCGAGGATTTCCAGCGAGAAGTCGACGATCATGGCGTAGAAGAGATAACTCGCCAGCCGGTCCAGACACCTCATGTCGATTTCGGCACCGCGCATGGGTGTCACGATCATGTAGATCAGGAGCACGAGCGCGATGCCTGACACGATGGCGGAGAACAGAAACACGATGGGCATGAGCACGCTCGACCACCAGGGGTTGGCCTTGACCGACCCGAAGATGAAGCCCACGTAGCCATGGAGCAGGAAGGCGGAGGGAATGCCGATAATCGTGATCGCCTGGACCGAGCGCCGGTCGAAGCGGAGTGCGCGTTCCGACACATCGGATGAGAACAGCGAGATCAATCGGTGCACCCACTTCTGCAAGCCGTGCTCCTTGTGCGCCCACAGGATGAGATCCCGGCGGTAGTCGAACCACATCTCGAGGAGCAGCACGGCCATCAGGTACCAGGCGTAGACGAACCCGAACATCGCCATCGCGGACCGTGTGTTGGGCGTCATGAAGATCTCATACGAACGCATCGGGTGCCCCAGGTGCGCGAGCAGCGGCAAAGGTGCCACCAGCAGGAAGGCGAGCGCGGTCAGCATCGAGAGCCGGTATACCGGCTGCAGCTCCTTCACTTTGAACACCTTCACCAGAGACGCCAGGATGAACGCGCCCGCGACCAGCCCGGTGATGTACGGGTAGACGACGACGAGAATGCTCCAGTGAAGCTCGATCTCGTTGGGGTAGATGAACCCCTGGATCTCGTTGAACGCCGTACCCACGGTCAGTTCACCTCTCCGTCCAGGTTGGCGTAGTACACCTTGGGCTCCGTGTTGAGATACGGCTTCAGGATGCCGATCCGGTTCATGCGCAGGAAGCGCTGCAGCGGGCTGGCTTTCTTGCGAACCTCGCCGAACACGCGGGCCTGCGTGGGGCAGACCTCGACGCAGGCGGGAAGCAGCCCCTTGCTGATCCGGTGGTAGCAGAACGTGCACTTCTCGGCGGTCCTGGTCTCCGGATGGAGGAACCGGGCGCCGTAGGGGCAGGCCTGGATGCAGTAGCGGCACCCGATGCAGTACTCCTTGTCGACGAGGACCACGCCGTCGGGGGACTTGTAGGTGGCACCCACCGGGCAGACCTGAACGCACGGTGGGTTGTCGCAGTGATTGCA
>CAZCQM010000052.1:0-16126 GCA_964500785.1 uncultured bacterium
GGCGGGGGTGAGCGTCTCGGGCACCGCGTCGGCCTCGTGGGGGACGCCTGTGTACAACACGTCGATTCCCGGCAAGGTCATCATCGTCGCCGCCGGCTCGACGCCGCTCGCGGGGACGCTGCCGCTGGTGAACGTGCTGTTCCAGGCGTATCTGCCCCTGTACGGGACGTCGACGTCGCTGACGATCACCAAGATTCTGTTCAACGAAGGGGATCCGTGCGCGCTGGTCCAGAACGGGACGCTGCGCTTCCCCACCGGCGTCGGCGACGGCCGCCCGCCGGCCCTGCTGCAGCTCGACCAGAACGTTCCCAACCCGTTCAACCCCCGGACCGAGATCATCTACCGGGTCGGAAATTCGGGGCGCGCGACGCTGCGCATCTACGCGGCGGACGGCTCGCTGATACGCACGCTGGCCGATGGGCCGCACGACGCGGGTGTCGTGTATCGCGCGGAGTGGGACGGGACCGACGATGCCGGTCGACAGGTGGCCACCGGCCTCTATTTCTATCGGCTCGAGAGCGCAGGCGATCAGCAGACCCGCAAGATGCTCCTGCTCAAGTAGCCGTCGGAGCCGGGGGCACGGGGGGACGGCCCGCGGGCGTGACCGCTGCGTTTCCGGCGGCGCGCGTGCTCAGCGTTCGGTAGGTCGCCGCCAGCGCCAGACCGCTTATCGGCACCGTGACGAGCAGACCGACGAACAGGCAGATGGCCCCGAGAATGTTGAGCCCGCACAGCACGATGAAGAGCAGGAACAGATCCAGCGTGTAGCCCCGCGTGATGTCCCAGCTGCGCTGGATGGCATCCAGCACGCCGACGTCCTCGTCGACGATCACGAACCCGACAAACCACAGCCGGATCAGAAAGATGATCCCGGGGACGACGACGAGTATGAGCCCCATCATCACCGCGATACTCGCGATGATCGACGCCCCGATGTACACGTAGAGCCGGGGCAGAACATCGAAGAGATTCTCGAAGACCGGCTGCTCCCCGTCGCGGAAGCGGAGATAGATCTTCGCCAGCCCCAGGCTGAAGGTGGCCGAGACCGCCGTCTCGATGATCCACATCCCGAATTTCTGGATTCCGCGGTCGAACGCCACACCGCCAGCCCAGCCGATGATGGCCGGTATCCCCCAGGCCGCCAGGGTCACGCCGATAATGAACAGGGCCCGGGCCTTGAGCGTATTCCATCCGAACTCGACCGATTCCCCGAGGGGGAGACCTTGCGTGTTGGTCATCGTTCTTCCTCCGCGTTCAGGGTACACCAGCCGGTTGCGACGACCCACCGAAAGTTCTCGGGGGTTGCCCGGTGCGCGCCGATGCGTCAGGATGGACACGCGGGGCGAAGCGCGCTCCGGCGGCCCATCGAAAAGGACATGTCATGAACGCACCCACTTCCCGACTGATGTTATTGAGCAACTCCCGCAATTTCGGCGGCGGCTTCCTGGAACACGCGGACGCATGGCTCCGGGCTTTGCTCGGCGGCGTAAAACAAGCGGTGTTTGTGCCTTACGCCGGCGTGACGCTGGACTGGAATACATATGGCGATATGGTCCGCGACCGCTTCGCCGCGCTCGGCGTCGACATCACGCCGATTCACACGGTGAAGCATCCGGTGAAGGAGGTCGAGAAGGCCGAGTGCGTCATCGTCGGAGGAGGAAACACGTTCCATCTCCTGAAGCATCTCTACGACACCGGGACCCTGTGGGCGATTCGCGAGCGGGTGCTCGCCGGCGCCCCGTACATCGGGTGGAGCGCGGGATCGAATGTAGCCTGCGCCACCATCCGGACGACCAACGACATGCCCGTCGTGGAGCCGTCGCGCCTCGATGCCCTGCGGCTGGTTCCCTTCCAGATCAACCCGCACTACACCGAGGCCACGATTCCCAACCACGGTGGCGAGACGCGCGCCCAGCGCGTGGCCGAGTTCACGGCATCCAACCCGGGGGTTTTCGTCGTAGGACTACGTGAAGGCAGTGCGCTGGAGGTCGACGGCTCGGCGATCCGACTGCTCGGACCCCACAGCGCGACGGTATTTCGCAGCGACCGGAATCCCGCGGAGTGCACGCCGGAGACGTCGCTGGAGTTCCTCTGGGAGGTTTAAAACCATGAAGCAGGGGGCGCTTCAAACAGTGGATGCCACGATGTCCCGGCGTGCGGCCGCGGGCAGACGGGCACGATGGATGACGGGCGCTGCGGCAGCCGCCTTCGCGATCCTCATGATGGCCGGCCCGGCGCGGGCCGTGGAGTCGGTCCAGACCATTACCGGCGGACCCGCGCGCGTGGGCCTGCTCGAGCTCTACACCTCCGAGGGCTGCTCCAGCTGCCCGCCCGCCGAGGCATGGCTCAGCGGCCTGACGAAGAACGACCGGCTGTGGAAGAACGTCGTACCCGTGGCGTTCCACGTCGACTACTGGGATTACCTGGGCTGGCAGGACGTGTTCGCGAACGCCGAATTCAGCGAGCGCCAGCGGGACTACGCCGAAGCCTGGAAGGCGACGCGGGTCTACACGCCGGGGTTCGTCTGGAACGGCATGGAGTGGCGCGGATGGTTCGACCGCAAGGCGCTGCCCGCATCCACCGGGAACCCGGGAACGTTGTCGCTCGACGTGTCCACGGACGGCGCCACCGTTCGGTTCGTACCGGCGACCGCGATAGACGGCGCGCCGACGGCGCACGTGGCGATCCTCGGCATGGGACTGACCCGCACCGTCAGCGCCGGTGAGAACAAGGGCAAGACGCTCGATCACGACTTCGTCGTCCTGGGTTACCAGGAGTTCGCGCTCCAGCGGGACGGCGATGCGTGGACCGGCCGGAGCGCCTGGCGCGTGCCGAAGAACCCCGTTCCGGCAGGCTACGCGGCGGCCGCATGGGTGAGCGCGGGGCGCGCCGAGCCGCTCCAGGCCGCCGGCGGAATGCTGACGCCCGGCGCGGTTGCCGCACTGACGATGACGAAGCGAGGAGAGGATCCCTATATGACCAAGATCAACAAGACCGATGCGGAGTGGCGCGCCATCCTGACGCCCGAGCAGTATCAGGTCACCCGCGAGAAGGGGACCGAGCGCGCCTTCACGGGCAAATATGTCGACAATCACGACAAGGGCGTTTACCTGTGCGTGGCGTGCGGGCAGCCGCTGTTCTCGTCCGACACCAAGTTCGAGTCCGGGACCGGCTGGCCCAGCTTCTACGCCCCCGTGGACAACCGGAACGTCGACGAGGAGCGGGACACCAGCCTGGGCATGGTCCGGACCGAGGTCCTGTGCAGCCGATGCGAGGCTCACCTGGGCCATGTTTTCGACGATGGCCCCCGGCCCACCGGGCTGCGCTACTGCCTGAACTCGGCCGCGCTCAAGTTCGTGCCCGACAATCCGAAGGATGTCGCGAAGGAGAAGTAGTTTGATGAGCGGCAGTTACGCCCTGAGCGGGCCGGGGGAGCCGATCCCTCGGCCCGCTTCTTGCTTTCAGGTCATTAAGTACTCCGTTATCACCCGGGGCACGCCGGCGCCGCATCCGTCGTCCCGGGTCCGCCCCGTCCGTCCGCCTCCCGGCTGGACCGGGGCGATGCCGGAAGAGTACGCTTACGAACGGCAGCATATGATCTACTACCTCGCAGCTTCGGGGCACACCTACACGATGCAGACGTTCCTGGACCACTGGGAACGCAAGCTCACGAGCCGAATTCAGATTCTGACATACGACGAGGCCCTTCGCGCGGAGACGCTTCCGGTCGGGACGTACATCTTCGCGGATCTCGAGCGCCTGCTTCCGTCGGAACGCACAATCGCGTCCATCGTGTGGGATCAACTGCATGCGGCGGGTTCACACATGCTCAATCATCCGGTGCGATCGTGGCTGCGCTTCGATCTGCTGACGGGACTCCATAAAGAAGGACGGAATTCGTTTCGCGCCGTGCGCGCAAACGACCGCAAGACACCGCTGACGTTTCCGGTGTTCATCCGGGACGAAAGCGAACACGGCGGAAGCGTGTCCGATCTCCTGACCACGCGCCACCAGGTCGACCAGGCGCTCGCGGGGGCGGTCGTCCGCGGCCACCAGCTTGGGCATCTGCTCGTCGTGGAGTACTGCGATACGGCGAACGGGGGTGGTGTCTATCGCAAGTACGCGGCGTTCAATATCGGCGGGCGGATCGTTCCCGGTCACGTCGACTGCTCGAAACAGTGGGTGGTCAAGGACACGGACCTCGTGGATCCGGAGACCCTCTCTCTGGAGCGCGAGTATCTCGAATCGAATCCGCACCGCGACTGGGTCGAGGAGATGTTCGCGCTGGCCCACGTCGACTACGGCCGCATCGATTACAGCCTCCTGGGCGATGTGCCACAGGTCTGGGAGATCAACACGAACCCCATCCTGATTCTGGAGCCGTCGCGGTACACCGAATCGCACATGCCGACCAAGCACTTCCTGGCCGGGACGCTGACGCCGGCGCTGGAAGCGCTGGACACCGTCGAAGGCTCAGCCACGGTCAAGATCGACGTCCCCATTCCCCTCTTCACGCGCCTCGACCTGGAAAAGAAGCAGTTTCACTGGGCGCGGATGCATCGGAAGAACTTCCGGCGTCTCAAGGGATCGGCCCCGTTCCGGATCTTCCGGCACATCCTGCACCCGCTCCTGAGCCCACTGGCGCCGCTGCTCATCCGCTCGGGGCGCAACGGCCGGGAAACCCACTGACCGGCCCCTCGACGTATCTTGTTCCATAAAGCGTATCTACGTTAGTAGTAGTGTCAGATACTAATATCCATCTCCGGGCTTGACGGACGGCGGGGATAAGTAGTAGCTATGGCAGCTATGAATCGAATTCCGAGCCTGGAGGCCCTGGGTCTGACCAATCTCGAAGCCCTCGCGTACGCCTACCTCGTCGGCCATCCGGCGACCACCGGCTACCGCGTCTCGAAGGGAATCGGCAAACCGACGGCGAACGTCTACCGCGCCCTCGAGAGTCTCGAGCGCAAGGGGGCGGTGACGACGGACCGCGGGAGTCCCCCGCTCTTTCGACCGGTTCCCCCGGCGCGGCTGTTCGACCACATGGAGCGTGATTTCCGCGAGCGGCGGGATATCGCCGAGCGCGCGCTCGCGTCGCTTGCGACCGGGGAGGAATCCCGGACCGAAGCGATCTTCAGCCTGGCGACGCTCGAGCAGGTCATCGGCCGCGTGCGGATCATGCTGGCGGCCGCCCGGCGGGTGGTGCTGATCGACGCCGCACCGGCGACGTTGACCCCGCTCGCGGATGCCGTCGCGGATGCCCGCGCGCGCGGGGCCCGCACGCTGGTTCTGGCGCGCGGGGCGCCGGGCAGCGACCACCCCGACACGGCGGCGCTTCCCGTCCCCGGGCGGGCGCCCGGCGCCGCGGGGCTGCGCGCCAGCGCCGATGCGCGCGAAGCGCTGATCGCGTCGATCTCGCCGGACGGCGCGAGCCTCCGCGATGCGGTGTGGACGCGGGCCCCGTCCGTCGCGCGAACGCTCCATGACGCCCTCGCGAACGAGCTGTTCTTCTCCGAGGTGGAACGGGGGGTGCGCGACGGATTGAGCGTCGACGAGATGGAGGGTGCGTTCGAACGGTGTCGCGAGATCCGTGCGCTGGCCTGACGGGCGGCCCCTACGCCGTGGACGCGAGGGGCTCGTTGCGCCCGGACACGGGGCGTGCCGGCGATCGCAGCTGCGTCAGCGCCACGCGGGTGCCGGGGGCGGCGGACCCGTCGGGCTCGACGGACCAGGACGCGGTCTCTCCGTCGAACGCCAGCACGAACCCGTTGGCGCGGATCGAGAAGGACTCGAAGTTGCGCGCGAGCAGGACGAGGCGGGCTGTCGGGGAGTCCCCCGAGCGCGCCCGCGCGAGCCGCGCAATCGTCTCGGCGGTGTCGCGCGGAGATGCCGCACCCAGCCGCGGTGCGATGGTCGAGAACAGCCCGCGGCCGTCGTCGGAGATCGCGAGCTCGATGTCGCGCGCGGTGCAGGAAAACGCCACCGTGATCCACGACGCATCGGCGTGTCGGACCGCGTTGCGGACCAGCTCGCCGAACGTGCCGCGGCAGAGATCGCGCACGGCGGGCCGGTCGCCCGCCACGAGCGCCGCGATGTGGTCCTCCCACACCCGGCCGGGGTCGAGAACCGGCGTGACGCGGATCTCGCGCGAGAGCGACGACGTGCGGCGGAGGCGGTAGACGCGTGCCCGCGTCCGACCGGACTGCTCCAGCAGGCCGTCCTCGACGAGGAGATCCAGGTGGCGATTTGCCGCCTGCCGGGAAATCCCGTACACTTCCGCGATCCGCCGGGCGATGCCCCGCGCGTCGACGGCGGCCAGGTCCAGAATGAACTCACGAATGGTCTGAGTTCGGGTACGCCCCATGGTCCGCGTCTATCGGGAGCGGCGATTTTTGTCAACTTATATTCACGGAAACCGGGTGCCGGCCCGGGGAGGCCACCCGTCTATTGTCAACTTCAGGAAAGATTATTGTCAACGTCGACGGTCGTGTATTGTCAACATCGGGGCGCTCGCGTATTGTCAACATAACGCCGCATTCCTATTTATATGAATAGATTACGTGAGTTCATGGAGACGATCCGGGTGGAGCACACCGTGTTCGCGCTTCCCTTCGCGTACGCTACGCTCTTCCTCGTCGAGCGGGGGTGGCCCAGCGAGCACGACTTTGTCTGGATCACCGTCGCCATGGTCGCGGGGCGCACGGTTGGAATGGCGGCCAACCGGCTCATCGACGCCGAGGTCGACGCCCGGAATCCCCGCACGGCGGGCCGGGCGATCCCGGCCGGGCGGCTGTCGCGGCGGGCCGCCGCGGGCTTCACCGCCGGAGCCCTCGCGATCTTTCTCGTCGCCGTCTGGCAGCTCCACCCCGTCTGCCGCTGGCTGTGGCCGATCGCCATCGCCGCGATGGTCCTCTACCCGTACGCCAAGCGCGTGACGCCCTTCGTCCACCTCGTCCTGGGCGCGGTCTACCTGATGATCCCGACGGCGGTCTGGCTGGCCGTCACCGGAACCCTCCCCCTGCCCGCTCTGCTCCTCGGGGTCGGCGCGGGGCTGTGGGTGGCCGGCTTCGACATCATCTACGCCTGCCAGGACGCGGAGCACGACCGGCGCGAGAAGCTCCATTCGCTCCCCGCCGACTTCGGGCTTCCCGCCGCGCTCGGTACGGCCCGCTGGCTGCACGTCGGATTCGTCGTGTGTCTGATGGCGGCGGGCGCCATGCTGCAGGTGGGACGGTGGTATTATGTGGCCCTCGCGCTCACGACGGTGATGCTGCTGGTCGAGCACCGTCTCGTCAAACCCGGCGACCTCTCGCGGGTCAACGCGGCGTTCTTCACGACCAACGGCATCGTGAGCATCGTGCTGTTCATCTTCATCGCGCTGGATACGCTGGTGTGACCATGTCGGTTTTCGCGGTTGGCATAACCGGGGGCAGCGGAGCCCCGTACGCGCTGCGGCTGTTGAATGCCCTGGCCGCGGCGGGCCACGAGGTCCACGCGGTGATCTCCCCGTCGGGCGAAAAGGTGATGCAGCTCGAGGTCGGCATCCGGCTGGGGAAGACCCTGCGCGAGAAGGAGGACGCCCTGGTTCGCGCGTGCGAGATCGGCGATGCCGCCGGATCGCTGCGGCTCTTCGATCCGATGAATCTCGCCGCCCCGATATCGAGCGGATCGTTTCCGTGTGCGGGGATGGTCATCGTTCCCTGTTCGACGGGAACGCTGGGACGCGTGGCCAACGGCATCTCATCCAACCTGATCGAGCGCGCCGCCGACGTCGCGCTCAAGGAACGGAGAACGCTGGTTGTCGTTCCGCGCGAAACACCGCTCTCCGACATTCACCTGACCAACATGCTCACGCTGCGCCGCGCGGGTGCGGATATCCTGCCCGCCATGCCCGCGTTCTACCACCGGCCGAAGTCGATCGGAGATATGGTCGACATGATCGTCGGCCGCATCCTGGACCGTCTCGGCGTGGACAACTCGCTCTTCTACCGCTGGGGGAAAGACACGTCGCCGGGCGACGTCGAAATGGACGACTGAGCGCGGAGCCACGCCATGCTCCCGGCAAAGAAAAACGCCCCGCGCCGTTGCCGACGCGGGGCGTTTTGTTTCTATCGATGCGATCCAGGTCTTAGATGTTGAAGGCCAGGCCGCCGCGAACCGACCAGTGGTTGGCCGTGTCGACGACGTTGTACCAACCCGAGCCGATGATGTTCGCGCTCTGGCTGATGCCGACCTTGAG
Organism: uncultured bacterium; assembly: GCA_964500785.1. GTDB lineage: Bacteria > Krumholzibacteriota > Krumholzibacteriia > WVZY01 > JAKEHA01 > JAKEHA01. The sequence goes on from CAZCQM010000052.1 coordinate 8,240, forward strand.
GCCCGCGCCACCCTGGAATCCGAACTTCGTGTCGCTGGCATCGCCGAAGCCCGTGACGGACGCGTTCAGCATGTGAACGGACGCACCGGCGGCCACGAACGGCTGCACGCGGACAGCGGAAGTCGGGATGGTGAGCTTCAGGTTCGCACCGACCGTCCAATCATGGAAGGACGTCTCGATCGAACTGACGCTCTCCGACCAGTTCCAGTAGTTGACGAACGGGTTGATGTACAGGTTCGTCATTGGCAGACCGAAGTCCAGAAACGCACCGGCAACCCACGTACCGCCGGCCTGATCCAGGCCGTCGATGTCCGGGCTGACATAGCCGGCTTCGAGACCGACGGTCCGAAGCGGCCCGCCGGCAAACGCGCTCGACGCGGTCAGCGCGACCAGCGCGACCACGGCAACGATGGAAAGAAGCTTCTTCATTTCTAGTAAACCTCCTCGATCGGTACCGCTCCCGTGTCGTCGTTCGAACCGCTGGCCGGGCGCAGGCACCATTCCTGTGTGTGAACTCCCGGACAGGAGCAAGCGCGGGGCCAGTGCGCGAAGAAAGAGGGGTAAGTTTACGCAACTTGTTGCTACGTAACTGGATACATGTTTGAAGTGGCCCTCGGTGGAGGGCGCGAGAAGGAGGCCCCGGGCCTCGCACTTTGTGAGTCCGCGGAACATGCGCGTGGCAATTCGGTGATGCACGGTTCCCGATGAGGGATATACAGTACCCGTCGTGCCCTTCCGCGGTCTGAAATCCTTTCTCGACGACCTCGAGGCGCGCGGCGACCTCAGGCGCGTGCGCGCCGACGTCGACCCGCGTTTCGAAATCGCCGAAATCGCGCAGCGTACGGTCCGCAGCGGTGGGCCCGCGCTCCTGTTCGAGCACGTGAAGGGTTCGCGCTATCCGCTCGCGATCAACTTCTTCGGAACGATGGCGCGCATCGAGCACGCCATCGGCATGCACCCCGAAGCCCTGGGCGAGCGGCTCGTGCGTTTCGCCGAAGAGCTCAATCCGCCGACGCCGTCGCGGATCCTGCGCTCGCGCGATCTCTTCCCGCGGCTACTGGCGTTTCGACCGGCGCGCGTCGGCCGGGCGCCGTGCCAGGAGATCGTCGATCGGTCGCCGTCTCTCGATCCGCTACCGATCATCACGTGCTGGCCGCAGGACGGGGGACCGTTCATCACGTTCCCGCTGGTCGTGACACGTCACCCGCGCACGGGGAAGTCCAACGTGGGCATCTATCGCATGCAGGTGTTCGACTCCACGACCACCGGCATGCACTGGCAGATCCACAAGGGCGGCGGCTTCCACTACCACGAGGCGGAGAAGCAGGGCCGGGCGCTGCCCGTGGCCGTCGCACTGGGCGCCGACCCCGCGCTGATGCTCGCGGGGATCTTCCCGCTGCCCGAGGCCCTGGAGGAGATCGCGTTCGCGGGGATCCTGAGCGCGCGGCGCACGCGCCTCGTGCGCGCTCGGACCGCCGACATCGATGTTCCGGCCGATGCCGACTTCATTCTGGAGGGCGAGGTGCCGCCGCTCGAGCGTCGCCTCGAAGGGCCCTTCGGCGATCACTTCGGGCACTACTGCGACCCGGCGGATTTTCCCGTGTTCCGTGTGCGCGCGATCACGCGCCGACACCGCGCCATCTATCCCGCCGCCGTGGTGGGGAAGCCGCCGCAGGAAGACCGCGCGATGGGCGACGCCTCGCAGATGATCCTGGGGCCGCTGATCCGACTCATCCGCCCCGAGGTCCGCGACGTGTGGGCGTACTACCAGGCGGGGTTCCACAACCTGCTCGTCGCCTCGGTCGAGGCCCGCTACACGCGCGAACCGGTTCGAACGGCCCTGGGGCTGCTCGGCGAAGGGCAGTTGGGATTGAGCAAGGTAGTGATTCTCGTCGATCGCGACACCGACGCGCGGGACTTCCGCGCCGTGCTGCGATCTCTCCGCGCGCACTTCGATCCGCGCGAGCATTTCCACCTCATCTCGCGGGCGCCGCTCGACACGCTCGACTTCACCAGTTTCAAGATGCACCACGGCAGCCGCATGATCCTCGACGCGACGGGGAGCCGCGCGCAGTACTCCGGTGGGCGCCCGGAGGCGCCGCGCGAAGGCGGCGCGCCCCGGCCGGGCGACGCCGGGCTCGCGGGGGATCCCGCGACGCTGGCACCGAACGTGCGGCGCTGGACGCTCTGGGAGGACACCCTGCTTGTCGTGCAGATCGACCGCGTGGAACGCGACGCGGGCCGCCGCACGCTGGACGCACTCGTCACGTCGCCGGCGCTCGCGCACCTGAAGATGGTCGCCGTCGTCAGCCCGGACGTGAACCTGGACGACGAGGTCGACACCCTGTGGGGCGTCTTCACCCGCTTCGATCCCGCCCGCGACCTCATGTTCACCCGCGTGTCGATGAACGGCGTGCAGCCGATGTACGAGGGCGTCATGGGCATCGACGCCACCTGGAAGCCGGGATATCCGGACGCGGTCGCAACCGACCCCGGCACCGCCCGGCTCGTGGATGACCGCTGGAAGGAGTACGGGATATAGCCGGGGGCGCCGCCGCCAGAACGGGCCCCGGGCCGGACCATAATCGTGTTGACAGCCAAACCGGCGCCCCGGTATCTTTCCCCCCGTCAGTCAGTCTGCGTTCAATCTTAGAACAGTCTCGCCACCCTCGTTTTCCAGGTTAGCGACATCGGTTTGCGATCGAGCGCTTAGTAACGGGAACGGTGTTTCGGCGCCCGACCCGGAACCAGTCAGAGTATTGGAAAGGATTCACATGAATCGGAAGCTGTATGTCGGTAATCTGAGTTTCTCGACGACCGAATCTGAACTTCGCACCCTCTTCGCCGAGGTGGGCCCCGTTGCGTCCGTTTCGCTGGTCATGGACCGCGACACGGGTCGCCCGCGTGGCTTCGGCTTCGTCGAGATGGAGACGCCCGAAGGTGCTCAGCAGGCAATCGAGAAGCTGAACAACACCGAGTTTGGCCAGCGCACGATCACCGTCAACGAGGCGCGCCCGAAGACCGAGGGCGGTCGCGGCGGTTTCGGTGGCGGCGGCGGTCGTCGTCGGTTCTAAGTCGGCGTCGACTCGACACCGCTCTTGAGCAGGCGAGCGCGGGGCTTCGGCCCCGCGCTCGTTTCTTTTCCGCCCCGGGGAGGGCCGGGTGGCGCCGTTCCCGCCATCCAAAAGCAGTGGTTCCAACGTATCAGGAAGTGGGTGTAGACTACTTCACGATTTGGAGGGCACGATATGCGAGCATGGATGGTAGCGGGATTGATCGTTCTGACCGCCGGCCTGGCGGGCGTTTCTCACGCGCAGAAGGCCGAGCCCACGAAGCAGGGCGACAAGCCCATGAAGATGGAGAAGAAGACCGAGCTGGCGACCTTCGCCGGCGGGTGCTTCTGGTGCATGGAGGCGCCGTTCGACGACGTCAAGGGCGTCAAGTCGACGACGTCGGGATACACCGGCGGTTTCAAGAAGAACCCCACCTACGAGGAAGTCGGAAGCGGGAAGACCGGGCACTGCGAGTCGATTCAGATCGAATACGATCCCTCGGTGGTCTCGTACCAGAAGCTGCTCGAGGTGTACTGGCACAACATCGATCCGACGTCCGGAGATGGACAGTTCTGCGACCACGGCAACCAGTACCGCCCGGAGATCTTCTATCACAACGAAGAGCAGAAAGAGCTCGCCGAAGCCTCCAAGAAGAAGGTCGAGGAGCGATTCGGGGAAGTGCCCGTCAAGATCGAAGCGGCGAGCACGTTCTATCCGGCCGAGGAATATCATCAGGACTTCTATATGAAGAACCCCGACCGGTATCATGAGTACCGTAGCGGCTGCGGCCGCGACCGGCGGCTCAAGGAGTTGTGGGGGGACGAGGCCGGTCACTAACCGGGAGACCGAATGACCAGTACATTGTCCCCGTTCGGCCTGTCGTTCTGGACGCCGGTACTCGTCGCACTGGCGTGCGGAACGATCGTCGGGCTGGAACGGCAGCTACGGGGAAAACCGCTCGACGTCCGCACCGCGGTCCTCATCTGTCTCGGAACCCACGTGTTCATCCGGCTCGGCGTCGAGCTCACCGGGCACAACGTCGACGCGACGCGCGTGCTGGGCCAGGTCGTCACCGGTATCGGTTTCCTGGGCGCCGGCGTCATTCTCACCCGCGGGGGACACGTCGTCGGATTGACCACTGCATCCGTCGTCTGGATGCTCGCCGCCATCGGCGCCACGATCGGCTTCGGGCAGTACTGGGCGGCCCTCGCGCTCTCCATCGTGACCTTCATCGTTCTCAATATCCTGGAGTGGGTCGAGGCGCGCGCGGAGCACATGCGCCGTGGCGCGCACGCGAGCGAGAAAGAAGATCTCCGCCTCTAGCCCCGGTATCGCCCCACACCTCATTTGAGCAGCACAAGCCGCGTCGCCAGCGACCGGTTTGCCACCTCGATTCTCGCAAAGTAGACTCCGGAGCTCACGCGCGAGCCACGCGCGTCGGTTCCGTCCCACGGGACCGCGTACGAACCCGCGTCGCGCTCCATGTCGAGGAGGTTCGTGACCCGGGCCCCGTGCGCGTCGTAGATCCGGATGACGACCCGCCCGCGCGACGGGACGTCGTAGCGGAGCGTCGTGGATGGGTTGAATGGATTTGGATATGCCCCGATGGAGAGCCCGTAGGCCTTCGGCGCGTCGCCGATATCCGAGAGTATGTTGACGCGCGCCGCCGGCCCCTCGTTCCCGGAGAAGTCCGTAGCCGTAACGTAGTAGAAGACATAGGGTGACGCGCTCACGTCCAACGACGTCCCAATCGTGTAATCGATTACGACGGCCGATCCATCGAAGGAATCCGACGTCGATCCGTACACCGTGAAATAATCGAAGTCGGCATCCGTCGGATCGTGCCACGAAAGAAGGCCGCCGTTGTACACGAGATTGAATGGCACGGACGGCGCCAGGTTGTCGAGGGAATAGCCACTGTCCACCGGCGAGTCGAAGAATGTGAATGGATCAGCCGTCGCAGCCCGAATGAAGAACGTCGAGTAGTACGGCCCGTAGGAAATCGTCGAATCCGCGGCCGTGGGCGCCAGGATCTTGTAGTCGGTCGCCCCGTGCGCGGGGACGGACCCGACGAACACCCATTGGGTTTCCGCCGGCGAAAGATCGGGCAGGAAGATCCCGGCAGTCGGCGGGAGACTTCCCGCCGGTAGTGGATCGTCGCGACGATACGCCTCGTACTGGACGATCGTGAGTGGGGACCCTGGACTATCGTAGCCGCACCCCAGAAAAGAGATCTTCACCTGTCGCCCCTGGTCGTTCCCGACGTCGACGATGGCCGTGATACCGGGATCGGCCAGTCCCGCTCCGTATTTGACCAGGAAAACGTCACTTGCGCCCGCGCTTGTCAGTGCACCACCGCCGAAATCCGCCGTCCCGGATAGCTCGCCGGTGAACAGCACGTTGTCTGACGCGCCCACCGCGACGCCGAAAGAAAGGCCGGGTCCCGGCTGCTCATTCCACCGTTGAACGCCGTCCGCGGAGTACTTCGCCATGGTGATGAGGCCGTCGACCTGTCCCGCCACCAAGACGTTGCCGGAATCATCCACCGCCGCACTGAAGCTGATATCGGGCAGCGTCCCGCCCATGCGATCACTCCACATATGGGCGCCTCCGGCATCGTACTTGGCGATGAAGACATCCCTTCCACCCGCGCTGACGAGCCCGCCGCCACCGAAATCCACCGTGTCGCTGAACAGTCCCGTGACCAGCACGTTGTCCGAAGGGTCAACCGCGACGCCAACCCCAATGTCGTCACCCGTGTTTCCGAAACTCTGGCTCCACAGGTGGCTGCCGTTCGTGTCGTATTTCGCCAGGAAGATATCGTTGGAACCGACCCAGGTCAGGGGGCCGCCGCCGAAATCCACCGGTAGCGTGAAATAGCCGATGAGGAGCACGTTCCCGCCGGAATCGACCGCAACACCCTCGCCCTCGTCGACGCCGACACCGCCGAAGAGGTGACTCCACTGGTGAACGCCGTTCGTGTCGAATTTCGCCAGGACGACGTCGAAGGAGCCGGCGCTTGTCAGCGTCCCCCCGCCGAAGTCGGCGCTCGTGGCGACGTACCCGGTAAGGAGCACGTTGCCGGACGCGTCGATGGCCAGGCTCTTGCCGAGGTCGCTGCTCACGCCGCCGAAGCGCTTGCTCCACTGATGAACCCCGTTGGAGCTGAACCTGACGAGGAAGATGTCGCTCCCGGACGCACTGACCAGCCCCCCTCCACCGAAGTCGACCGTTCCGTTGAAGTGTCCCGTGACGAACACGTTGCCGAATCCATCCACCGCGACGCCATGCGCCACGTCGTCGCCCGTGCTCCCGAAGCGCTTGCTCCAGAGATGGACACCGGCGGCGTTGTACTTCGCAACGAAGATGTCGTTACCCCCGGCGCTGACAAGACCCCCTCCTCCGAGATCCACCGTCCCGCTGAAATACCCGACTACGAAAACGTCTCCGTTTGCATCGACGGCCACGCGCTGGCCGCCGTCGGTGCCGGTGCTTCCGAAGCGCTGGCTCCAGAAGTGAAGGGGAGTGACGGCCCGGGCGGGGACCGACGGAACCATTACGTAGAAAGCAACCACAATGAACAGAGAAAAGCGCGGAAGTGTGCCTCGCATCTGCGGCCTCCCGGCGTGATAAGGAGTAAATGCGATGTGGTCGTGAGGGGGAGATTGTACCACGCCCGCGCGGCGGTGTGGAGTGCCCGGGCTCGAGGGGGTGATCGGCGCGGGCTTCAGCCGCCCGTGCGCGCCGCGTCGTCGCGTCGTTCGTTCCGCTGCCGGCGCAACTCGTGGAAGACGCCCATGACGCCGAGAATCACGAGCACGGAACCCGCCAGCGTCCACAGCGTGATGCGCTCTCCCAGGATCATCCACCCCAGAACCACCGCGATGACGGGATTGACGTACGCGTACGTCATCACGACGCTGACCGGAAGCGTCTGCAGCGCCTTCACGAACGACGTGAAGCCGATCACCGAGCCGAAGACGACCAGGTACCCCCAGGCGGCGAACGCGGCGGGGGTGGGCGTGGGGCGTGGTTCGCCCGTGATCGCGGCGACGGTGAGGAGCGCGACGCTTCCGAACAACAGCTGGTAGGCGGCGTTGGCCTCGCCCGACAGCGACACGGGGCGGCGCTTCTGAAACACCGATCCGAGCCCCCAGCTCATGACGGCGAGAATCAGCGCGGCGGCAGAGAGCACGTCGGCGCTGGTCCCGTGGCGGATGACGGGATAGTTGAGCACGCCGACACCGGTGAGGCCGATCAGCAGGGCGCCCAGCAGGCGCAGCGTCGGCGCGCGGCGGTCCAGCACCGACTCGACGATGGTGGTCCAGATGGGCACGGATCCGACGAGGAGCGCGGTATAGCCCGACTCCGCCCGCTGTTCGGCCCACGTCACCAGGCCGTTGCCGCCCAGCCACAACAGCAATCCAGACGACGCGAACACGATCAGGTCGGCGCGCGTCGGCCGGAGCTTGCGGTGCATCAACGCGCCCAGCAGCAGGAGCAGCAGCCCGGCGACGAGGATGCGCGTGCCGGCCATCGTGAGGGGCGGGAATCCCGAGCCCGCGCGGACGGCGATGCGGATGCCGAGGTAGGTGCTACCCCAGACGATGTAGACGACGAGCAGGTGGACAAGGCCGCGTATTCGCAACGGATGGCTCCGGAAAGCGGGGAGCGTACCCGGGGCCGGGTCGCTTGTCCAGAGCCGTGCGCCCCGGACGCGCACCCGGACGGGGCCGCAAGTCTAACTCCCACGGAATCAAAGAAGTATCGCCTTGAGCGCGGGTCGTCGTGACCGTATACTGCCAGCAGCCCCCACATCGACGACCAGGTTCGA
>CAZCQM010000053.1:0-15946 GCA_964500785.1 uncultured bacterium
GATCCCGGTCATCTTTTTGAAACCTTCAACGAACTTTCGGACCGGCGCGGCGTAATCAGAGTAGGACCCCGCGCAGAGGCGGGGCGCAGAGGAGGAGGTGAATCACATGGAACTGAACACAACCACCCGGGAGGGCGTCGCGATCGTCGCCGTCCGCGGAAAGCTCGTGGGAGGGCCACACGACTCGGAGACGTTTCACGACTCCATCGGCGACATCCTCGCCCGGGGAACCAACCGCATCGTCGTCGACCTGGGGGACGTCCCGTGGGCGAGCAGTCACGGTATCGGCGTTCTCATCGGCGCACACGCCAGCGCCACCCGGGCCGGCGGGCAACTGGTCCTGGCCGACGTCACCCCGAGGATCCAGGACGTCCTCGCCGTCACCCGGCTGTCCCTCATCTTCGAAGCCTTCGATACGGTCGAGCAGGCGGTCGATCACCTGATCGGTCCGCGGCCGGCCGACATGCCTCACACCCAGACGGCGTGACGCGGCGGCACACACGCCACGCGTTACGCCGTCCCTAGCGAAGCACGACGAACTTGCGCGTCGCCTGCCCCGCCGGGCTGTCGAGACGCAGGAAATACACGCCGGAGACCAGCGTCGACGTGTCGACGGTGTCGAAGAGGATGCCGCTGCCCGTCACCGCCGGACGGGAGAGGACGAGGTGTCCCACGACGTCGTACACCCCGATGGTCGTCCTGCCTCCACCCTGCGACGTGAACAGCAGGCAAAGCGCGTCGCGCGTCGGGTTGGGCGCCAGCGAGAGGATGGTGGGATTCGGGGGGACCTGCGCCGTCAGCACCGTGTCGACCTCGGCGCGGAGGATCCACCCGTCCGGGTCGATGGTCACCGACCGCGGGGACGAGACCAGGTCGAACTCGTATGTCTGCGAGCGGCGGTCGTTCTGGACCTGGAAGCGACTCTCCCCCCCGCTGGTCCCGATCGCGATCTCCACCGGCATCTCGAACACGGACATGTTGGACTGAGGCTGCGTCTGGGTTTGCTGCAGCGTTACCCACACGCGGTAGCCACCCGTGTGCTTCTGCCAGTAGGCATCGTACCGGTACGAGGGATAGCCGGTGCCGTTCGTCACCCACTCGCGGAAGAATGCATCCAGGTCCATGCCGGATGACGCTTCGGCCACGCGCTTGAAATCGGCCGTCGTCGCCACGCCGTAGTGCACGGCCGGCTCGGCGGCCCATGCCTGCAAAATGTTCCGGAAAGCCGGATCGCCCACCACGTACCGCAGCATGTTCAGAACGACCCCGCCCTTGGCGTAGACGCGCGTGCCGTCGAACATGTCGTTCACGCTGGTCGTGTCCTGGAGCACCAGCGTGCCCGTGGCGAAGCGCGCCGACCAGTAGCGCGCGTCCAGAACGATCTCTGCCGTGCCGGGATAGTCGGCCGCGCGCGCCTGCCAGTAGATGACCTCGCCGTACGTGGCGAATCCCTCGTTCAGCCACAGGTGCGGCCACGCACGCGGGGAGATGCTGTCGCCGAACCACTGATGGGTGAGCTCGTGCGCGACCACGCCCGGGGATGCGCTTCCGATGGACGTCATGGTCTGGTGCTCCATGCCGCCGCCGAACGTGAATTCCGAGTGGCCGTACTTCTCGTTCGCAAACGGATAGGGCCCGAACCAGTCCTCGAATACGGCCAGCATGGTGTCCACCGACGCGAACGCCGCGGGGAGGGCCGACGTGCCGTCGTTGTAGACGAGGTTGTCGAGGGGCATGGTCAACGCACCGTACCGCGTCACCAGGCTGTCGGGCCGCACGTACGTGTCCTGGTAGCGCACGTAGTCGCCGATCGCGACGGAGATGAGATAGCTCGAAATCGGATAGTGCGACGCCCACTCGTACGTGGTCATGCCACCCGCCGACACTTCGCCCTCCAGCAGTCCCTGCGACCCCACGCGGTACGGCGAGGGCACGGTCACGGTGACGCGGACCGAATCCGCCTTGTCGGACGGGTGGTCCTTGCACGGCCACCACTCGCGCGCGCCGTAGGGCTCGGAGAGGCTCCAGGCGTAGCGGGCGCCCGCACGCGTCCCGAACACGAAGTTGCCGAACGCGTTGACCAGCGGCCGGCCGGCGTAGGTGATGTCGACCGCGACGGTTCCCCCCACCGGAACCATCGACGGGAGCGCGATCATGAGCGCGGCGCCGGGGTGCGTAAAGGCGAGCGGCGTGCCGTCGGAGAGTGCGACGGCCGTGACCGTCATGGTGGGAGCGAGATCGAGCGCCAGCGTCGACATCGGCGAATCCACCACCGTTCCCTCTACGCGAACCACGCCCAGAAGCGTGTCCGGGGAGAACTCCGGCGTCAGGTTCAGGTGGTAGTACGTGACGTCGAGGTTCGTGCTCGCCAGGGAGACCGGGGCATGCGCGGGGAGCTTCGAGAAGGCGACCTTGGCCGCGGCACACGCCGCCGCGCCGTCACCGGCCGCGGCGGGCACCTGCGGTTCGTGCGTTACCTGGGCCCGCGTACCGGACGCGGCCACCACGACGGTGGCGAGGAGCAGGACCGCAATGAAATGGTGAGAACGGGTCATGGGACATCGGCCGGGGTGCCGGCTTTCATTATACGGGCTATGGCAGGAGACCCGCAACGGACGATACGGCGGCGGGCGGGAGGTCACGGACGCCGGCCGGACACGACCGAGCCGTATCCCAGCTCGATGAGCCGGTCACCGATCGCCGCCGCCACCAGACGGCTCATCCGGGCCGTGTAATGAACCTTGTCGACGTAGAGGGGTTCGCGCAGCGATTCCTGCATGTCGGCACACCACAGGAATTCTTCCCCAGGCGGATCGTCCTGAATCCGGCGTTCCATGGCGGCGTAGCCGTAGCGGGCGAAGAAATTCGATCCGAAATCACCGGTCGCGAACGGGTGGTACTTGAGATCGTACTTGTACAGCGGAATCGGTTGCCACACGAATACCGCGCGAGTGCCGTACGCCTCAGCGGCCGATTCGATGAGCGTCTTGTTCTGGAAGTACCGCGCGATGACCCCGTCGATGACATTCCGATCACGATATCTTCCGTCGTCGAAAGCGGCGGTCGGTTCGGCGTTCTCCGGAAGCACCTGCGGGCGGTGGTGGATCCGGTTGTCGATCCAGCGCCGGGCGAAGTGGGCCAGGCGGGTCACCGGGAGCGCTTCGACGGCCGGCCAGCGCGTGAACGTGCCCTGTCGCGTCTCGAACACGGCCTGGAGTCGCTGTGTCTCGGCGGGCCCCTCGGGGAATGCGAACTCGTTGAGCCCGTCGATGAACAGCGCCAGATCGGGCACGAATCCTCCGATCAGCAGTTCCTCGAACAGAATGCGCTCCTGCCGGGACACGTAGCTACTGCGCCCGAAATTGTACACGCACACATCGTGTGACGTGGCAGCGGCGAGATACTCCTGCAGATACGAGGCGATGGTCTGGTCGTCGGGGACACCGTAGCCGAACGTCGTCGACCCGCCGAACACAAAGATGTTGAAGTGCTGCAAATCGGGTGGCCAGGGTCCCTGCTGCGCGGACACCCGGTACCCCGCCTCGCTGACGTTGACGAAGCGCCCCGAGTACGGTCGCTCTTTGAACTGAGTGAAGGCCTCGTAGCTGTACGGTCGTGTCCACGTCTCCCGGATGAGTTGGTCGATGCTCTGTGCATCCATGCCCGGGTATACGATGCGGAGCGACGCGTTCTCGTGGAGCCGCGACACGTTCTTCATGGCCTGCCGTCGCGTATGCGAGTCCTTGAGACGGAACAGCAGCCCGAGACCGACGTTCACGGCTACGAACAACACGATGAAATTGAGGAGCACGAGCGCCGTGCTCCGATAGATGCCAAGAAACTTACTGCTGCGGTTCAACGCGCCCCCTCGGGAGGTTAGAGCCCGTTTCGGGCGAGCGGGGTGCACTGCATACATGCCCGCGGTGCGGGCGGAACTCGGGGTCCCGGTCCGGGATTGAGGTTCAATGATAATACGTTACGAGCCCCCCCGGGGTCAATGAGCGCCCGGAAGCGGAAGAAAAAGCCGTGCGCCACGACGGGGATCCCGTGATATCATAGCCGCCAAACCCGCGCCACGAGATGCTTGCTGAAACGACCTGCCCGTCGTCAGTTTCAGATAGTTCGCCCGAACCCGACGCGTGGCGTTTTCTCATATCCATATGATGGTGATGTCGCTGTATCGGTCCGTCCAGGCCTGGCTCTCGAGACGCGGGCGTGCGTATTCACGCGCCGTGACCGCCCTGTGTCTGAGCGCGCCACTCTTCTTCCTCGCGCTGGCCCGTCATCTGCAGGGGGTCGACTTCACTAGTTTTGCGGGCATGTACGCCGCACTCGTCATCGTCGGCTATTACGGGCTTGTTCTTCTGGTTCTCCTGACGGTCACGTTTTCGATATCGGTCGTGTCCATGAGGGCGGCGTTGATCGCCAGCGCGGGACTGCTGACCGTCACACTGTTCTATTTTGTCGTCGATAGCGTTGTTTACCGTGTATTCCGTTTCCACGTGAACGCGTTCTGGCTCAGCTATACCTTTGCATCCTTCGACGGCATCGGAATCTCCCGGCAGGCCGTCACGGCGGCGATTTCTTTCTTCGCGGCGCTGGCCGGCCTCGAGTGGTTTATCTTTCGTCTCACCCGGCGCATCGAGCATCGCGGGCGTTTTGTCAGCATCGCCGCCAGCGTCATCGTCGTGGCATACGCGCTCAGTCAGGCCGTCCACGTCGTGGCGTACGAGAAGAACGACAACCGATTCACCGATATTACGCGGCAGCTTCCGTTCTACTTCCCCATCGTATCCCACCGGGATGCCCTGAAGTACGGCAACATGCTCCCGATGATCACGGAGACGGCGACGCCGTCGGAGGGCGACGTCTCGACATCGTTCGTCTACCCCCTCCGGGACCTGCCCCTGGCGCTTCCCGCCGACAGCCGCCGCCCCAATGTCCTGATGATCGTCCTGGAGAGCTGGCGCTCCGACACGATGAACGCGGTGGTGTCTCCGTACATGTATGCGTTCTCGCTGCAGTCGTCCGTCTTCAACGACCATTTCAGCTCGGGCAATTCGACTCCGAGCGGCGTGTTTTCGCTTTTCTATGGTATTCATCCCACGTACTGGGCTTCGGTGAAGGCGAACAGTGCGGCGATCCACAACCCGGTGATGATCGACGTCATGGAAGCGAATGGATACGACTTCGGCATCTTCGCGGACTCTCATTTCGACCGGCACAAGATCAAGGACGGGATGTTCCGCGGGATCCAGGTCCACGAGACCTTCGAGGGCTCGACCCCCGACGCCAAGGACCGCGATATGACCAACCGGCTTCTCGACTTTGCCACCGACCGGCATCGGTCGGGGGTGCCGTTCTTTGCCTTCGCCTTCTACAAGTCCACTCATTTCAACTACTACTATCCGCGCGACGCCGTCCGCTTCAAGCCGACGCACAAGCTCAATATGGCGCTGGCGAGCCGCGACGGAGACCCGACGCTGGTCTTCAACGATTACAAGAACGCGGTCAGCTACGTCGATGGGCTGGTCGGGCAGCTTCTCGAGGATTTGAAGGCGCAGGGAATCCTGAAGAATACGGTCGTCATCATCACCTCGGACCATGGCGAGGAGTTCAACGACAACCGGGACAACCACTGGGGACACACCAGCAACTTCACCGGATTCCAGACCCGCGTGCCGTTGATCGTTTACGTGCCCTGGGAGAAGCCGCGACAGGTCTCCGATGTGACGGCACACATCGACATCCCCCCCACCATCCTGGAAGAGGGTCTCGGCTGGCGCCAGCCGATCGCGGACTACAGCAACGGCGAGGACCTGTTCGCGTTGCAGCATGATGACCGCCCCGTGGTCATCAGCAGCTACATCAATCACGCCGTGATCATCGACGACGACGTCTACTCGGTGTTCCCGATGTACGTGCAGAAGTACAAGCTCTGGAACATGAGCGAAAAGGCGGGAACGCCGCGCGCCGACCTCGCGCGCCGGGCCATGGAGGAAATGCACGCGTTCTATGCAACATCGCCCGGAACCGCGAGTCTCCCCGAGGGTGAGCGGGGGGCGTCCCGGCACATCGCCCGCGGCGGGCACGAGCACAACGCCGTGGACCCCTGATACTCCCACCGCCCGGGGGGTCACGCTCGGCGGACCTGCCACCGGCCGCCGGTCAGCGGAAGGGAACGCCGGTGCATCCGGCAGGGGAGTCCGGACCGCCCATGATGGCCAGGAGGCCTCCACGAATTCGTGGAAGGAGGGCCGGCGCGTGCAGCGTGACGCCGCTTTCCAGACCGGCGACGGCGATGGCGAGGATCGAGAAGCGCGTGTGACCCAGCGTCTGCGACGATGCCTTCAGCAACATCACGGATTGTGCGAGATCGGGGTAATGGGCATGAGCACAGCCCATGTCCAGCTCGTCGAACGGTTCGTCGTGGAGCGAGACCGTACCGGGCGGCTCATCGCTCAGCATCGCATCGATTATGATCACGCGATCCCGCCCCTCGAAGTAGTCGGCGAGGCGCAGCACATCGCTTCCACCCACGACAAATTCTGCGCGCCGCCGCAGCGCTGCGTCACGCCCCAGCCCTTCGACGAGTCGGCAGCCGACACCGTCGTCGCCGAAAAGCGTATTTCCCACACCAACGACCAGGATCGGCTTCATGCGCTCCGTCTTTCCGCAACCTCCGGGGACGCCGGCAGCCGGATACTGAGCAGGGTGCCTTTGCCGACCTCGCTGGCGATGGAAATGGTGCCGTTGTGCCTCGTGATGATCCCGTAGGCGATGGACAGGCCCAGGCCGGTTCCCTCCCCCTCCGGTTTGGTAGTATAGAATGGATCGAAGACCTTATCGATGTCTGCGGTGGGAATTCCGCGGCCGGTATCTCCTATTCGAATCTCCACCATGGCGTCATCGATCGACCACACCTCCACGGTCAAGGTTCCTCGTGCACCCATTGCTTGCACCGCATTCATGACGATGTTCATGAACACTTGCTGGAGCTGCGAACGGTCAGCCATGACCATGGGGACGGCTTCGGCGTAGTTCTTCTTGAGATCCACGTTGAAGAAGATCGCCTGTTTGCTCATCAAGGCCAGCGTTTCGTCCAGGACCTGTCGCACGTCGATCGGATCCGATCCCGCTTCCTGCTGGCGGGAGAACTCCAGGAGGCCTTTGACGATCTCCCGGCAGCGCTCACTCTGACGAACCACTTCCTCGAGATTGGGCCGGGCGGGTTCGCCTGGGGGCAGGTCCTCGAGTGCAAGCGACGTGAGTGACAGGATTCCGCCGAGGGGGTTGTTGATCTCGTGCGCGACCCCGGCCGCCAGCATGCCGAGCGAGGCGAGCTTCTCGCTCTGAGCTACCCGGTTCTGCATCGCGACCAGTTGTTCCGTGCGCTGCTGCACCTTGTCTTCCAGTGTCTGCGCCCACTCCTCCAGATCGGCCTTCATCTGACGCAGGTTCTTCAGCATCTGATTGAAGGACTCGGCGAGCAGGGCGATCTCGCCCTGACGATCCACCTTCACCTCCTGGTCGAATCGCCCCGCCGCGAGATTGCGCGTGGCAGCAACGATCTCCCCAATGGGCCGCGTGACTTGTCGGACCATGTAGTCGGTCACGATGATGATGAGCGTGAACCCGGCTGTCGCAATCGCGAAGAACAGCAGTATCACGCGGTCGCGTATGGAGGTGTAGAGACGTTCAAGCAGGCCTATGTGAATCGAGCCCACGATTTCCCCGGCATAATTGCGAATGGGATCGTAAGAGTCCGCGTATCCCCCACCCCGATCGATCCAGCGGGAAACGAACGTCCTGCGATCGGAGTCCGATGCCGTGATGCGCTTCGATGCGATCGCCCGCGGTGCGCGCGATCCGTCGGAATCTGTCGCGCTCGTCGATACCTCCGTGCTTCCCAGGAGAATGCTGACCGTGCCGACGACCTCTCCGTGGTAGTGATCGCCTGCATAGAGGATGTTCCATGCGCTGTCGACGATACCGTCGTTGCGGTTCAACAGAACACCCCCGTACAGGGCACCCACTGTAGTTGGTCGTGATACATGCACAGGCGCAGCGGCCATCATGACGAGGGCCGAATCGACATCGATGCTACCGGACGGTGACGACGGGGTCCGAACACGGACGCGTGCGCGAACCCCGAGTGTGGGGTTCTCCCGCGCCAACCGCTCGGCGGATAGAACTTCCGTGGCGGCCGCATTCCGGTCTCCGAGAGCGGCGCGAACCAGGCTTGAAGACGACGCGTCGTCGCCGACGTGATCGGGACGGGTGGGCCGCGCGATCACAACGCCGTTCGGGTCGGTCAGGGTGAGAAAATCAAGGTCGTTTTCCCGGCGGACACGCTCCAGGTGGTCGAGCAGCGCCGCCGTGTCTCCCGCAGCCAGGTAGTATTCGACCACGGGACCGACCGCGGTCATTCGAACCACGAGGTCGAGTCCCTGCAGTCTCTGATCGTAGATGGTGCGAAAGGTGGCCAGATTGTGGGAGAGCGTACGCTCCATCTGCGCCATGATCGTCGAGCTCACGATCCAGGACCCGATCAACGACGTCACCAGACCGCCGATCCCGAGGATCACCAGATAGCTGGAAAGCAGCTTCGCGCGTAACGAGCGCCGTTCCCATAGTCGATCAAGCCACATGGTTCTTCCGTACGAGGTGCACGGAGCATGAAATGCACGGATCGTACGCCCGCGCGATCATCCCGAGCCTCAGCGTCAGGTCGTCGGCGGCGGAACTCTGTTCGACGGCCGCGCGAAAGTGGTCTTCCATGCTCGCCGCATTGATGGCCGTCGGGGTCACCACGTCGGCGTGGACGACCTTGCCCTTTTCGTCATACGTGTAGCTGTGGATCAGCAGGCCGCGCGGCGCCTCGGTGGCGGCCGTTCCCGTGCCCGCACGCGGGCGGACAGGCAATGGTTGTTCGGGGTTGAGTCCGCCGGCCAGAAGTGCGTCGATGGCCATGAGCGCAGTTTCCACATCGTTCACCAGCTCAACGGCCTGTGCTTTGTTATTGTCCATGGGGTTGCGGAACGGCTCCACCAGTCCCAGCGCGTGCTTGGCGTCGGTCGCCCGCGCCGCCAGCAGCTCACCGTTGACGGCAAGTCGCGCAAGAGAGCCGACCATGAACGGCCGTCCTTCGTAACGGCTGTGCTTGGCGTGGGAGTGCCGCACGGTCTTCTCGCCCGTGAGTCGAACGTAATCGGACGCCGTGAACGTCGTCCGACCGCCTGTCGTTCGAAGATCGATCTTGTCTCCCTGGTAGTATCCGTACGCCTCGGGGGCACGCAGAGCCGCAAACATGGTGTCGGACTCGCAGTACGGCGTCGGCGGAAGCGAAGCGAGGAGCCCGAGCGCTTCGGCACAGTCGCGCATGCCGACCTCCAGCATATCGCGCAGGCCCACGAGCTGCCGCGTCGAGGGCGGCGTCCCGAACCCCCCGATTACGGCGTTCACCGGGTGAATGGCGCGCCCGCCCAGGGTTTCCTGAATGGCGTTTCCAAGTTTCTTGAGACGCAGGCCGATCGCCACGGCGTCGCGATGCGCTCCGGCCATCGCGATCGCGCTGGGGTAACCGAGATAGTCCGGGAGTGCAAGCAGGAAGAGATGCAGGGAATGGCTCTCGATGCTCTCGCCGCGGTACATGAGGTCGCGGAGATGCTCGGTCTGAGGGCTCGGCACCACCCCGAACGCCGCCTCCGTCGCCTTGATGGAGGTCAGCGCATGAGCCACGGAACAGATGGCGCAGATTCGTGACACGATTTGAGACACATCCTGGTAGCTTCGTCCCCGCACCAGCGCCTCGATGAGGCGTGCGCCCTCGAATATGTCGAATTCGACACGGCTGACCTCTCCGCCGTCCACCTCGACAGTGATGCCACCGTGACCTTCGACGCGCGCCAGATGATTGACTTCGATGGTCCTTTTCATGTTTGCAGACTCCAGTTCACGCTTTGGGCACAAATCGCCGCGGGGGAGCGAACGTCGCCAGCCGGGCGGCGATCTCCTCCCGTCGAATCCCCTTCTTCTCGAACATCGCCAATGCCGATTCGACGTTGGCATCGACGCTGGGTCCGCGGCAGCCGACGCAGGGGATTCCAAGACCGGGGCAGCGCGCCAGGCATCCGCCCGCCGTCAACGCCCCCAGGCATGGGAGCGAGTCTTCCTCCAGCAAACAGTTGTTCTCTCGCATCTTGCACTCTGCGCAAACCGGCGTCGTCAGGGGAAGCGGAGGATCACCGTTCAACAGGCCGGCGACGGCTGCAAGAAGCTCGTGCTTTTCGATGGGACAACCCGTGATCGCCGCGTCCACCTTCACAACCTCGCCCAACGCCCTCGCCGGCATCGTGTCGTAGTCGCGACCGGTGATCCCGTACACGTCCACGAGCAGCCGGTCCCGGTCCAGTTCGCGATCCATGGCGGGGATGCCGCCCCAGACGGCGCAGGTCCCGATGGCGACGAGTAGCCGCGACCGCCTCCTGATCTCGCGCAATGCATCTTCATCGCGCGAGCTGACGACCGCCCCTTCCACGAATGCAATGTCCAATTCGGACTCCGTGTCGTTGTTCGAGGATGCCGTCAGGAAATCCCGCACGTCGAGCATGCGCACGATATCGAGCAGCTCGTCCTCCGCGTTGAGTATGACCAACTGGTCCCCCGCGCATCCTGTCAGCCCGAATATCCCGACGGTCGGGGCGTCCGTCGGGCGTAGCGTTCCTTCGTCATGTGCCTGGATCGACATCAGATCATCTCCGGAAGATTCATAGCGTCCCAGTAAGTGAAGATGGGACCGTTGATGCATGTATACTTGTATCCCACGCTGCAATGCCCGCATTTCCCGACGCCGCACTTCATGCGGCGCTCCAGCGACATCAGGATTCGATCCTTGGCGAAACCAAGCGCCAGCAGGCGCTCCAGCACGAAGCGGTATACGATGGGCGGACCGCACACCGCGGCGAATGTGCTCTTCGGATCGACGCGGGTCAGGTCGAAGAGGCTCGGGAGGAGACCAACGTGATTGGTCCATGTGCCCGCGGGATCGCGGTCCACGGTCAGCAAGCACTTGAGATCGCTTCGCCCCACCAGCGACGTGAATTCGTCGCGGAACAGCATATCGGCCGGCGTCTTTGCTCCATACATCACGGTGACGTCCCGAAAGCGCTCACGGTTATCCAGCGCATACCAGAGGAGCGACCGCAGAGGGGCCATACCCAGACCTCCCGCGATGAGCAATAGATTCTAGCCCTCGATGCGTTCCACCGGGAAGCCGTTGCCGTAGGGTCCGCGCACGCCGACCAGTTCGTTCGAGTCCATCCGGTAGAGCGCCGAAGTGAGCCGCCCGACCCGACGCACGCACAGCTCGAGCACACCCGAGCGCGTCGGCGACGATGAAATCGAAATCGGAGCTTCCCCGCACCCTGGCACGCTCAGCATCAGGAACTGACCCGGGCGATGTTTGAACGCCTTCGCATAGGCTTCGTCAAGCAACCGGAGCGTGAAAAGGTGGTTGTCGGGCGCCATCCGCTCGATGCGAACGATCCGCGCCAGATGCGGCAGGTAGGGGTTAGCCGCCCACACGGGTTCCGGGACGGTTGCTTCATGGACCTGTAGCATGCTCAGCACCTCGCAGCCTGTTCAGGACTTCAATGATGTCGATACTCACGGGGCAGGTGGCGATACAGCGACCGCACCCGATGCAGCTCGGGCGGCCGAACTCGGCCACGAAGCCACGCTGTTTGTGATAGAAGCGAAACTTGATGCGGCTTGCACGGGACTCGCGGAAATTTTCTCCGCCGGCCACGAGCGCATGAGACGAATACAAGCAGGAGTCCCAACGGCGCGTTCGAGTTCCATCTCTCGATCCCAGCTCGACTTCGTCGACGACGTCGTAGCAGTAGCAGGTAGGGCACACCATGCTGCAGCTTCCGCAGGACAGACATCGATCGCCGAGTTCGTTCCAGATGTCCGCCTGGTATTCCATTTCGAAGATCTCCGGCAGATCCCGGATTTCCACGTCGAGACGGAACGCCTTACGCTTGGCTTCCGACCGGCGCTTGTACTCTTCGATATCGTCTCGCGACACCTGCTCGAACAGCGAGCCGGCGGAGAGCACCATGTCGTCGCCGCGGGCCGTACCGACGAACACGAGGTAATAGTCTCCGATATCGTTAAAGAACAGATCGAATCCGTGGTCTACGAAATCGGCGCGCATGGATCTGCAGAAGCAGAGCTCGTCCGGCGTGCAGTCAATTCCGATGATGGCGACATTTTTTCGCCTTGTCTGGTAGTACGGGTCGGGATACTTGCCAGCGAAAACATCATCGAGGATGTTCAGCCCGTAGATGTCGCAAGAGTGGACACCAAATAGAACGATTTTCTTGTCCAGATCTTCGCTGTCCGGCGTGTAACCGGTTCCCTGCCGGAACTTCATGAGCGTCTCGCAGGGGGGCAGGAAATACTTCTTGGGCGGCAGGATCGTGCGATTGTACTCGAGCACCGCGTCCGACCATCGTTCGAGCCGGGCGAACACGTACTTCCCCTTCTTCGCGACCGGCGCGTGGACCTCCCCGAACTGCTGGAGCACGGAGGCGAAGAAGTCCAGTTGCTGTTTGGGGAGCTTGAGAATCTTCATGATTCTCCACCTTTTGTTGATGCTACCGGACCCGTCGATGGCGCTGCCAGCGAACGTATCGCCGTCAGCAGGCGCGGCATATCCACCGGCTTGGCAAAGAACTCGTTCTGCCCCATCCAGGACCGCTCCGGGGACACCGAAAAGCTGGTTACATCCGAATACAGGGAACTCACGACGATCACCGGTATCTCCCGCAGCTCCGGCGTGCGTCGAATGCTCTGTAGTGTGAAGAACCCTTCGGTGCGCTCGTTCATCATGATGTCCATCACGATTACCTGAGGCCGCTCCGACATCGCCACTCCCAGGGCCTCTCTGCCGTCGCTCGCCTCGATCACACGCAACCCGTTGCTCGTCAGAAACGAGCCCAGCGATTCACGAAAATCACAGTCGTCATCGACCAGAAGCACGGTCGCCAGTGACTTCACGTCCCGACCCCTCGCCATGTTTATCCTCCCGTGGTTTCACTCCGGCAGGCAAGTGCACCCGGAACGTCGAGCCGACACGCACCTGGCTTTCGACGTCGATACCACCGCCCATCTCGGTGACGATTCGCTTGCATATAGCGAGACCCAGACCGGTACCGGTCATCCGCATTTCGTCGCCGCCTCTGCACCGGAAGAATTCGTCGAACAGAAACGGCAGGTCCCGCTCCACAACACCTATGCCCGTATCCTCCACCGATATCGTCAGATCACCCGGCGTCCGGCACGCCCTGACCCGCACGCTTCCACCCGGCCGGTTGTACTTGATCGCGTTCCCGATCAAATTGTCAAAGAGCACGCCGAAGCACGTCCGGTCTCCGACGACGACGTACTCGTCGTCCGGCATGTCGAGCTGAAGCGAAACGCCGTGTTCTCCGGCCAGGCCTTCGTATCCTTTCAGAACGGCATCGACGATTGCTTTCAATTCTATTTCGTCGCTGCGTCGTGCCAGGAGTCCCCCCTCGATCTTCGCGAGCGTCAGCCAGTCGTCGATGATCGCACGCATTTCCTGCGTGCGCTCCAGGCAGCGTGCCAGCCACTTCTTGTGATCCTCTATCTGCTTTCCTGTGTCTTCCAGGCGTGACATGACATCCAGGTACTGGTGGATGGCCACCAGCGGAGTCTTGAGCTGGTGTGATACGAAGGTGATGAAACGGCGCTTCATCAGCTCCCGGTCCATCTCGGCCCGTCGCGCTTCCAGGAGCAGGCGACGCCGTTCGAGTCCGCGGCCCACGATGATGCGCAGCTCGTCCGGCTTGAACGGCTTGGGCAGGAAATCGTAGGCGCCGGTCTTCATGGCGTCCACGGCCGTGCCGATGGTGGCGTAGCCCGTGATGACGATGACGACGATGTTGGGGTCGATCTGGTGCACACGCTCGATGACTTCGAAGCCGCTGATCCCCGCCATCTTGAGGTCGACGACGACAAGCTGTGGCTTGATTTCCGCCACACCCTTTAGGCCACTCGCTCCATCCTCGAACGTGGTCACCTCGTAACCGGACTTGGCGAGCGTCTGACGGCACGACAAACGAATTGCATAGTCGTCGTCTACAACGACGATTCGCTTCGTTGCCTGCTCCTGGCCACGCGCGGCGACGCCAGCCGGAGTGGGTGAGTTCACGTTCGCACCTTCCGTGTCACCATTCTCCTGACGGCGTCGAGGAAGCGATCGAGGTCGACGGGTTTGGTGAAGTAGGCGTCCGGGCGGATCATGTCAACTTCAACGGCTCGCGGAAAACGATCGTCGGGCGTCTCCTGGATCGAGGACACCATGACGATGGGCGTGCCACGATACTGTTTGTATTCGTCCTTGAACTTGATCGCCTGATTGACGCCATATCCTTCTTCATTCGTCTCCATCATGATGTCGAGAACGATCGCATCGGGGTTCTGTTCCACCAGCAATGCGAGCCCTTCGTGTCCCGACTTGCCTTCGAACACGAGATACCCTTCACCTTCCAGAACAGGTCTCAGTGAGGCGCGAAAATCGTCGTCGTCGTCAATTATCAGAATCTTCTTGTCGCGTATCATCTTGGACTCCGTTTCGCCCGGCCGGCGCAGCGCCAGGGATTCGGGATCGAGGCTCTCCATCTCCCGAATCACGGCGGAATGAACCTTTGTGTGGATGTCGGCCTGCGCTTCGGGTGGTCGTACTCTCAAGAGGTTGACGACCCCTCCCACGCCGGCCAGATCCCGGACACCCCGCTCCAGTGCGTCTCTCTGATGAAACAGGTCCACCGCGCCGCTCAACGTCACCCGTGCACGCTCCACGCTGGCACGAACCGCGTCCGGCGGCGCGAGGTGTTCCCCGCGCAAATACTCTGCGACGGCATGGGCTATCTCGGTGTCGCCACGCCAGCGAGGCATGTCGTCGACGATCTCGACAGCTACTACCAGGACACCCGGCACCCGAAGCGCTGCGCGTTCCGCGGCCAATTTCTGCTCGCGCGTGCCGACGCGTCCGTAGAGGGTGACGACGCCGTCCTCGAAGGCGATCCCGATCTCCACCCCGCTCAGGGCAGGATCCGCCCGCAGGTGAGATAGCACCTGGAGGTGCTGATTGAGATCGGGATCTTTCGTGATCATGGCGACACCGGACCTTGCCTTAACTATCGTAGTCTTCCATCGCGCAACGCCCAATTCGGGATTGTACCTAGGGAGATTTCGGTTTCTACGTAGTACTGGTCCAGAAAGGGCGTGGCTGCGCCCGCGCGCGCGTTGTGCTATATTGATGAGAACTGCACCGGCCGCTTCCGACCCGGGGCGTACCCCTCGGAGGTCGGGTGGAAGGGCCATGCCGAGCGACCGCTTCACTGCTGATCAACTGGATGTCGTCACGGAGTTGATACCTGTTGGCATCATCCGGATGGATCCAGCGGGCAATTGTCTCCACAGCAACGAACGATGGAGCCTTCTCACCGGGCGCCCGCCTGAGGAGGCCGGGGGCAATGGCTGGCAAAACAGCATCGCTCCCGAGGACCGCGAACGCGTCGTGCGAAAGATCTGCGAGGCGGGCGCGGAAGACGGAGAGTTCGCCGAAGAGTTTCGCCTGCGCACAACCGGCGGGGCGGGACGGACCGTTTCCTGCCGCGTCCTGCCGCTTCGCGCGGCGAGCGGCGAGGTGGTCGGCTACCTGGCCGCGATGACCGACCTCACCGAACGATTCCAGACCGAAGACGCCCTGCGCGACCTCGCTCGCGAGCTCCGGGACCGGATCACGGAACTCAAGTGCCTCATCGAGATCTCCCACATCATTGAAGGCTCTGGCGAATCATTGCCCGACATCATGCAGCGTGCGGTCGATCTGCTCGCATCCTCATGGGGT
>CAZCQM010000054.1:0-15680 GCA_964500785.1 uncultured bacterium
CCATCGTCGTTCGTATCGAACCGACCGGCGGGTCGCGTGGTGGCGGTGGACCCGCAGCTCTCCGGATACCAGAGGATCCTGTGGGACTGCGCGGATCAGTCAGTCACGCTGGGTGATGGGACCGTCCAGCCGGAAAAGACCGATGACTACGCCTTGCTGACGGTGTTCCTCGACGGACTCACGAATCACGGCGGTGTGTTCCTGTGCGGCGACGATGTCGCTGAGCGCCTCCATTACTACACGGGGGCGGCGGCTGTCGCGTTCCATGCGACGGGTTCGTACCTGCCCTTTGCGCTGGTTTCGGGCGACCTCCAATCGCTGACGGGGCAGGTCACCACCCTCGGGACGCCGGGCGGGCTCTGCTATGACGTCTCCTTCTGGATCTACGGTGGCTGCCCGGGTGGTCGCAACGACTTCGACGTCATGCAGGCGAGCGGGGGTTCGGCGTCGGAGGTCACTTACGGTCCAAGCGACGGCCAGAACGACGCTGTGATCCGACGGGTGAAGATGAACCCGAACAACGTGGAGGTCGACGTGATCCTGGCCGGATTCGGGTTCTCGAGCATTGCCGACGACGACGCGGATCTCGTCACCGACCGGGCTCTGTTCCTGCTGCGCACGATTCAGTGTCTCGGCGACGCACCGAGCTTGCCCTCGGGCGTTGGCTCACCCGCGGTGAACGCGTTGCAACCCAACTATCCCAACCCCTTCAATCCGCAGACGACGATCGCGTACTCGACGCGCGCCCGCGCGCGCGTCACGCTGGTGATCTACAATGTGAGCGGGGAGCGCGTGCGCACGCTGGTCAGCGACGAGATGCCGGCGGGCGCGCACACGACGGTGTGGGACGGTCGCAACGACGCCGGGCGGGAGGTCTCGAGTGGGGTGTACTTCTACCGGCTCGTCGCGGGGGACTTCACGCGCACGCGGAAGATGGTGCTATTGAAATAGGATTCGATTTTCGCAGCACCGGTGGCGAGATGACAGGACCCGCGACGGGAATTACGCGGGCTTGACGTCGTCCCCGCCGCCGGGTTCGCCCGGCGGTCGGGGACGACGGCGCCTCTGCTTGCGCACCGCGTCGCGCAGGAGATACTCGATCTGACCGTTCAGGCTCCGGAGCTCGTCCTTCGCCCATCGATTCAGCTCGTCGAGCAGTTCCTCCGGAAGTCTCAAGAGATACGACTTTCTTCCGGCCATCGATCCTCGATCTCTAGTTGTAGAGTGTTCCCGTGTTGACGACGGGCTGGGCCGACTTGTCGCCGCACAGGACGACAAGCAGGTTGCTCACCATCGCGGCACGCTTCTCGTCGTCCATGTTGATCATCCGGTGCTGGTCGAGGCGTTCGAGCGCCATCTCCACCATGCCGACGGCGCCGTCGACGATACGTGTGCGCGCCGCGACGATGGCTTCCGCCTGCTGGCGCTGGAGCATCGCCGAAGCGATCTCGGGCGCGTAGGCGAGGTGGCTCAGGCGCGCCTCGTCGATCTTGACGCCGGCCTTGCTGACGCGCTCCTGGAGCTGCCTCGTCAACGACTCCGAGACTTCGTCCATGCTGCCGCGCAGCGACAACTGGCCGTCCTCGGTGGTGTCGTAGGGATACTCGGTGGCGAGGTGCCGGACGGCGGACTCGCTCTGGACGGCGACGTAGTGGGTGAACTCGTCGACGTCGAAGACGGCCTGCGCCGTATCGGTCACGCGCCACACCACGACCGCCGCGATCTCGATAGGGTTGCCGCGCGCGTCGTTTACCTTGATCTTCTCCGGGTTCAGGTTCCGGGCGCGAAGCGAGATGCGCTCCTTGCGGAAGAACGGGTTGGCCCAGTGGAATCCGGCCGTCTTGCACGTGCCGGCATACTTGCCGAACAGCGTCAGCACGCTGCCCATGTTGGGTTGAAGTGTGAAGAACCCGCCCAGCATCGTGACCCACACGATGACGGCGAGCGACCAGGTGATCATGAATCCCGGCGTGGGGCCGGTGGTTACGATCTCACGGAACCAGAAGCCGATGGCGATGCCCGCAACCAGCAGCACGAACAGCATCACGAAACCGTTGATCGTCGTAAGCTCTCTCTCTCGCGTGACCATGGAATCCTCCTTCATGGTAAGCTTTCAATATCATATCAATATGATATCGTTTTATTCAACACGATCACGGGAGGAGAGTTTAATTCCTTTAATATCAATAAATTAAACTTTCAGGATGTCGAGAGCCGGGGGGCGGTCGATGATCCCGCGGCGGGCGGCGCGGTCGAAAAGGGTCTCGAGCGCCCGGCGCCCCTCGTCGCCCATGTCGACGGTGTCGTCGTTGACGTACATGCGGACGAACTGGCGGCAGGTCTCGCGGTCGATGCCGCGGCCGAACTCCATGGCGTAGTCGATGGCGGCGTCCTCGTTGGCGCGCGCATGCTCGATGCTCGCCTTGAGGGCGCGGGCCACCGACGTCATCAGCGGGTCGCCGAGGCCGCGGCGCACGACGTCGAGCCCGAGCGGAATCGGCAGCTGCGTGTCCGCCATCCAGGCGTCGCCCAGGTCGATGACGCGGTGGAGTCCGCTTTTCGGCCACGTCAGCTGTCCCTCGTGGATCACGATGCCCGCGTCCACCTCGCCCGTCGCGACGGCGTCCATGATGCGCTCGAAGTCCATGAACACGGGGGTCACCTCGGCGGTGACGTAGAGCCGGAAAAGGAGGAAGGCGGTGGTCTGCGCGCCGGGGACGGCGATGCGGCGGCCGGCCAGCTCGCGCGGCGAGAGCGTCTCCCGCGAAAGGACGATGGGGCCGTAGCGGCGTCCCACGGATGCCCCGCACGACATGATGCGATAGAGAGGGGCGACCTCCGGGTAGGCGGCGGCCGAGATGGCGGTGACGTCCAGCTCGCCGGCGCGGGCGCGCCCGTTCAGGGTCTCGATGTCTTCCATGACGTGGTCGATCGTGTGATCCGCCACGCGAACGGCCTGGGAGGCGAGGCCGAAGAACATGAACGCGTCGTCCGCGTCGGGGCTGTGTCCGATGGAAATGGTCTTCACGGTGTCTCTCTTCGTTGTTGGGGTCGTCACGTCACCTGGAACCACGAGACCGCGACGACTCGCTTGTCGGTCTCGCCTCGAACCGCCTCGATCTCGAGGCGGTAGTCCCCGTGCGCGAACCTCCGCGAGTACAGCCGGAGCATGAAGCGTCCCTCCTTGAAATACTCGGGCGCGATGGTGCTCCGGAAGCGCTCCTGCCCGGCCTCGTTGCGGATCACCGCCTCATAGCGCTCGGCGCCCTTCGGCAGCGTTCGCAGGTTGACGCCCACGACCAGGCTCGAGATCGACTTCAGGTCGAGGATCGCATCGTGTGTACGCGCGGGGCGCACGATGCCGTTCTTCCCGGCGACCCGGATGGGCAGCTCCTGCAGCGGGTCGTGGGACAGGACGACCGATACGGGCGCCCACGCGGCGACGCGGTGCCCGCGGGTGGCCGTGACGCCGACGATCACGGCGACGACGACGACCAGCGCGACGGCCGCCAGGCGGGCGTTCTTCGTACCTCCCGGGATTCGGCTGACGACCGAGTCGAGCATCGCCCGACCGGCCACCGGGACGCGGAGCTCGGACATGCCGCCCATGCTAGCACGTGTGCTACGCTTTTGCCATGGACCGCTCCGGGCACGTTCACGTGGTGGGGATCGCGGGCCCGTCGGGCTCCGGCAAGACCTCTCTGGCACGGCGGATCGCCGGCCGGGTGCCCGGCGGCGGGGTCGTCTTCGCGCTCGACGCCTACTACCGGGACCAGCGCGGCGTCCCCGACGACGTAATCAACGTCGACGTCCCCGACGCCATCGAAGTGGAGCTGGCGCTCGAGCAGCTGCGCGCGCTCGCGCGCGGCGCCAGCATCGAGCAGCCCGTCTACGACTACGCCACCCACGCGCGCACGCCGGCGACGCGCACCATCGCCCCGGCGGCGTTCGTGATCGTGGACGGACTCTACGCGCTCTACTGGAGCGAGCTGCGCGCCGAGATCGACACGGGCGTGTTTCTCTCCCTCGACCACGAACGCTGTCTCGACCGGCGCGTCGCGCGCGACACGCGCGAGCGCGGTCGGTCGAGAGACTCCGTCGTCGCCCAGTACGAACGCACCGTCCGTCCCATGTACGACCGCTACGTCGACGGCACCCGCCGCCACGCGAACCTCGTTCTCGACGCATCACAGCCGCTGGACGTCCTCACCGACCGCGTGCTCACGCGGATCGCGGGTGCCTGATCGCGGAATGTGAACGCGGAATCAAGCGGAAATGAAATTGCGGCGCATGCGCTCGACGATGCCGGGGATCTTCTCGAGGCAGTAGTCGACGTCCTCGGCGGTCGTCAGGAGGCTCAGGGAGAAGCGCGTGCAGGCGGACGCCTCCTCGGGCGCGAGGCCCATGGCCGCGAGCACGTGGGACGGGATGCCCGCCCCCGAGTGGCACGCCGACCCCGCGGAGGCGCAGATGCCCACCTCGTCGAGGAGGACGAGGAGCGCATTGGCGTCGATGCCGCGGAAGCCGATGTTGGTCGTGTTGGGCAGCCGCTCGGATTCGACGCCGTTGACGAACGAATCGGGGACGCGCGCCAGCAGCTCCTGCTCGAAGCGGTCGCGGAGACCCCTCACGTCGGTGCCGTACTGCGCGATATGTCCGCCGACGAACTCACACGCCGCGCCGAGTGCTGCGATGCCGGCGACGTTCTCGGTGCCGGGACGACGCCCACGTTCCTGGCTGCCGCCCAGATAGACCGGCACCCACGGCGTACCTTTCTTTATATAGAGCGCGCCCACGCCCTTCGGCCCGTGGAGCTTGTGTGCGGAAAGCGACACCAGGTCGGCGCCGAGGGCCTTGACGTCGATCGGGAGCTTGCCGATCGCCTGCACCGCGTCGACGTGGAGCGGGATCTTCTTTTCGTGGACGATCTCAGCAATACGCTCGATGGGAAAGAGCACGCCCGTCTCGTTGTTGGCCGCCATGACGGAGACGAGCTGCGTATCGTCGCGGAGTGCGTTGCGCAACTCGTCGAGATCGATGTGTCCCGCGCGGTCGACGGCGAGGAATGTGACGTCGTGGCCCAGCGACGCGAGGCGTTTCATCGGGTTGAGCACCGCGGAGTGCTCGACCGACGTCGTGATCACGTGACCGCGCGTCTTGTGCCGCTCGACGATACCGCGGATGGCGAGGTTGTTGGACTCGGTGCCGCAGCTGGTGAAGACGACCTCGGTGTCGGCGCAGCCGAGGAGGGCGGCGACCTTCACGCGCGCGTCGCGCACCGCCGACGCCGGCTTGTCGCCCATGCGGTGGGCGCTGGACGGGTTGCCGAAATGCTCCTGGTAGAAGGGACGCAGGGCCTCGAAGACCGGAGGAACGACGGGGGTCGTGGCGTTGTTGTCGAGGTAGACGGTTCGCATCGGTGTCTGGCACGGCGCCCATGCGGCGCTTGTCGGAACTGGGCTTCTGGTGCTATTTTAGGCCTCAACCCGCCGTCGCACAATCGGAAATCCCGGTCGCGGCAGGCGGGGTTGCGGTCCCGGATCGCCCTCATGACACCCGCCGCCAGGAAGAATCCCAAAGGCCGACGCGTCGGCCTCATCGTCGTCCACACCGGGAACGGCAAGGGGAAGACCACGGCCGCCATCGGCACCGCCTTCCGCGCGGTGGGCGTGGGGTTCAAGGTCAAGATGATCCAGTTCATCAAGGGCTCGTGGGACTACGGCGAGCTGCACTCGGCCGAAAAGCTGGGGAATTTCGAGATCGTCCCCATGGGCGAGGGCTTCACGTGGGAGACGAAGAACCGCGAGCGCGACACCGCGGTGGCGATGAAGACGTGGGAGGCGTGTCGCCAGGCGATCGAGCAGAACGAGCACGACCTGTTGATCTTCGACGAGATCAACAACGCCATCCACTACGGGTATCTCGACGTGCGTCTCGTCATCGAGGCGATCAAGAAGAAGCCGCCCGAGCAGCACATCATCCTCACCGGCCGCGACGCGCACCCGGACCTGATCGACGCCGCGGACCTGGTCACCGAGATGCGCGAGATCAAGCACCCCTTCCACCGCGGCATCTACGCGCAACGCGGGATCGAGTACTAGGATCCAGGCTGCTTCTCCCCGATCGTCGGGGCCTCGGCCACACGTTGTGGTCAGGCCGCGCCCTCTCGAGCCTCGTTGATGGCCACGTAGTAGCCGTCCAGGTCATGGACAACGAACGCACGCAAGCCGGTACCATTATCGGTGTTTGGAGACTCGTCAATGGCCGCGCCCGATGTTTGCGCCCGCGCCCAGGTCGCATCGAAGTCGCTGACTACGAACCAGAGCAGCACGCCGTTTCCGACGCGATTTCCCGGAGAAGCAAGAGAGGGCCAGTCGTGATCGCCCCGCGGTCCCGATGGACCCCAGTGGTGCAAGCACAGCAGGACGGTGCCATCCCCGTCGAGAATCTGGTTGAAGACCGTCGCCCCCGGATGGTTCTGCCGGGCGTCCAGCAAGGTCGCATACCAGTTAGAGCTCCTTACGACATCGGCCACCGCGATGATCGGCCACGGTCGCTTTGAAGCGCCCTTTGCCGCGGCAGACTCACGGGCCCCACCGAGATCTGCTTGCTCGGACGCCGACAACACCTCTCGAACTTTGGAGGGGTCGTAGAACGATCGGATCTCCCGAATCCGGCCGTTCTCAACGCGGATCCAGTCACAGGACGGGACCGCGCCCGCGTCCGTGTGGTTTTCGAACCAGACGGCCGCCTGGTCACCGCTGGCGATGACCTCTTTGACACGCAGTTGCCGGACGCTCCCGCGGGCCATCGGCTCGACCGTGGCCAGGTAGAGGTCTCTGCCTTCGAGTCGTCCGAAGGGGCTGACGTGCACAAAGTCGAGGGCCAGTCGCTGCCGCAGCCAGGCTATATCCATGCGTTTCCACGCTTCGATCCAGCCGGCGGCCAGCTCGCCCGCAGTCGGTTTTTCGTTCATGGGTGTCCTCCCGCCGTATCGCAGCACTCGTCCGCATCGGTCAGGACCACAGGCACGGTCCCACCTGGATGCCGAGTGGAAACAACGAATCGTCCCGGATGGCGGGACTATCCTGGCAGCATTGACATTTGCGCGGAAAGTGGCACTCTACCAGACATGTACCATTCAGTCAACCGTGTGAGCCGCACAGGACGCATGATAATCGCCGCGGCGGCGACGCTCGCGTTCGTCGTTCACCATCGAACCCGGGGAGACACAAGACGAATCGCCCGTCGGTGGAACTTCCCTCCGCTCGGGGAATAAGAACAACCATGCAAGGGGTACACGGCCGATGACGCGCGCCGGGGCCGATCGCTCACGGGCATCCTCGCCGCCGATCCGTCTGGTGATCGCGGACGTGGACGGGACACTCCTCACCAGCGACAAGGTCCTGACCGCGCGAGCGATCCAGGCGATCCGCCGCCTCCGGGAGGCCGGGATTCATTTCGCCATCACCAGCGGGCGGCCGCCGCGCGGCATGAGCATGCTGATCGAGCCGCTCGCCCTGACCACGCCCGTTCCGGGCTTCAACGGCGGTATGTTCGTCCAGCCGGATATGTCGATCATCGAGCAACACGTCCTTCCTGCCGACGTCGCCGGTCGCGCGATCGAGACCATCGATTCGCACGGAGCGGACGTGTGGATCTACCGGGGGAAGGACTGGTTCGTTCGAAAGAAGGACGCACCGCATGTGGCACGGGAGCAGTCGACCGTGCAGTTTCCCCCGACCGTCGTCGCCGACTTCGATCGACTGCTCGACAACATCGTCAAGATCGTCGGTGTGAGCGACGACCGGGACCTGCTCGCGCGATGCGAGGCCGACACGCAGGAGACGTTCGGCGACAAGGTCGCGGCGTCGCGTTCGCAACCCTATTACCTGGACGTAACCCATCCCAAAGCCAACAAGGGTGCCGTGGTCGAATGGCTGTCGAACTTCATGAACATCCCGGCCGACCAGATCGCCACGATGGGCGATCAGCCCAACGACGTGCTCATGTTCAAAAAGAGCGGACTGAGCATCGCCGTCGCCAACGCCGACGATGACGTGCAGAAAGAAGCCACGCACGTGACCACCTCCAACCAGGAGGATGGCTTCGCGAACGCGGTCGAGCGCTTCATCCTGCCGAACGCCTGAAGCACAACGGGCGACGGCTCGAAAGCCGCCGCCCGTCTGGCGTGCTCAACCCGTTCGGGCGCGTCCTAGAACAGCGCGTAGATGAACGGGGCCAGCGCCGATCCTTCCGTGAATACGATCAGAACGCCGAGCAGGATGAGGAAAATCATAATGGGACCCAGCCACCACTTCTTGCGAACCTTCATGAACGCCCACAGCTCGCCGAAGATCGACAGCCGGTCCTTCATATCGGTCAAGATGCTCATGGGCACGTACTCCTGAAAACGAACGCCGCCGAGGGCGCTGCGGAACGGTTGGGTGACACGAAAAACGCCTGACGACGCCCGGAATCGGGCGCCGCCGCCGACTCCATTATACCCCACCCCTGGGCGCCCTGTCCATGCCCCGGGGCTTCCCGCCGCGACGCGAAAACCGCGCAACCCGCGGGGAACAATAGGGTACAATCCTCCGTCCGAGTTCACACGACAAGGGGGTCGATCGCATGGATCTGGGTATCAGGGGGCGCGCCGCCCTGGTCGCGGCGTCCAGTCAGGGTCTCGGCTTCGCGTGCGCGCTCGAGCTGGCGCGCGAGGGCGCATCCGTCGCCATCTGTTCGCGCGACCGCACGCGTATCGAGGATGCGGCGAAGCGCATCCGCTCGGAGGTGGACGGCGCCACCGTTCTGGCGTCCACGGCGGATCTCGCGCGCGAAGAGGAGTGCACGCGGCTGGTGGACGAAACCGCATCGACTCTGGGCGCCACCTCGACATCCTCGTGACCAACTCGGGCGGCCCCACGCCCGGCTCCTTCGATCAGATCACGCTCGGCGACGTCCGTCGCGGCGTCGATTCCACCATGATGAGCGCGATCACGCTCATGACGGGCGCCATCCCCCACATGCGCGCGAAGAAATGGGGGCGCATCGTCAACATCCTCTCGGTCACCGTCAAGCAGCCGCGGGTCAACCTGCTGGTGTCCAACACGACGCGCCCCGCCATCCTCGGATTCGCCAAGTCGATTTCGCTGGAGCTGGCGGGCGAGGGCATCACCGTCAACAATGTCGCCCCCGGTTACACGCGTACCGAGCGCCTCGACGAGCTGGCGGAGCACATCGCGAAGACGAACAGGCGCGAGCCGGCAGCGGTCTTCAAGGAATGGGAGCGGACCATTCCCGCGCGACGCCTCGGAAGACCGGAGGAACTGGCGGCGATGGTCGCGTTTCTGTGCTCGGAGCGGGCGGGATACGTGACCGGATCAACCATCCAGGTGGACGGCGGGTCCGTGCAGGGGCTGTTCTAGCGGGAGGCTAGCTGGTTTCGGGCGTCTCGGCCGGCTTTGCGGCGGGGATGACGCCCGGGTTGCCGGCGCGGTCTTTCTGTTCCTGGAGCTTGCGGATCGTGGCGCGCATCCACTCGGCCTGCTGCGTGTGATGGATGGCGATCCCCACATTTTCCGCGAAAACCTGCAGCGCGTGCATGTCGTCGTCGTCCCAGTTGGCGTCGTTGTTCTTCGTGCTCACGTTGAGCACACCGACCAGCTCGTCGCGCAGGATGATGGGCACCACCATCGACGCGGCGATGGAGGGGTTGCGCGCTTCCACGCCGGGCGGCACCGCGGATTTCTTGAGGAGCACGGGCTCGCGCCGGCGCGCCACCATGCCGGCGATACCCTTGCCCACCTTCTGGCGACTGCCGATCATCCCCTGCGGGATGTTCTGCCCGCTCGCGGCGCGCACTTCGAGGGAGTCGTCTTCCGGGTCGTAGAGCATGATCGACGCGGTGTCGCAGCCGATCCCGTCGATGCACGTCTGCGTGATGCCTTCGAACACCGCCTGCAGGTCGTTCTGCACGACCATGCCGCGGCTCACGTTGAGGAGCGCCAGGACGCGCCCCGACCGCCGCTGCGCCTTCTCCAGTTCGTCGGCGAGGGCCGCCTCGTACAGGCGGTTCAGCTCGATGAGCGTCTTGCGCTGGTGGGCGAGCACGACCAGGACGCCGAGGGTCAGGCACAGGAGCGCGATGAGCCCCATCTGCGACTTCGAATACGTCCACACCGAGGCGATGTGGTCGCTGAACACGGGGGGGAGCACGGCCAGCGCACCGATACCGAGCATGATCCCGACGAGGACGATCAAAAACGAGTTGGCGACCGACTTGTTGCGGTCGTGGGCGGCGGCGACGGACGACATCAACGTCGGCGCCGTTTTCGAGGTCGCGTTCGACATGAAGACTCCCCCATTGCCCCAGGGCCCATGTGCCTGCAAGCCGGGAAAACGGTTGTGGTGCGGCGGCCGTACCCGGGAGGGGCAAATTGCGTGCCACGAGCGAGGCCGGCGGCACGGATGGGGCGCGCGGGCTCTGCGCGGGGAGGGCCGCATGCAAAAGGCCAAGCCCCGGTTGCATTTCGATGGCCGGGCGGGTGGAGCGCCCGCCGCGGTCACACGCCGGGGCGAAACGTGCCGCCGGCCATTTCGCGGAAGTCGCGCATGGACGTGCGAGCCGTGACGGCGTAGCGCGGCATCTCGAAGCCGTCGGTGTCGGCAGGCGAGGGAGGGACGTCCAGGTAGCCGCTGGTCCCGTCCCGGAGCGCGCACGTGCGCACGAACCCGACCTCCCGGGCGATGAAGTCGAGCTGCGTGTCGCCGAAGCCGTAGGGCCAGGCGAGAAAGCGCGGCGTGCGCCCGAGGTGGATCTGGATCGCGACCCGTGACCGGATGAGGTCGTCGCGCACGGCGTCCACGGGGGAGTCGAAGCCGTCCATGTCGAAGCCGTCTTCGGCCGCCGCGAGGAAGACCGGCAGCGTGGTGCCGCCGTCGTTGACCTTATAATGGAGGTCGTGCGTGTGCGACTCGATGTCGAACACGCCGCTGTCCTGCATCTCGCGCAGCTGGTCCCAGGTAAGACAGCTCACCTCGCCCCACTGCTTGCCCACGTGGCCGGTGACGACGAACATCGTCGCGCGCATGCCCAGGCGCTTGAGCACCGGCAACGCGTACTCGTAGGCGCTCGCGTCGCCATCGTCGAAGGTGATCACGATGGGTTTGGGCG
Source organism: uncultured bacterium (assembly GCA_964500785.1). Classification (GTDB taxonomy): domain Bacteria; phylum Krumholzibacteriota; class Krumholzibacteriia; order WVZY01; family JAKEHA01; genus JAKEHA01. Next base: position 11,177 of record CAZCQM010000054.1, read on the forward strand.
GTAGCTCGCGCCGGCCGTCCTGCCACTCGTTCACGTCGGAGAGGGTGACGGTGTGATACCCGTGCGCCTGCAGGTACTCCATCTGGCGCTCGAAGTTGCCCAGCCCCGTCGTCCACAGCTCGGAGTCGTCGAGGAGCGGGAGGCTCAGGACGACGTAGCCGAACACGCGCAACAGGCGGAGCGGATCCGAGCCGCCGCGGATGTAGTGGTAGCAAAGGATGGGGACCCGCGACGGAGCGGCGGTTGCGGCGGCCACGGCGGCGGTGTCCATGTCGTGGCGGACGTTGGTGCCCGCGCGATGCCCCGTGGAGATCATGCCGCCGATGGTCAGCACGATCACGATGGCCACCATCAGCGCGGCGGTCATGATCACGGTGCTGTCGCGGCGCATCATACGATCAGTCCGTCCAGTGCAGATAGTCGACGGTGATGTAAAACCCGTCGGCCTGGTATCCCTCGCGGGACGTCACCCGCGAATCCGAGCTGTAGAAGCCGGCCGTCAACCCCAGCCCGCGCCAGATCGCCCACGTCGCCGATCCCTCGATCGATCCCGCGGTGAACCAGTCGCCGCCGTTCTCGCGCTCGAGCGCGAGGCGGCCGGCCAGCCGCGCGCGCACCTGGCGCGAGATGCGCACGTCCACGGCGAGCTGCTCGAAGAAGCTGAGGTACTGGCGCGGGTCATAGTATCCGTTGTCCTTCGTGTCGCTGAAACCGAAATACGCGAAGCCCGTCGTCGACGTGAAACGGTGCGCGAGCGGCACCGGCACGCGCCAGATCGGCTGCCACTGGAGGTCCGTCTCGAGCCCGAAGCGATAGTTGACGTCGCTGTACCACCCCGACTGCATCGCCGAGGCCCAGAGCAGGTTGCTGCGCAATCGCTGGTCGAGGCCCGCCGCCAACTCGGTGAACGTGATGCCGCGATAGATGGCGTCCGGATTCTCGAACGATCCGTGGTAGAGGCTGAAGTCGAGGCGCGTCCAGTCGCGCGGGACCCAGGTGACGTAACCGTCGACCGTGAAGAAGTCGAGGTTGTCCTTCCAGTACGGTTGCGGCGTCAGCGCGGCGCGGTCGAACGAGTTCCACTGGTAGCCGAGTGCCGCGTGAAGCGAAAGCGACTCCGAGAACTGCCGGGCGAGCACCGTGGCCAGCCAGTTGCGGGAGACGTCGGGGCGCTCCGGCTGCGTGTACTTACCGTGCCCGTACTCGAGCCCCGCGCGCGTCATGTCGTCGGGGGACATCTCGACGCGGAATGTGTGACTGCGCCGCTTGATGTCGTCGCTGTCCTTGTTCTGGTCGTAGGTGTACGACGCCCCGGGCGCGCGGGCGCGGTCGAGCTCGGTGACGATCGCGTCGAGACCGCCGACCGTGTCGGCCATCGCACGCGCGCGGTCGGGACGACCCATCCACATCGCCGCGCGCGCCAGCCCTTCCTCCGCCTCGTCGTTGCCAGGGTGATCGTCCAGGATGCCGCGGTACATGTCGGCCGCCTCGCGGTTTCGCCCCGACCAGTTCACCGTCTGCGCCAGCCCCAGCCGCGCGTCGATGTTGGTCGAATCGTCGGCCAGCACCGACTCGTAGATGCGCCGCGCCTCATCGTGGTTGTCGCGCCAGCTCTCCAGCCGCGCGACGCCGACGCGCGCGGACGCATCGCCCGGATGATGCTCCAGGTAGCGTTCGTACCACATCATCGCCGAGTCGGGCACCTCGGCCCACGTGTACTGGTGGCCCAGCTCGACCGCAATCGTGTCTTCGAGCGGCGGGTAGAGCGTGAGGGCGCGCCGGTACAAACGGATCGCGTCACGATGCCGGTCGTCCCCCGCGGCGACACGCGCGCTGTCGAGGGCGGCGGTGGCGGCGGGCAGATCGGGCGTGAACACCGGATCGGGCGCGGGCACGTTCGTGTGCGACGTGTCCGCGGGCGCGGCACGGGCGAACGCGACGGAGGCGACGAAGAGCACCGGCGCGGCGATCAAACACACCAGGCGGACGCGCATCATTGCCCTCGCACCGGCTTCCAGCGCACCGGGGCCCCGGCGGCGCGGCGAAGCGCGCCCGGCGTCGCAATCGCCGTCACGATCGCCATAATGATCCAGTACATGAGCGGGTAGAACACCGCCATGAAGTAATAGAAGGGGATGTGGCGGTCATAGCGCCGGTCCAGCAGGACGCCGGTCAACAGCTGGACCAGGCACATCGTGCCGATCAACATACCCCACCAGTTGGGGATGGGAGAGGCGCCGACGGGCGGATAGCCCACTGCATAGGAAAACACCCAGAGCGACGTCAGAACGACGAAGCAGTACGCCCACGCGATCGACAGCCACGACTCGAAGATCAGCGGCCACAGGCGCCGCCGCTTCCAGTTCATCACGTCGCGGCCGTGCCGGCCGAGCACCTGGGCCAGCCCGCGCGCCCAGCGCAACCGCTGCCGCCACAGGCCGCGGAACGTCTCCGGGACGCGCATCCACACCACGGCGCGCGGCTCGTAGCGGATGTCCCAGAAGCGCAGCTGCAGCTTCCACGACAGATCGATGTCTTCGGTGGCCATGTCGGGGCTGTAGAGCCCGGCGTCGAGCAGCGCGCTGCGATGGAACGCACCCACCACGCCGCTCATGGTGAGGATGCGTCCCCACACGCGCTGGGCGCGGCGCTGCAGCGAGATGATGGCGGTGAACTCGATCGCCTGCAGCTTGCTCAGGATGGTAGAGCGGTTGTAGACGCGCGGGTTGCCGGTCACCGCACCCACGCGCGGCGACTTGAAGTGCGGCACCACCGTGCGCAGGATCTGCGGATCGGGGACGGCGTCGGCGTCCATGACGAGGATGATCTCGCCGTTGGCGCAGCGCAGTCCGTCGTTGAGCGCCATCGCCTTGCCCTCGTTGACGAGCTTGTGCACCAGCCGCACACGACCCTCGCGGACAAGGGGCATAACCTGCTCGGAGGTATCGTCCGTGCTCCCATCGTCGATCACGACGACCTCGAAGTTCGGGTAGTCGATGGCGAGGATGCCCTCGAGCGTCTCGACGATGTGTTCGCTCTCGTTGAATGCGGAGATGACGACGGAGACCGGCGGCGTGAAGGTGGCGTCGAGGAGGGGCTGGATCTTCCCGGAGCGTTCACGACGGAAATAATAGAGCAGGGAGACCAGGACGAGCGTTCCGCTCGAGACCAGCGGGTACCAGGCGAAGAACGACAGCGTTCCCAGGTAGAAGATGTTGCGCTCGATCGCCTCGAGGACCCCGATGATATCCATCACTTCGCCCCCGGGACGCGGTCGGTGATGCGGAACAGCTTGTGGCCGGACTCGAGCTCGTCGTCCTCCATCTGGATGACGTGCACCTCGATGTAGTGCGCGCGCCGCAGGTCCTCGTCACTGGTGGCCATGAAGGTGCGACCCAGGAAGTCGCGCCGCGGCGGCTCGATGAAGACGGGCCGCGCGCGCCGGCGGTTGTGTCTGGCGATGCGCCGGTTGTGCAACACCCAGAAGACGTCGAAGAGCGTGATCGCGCCCACGATGGCGCCGACGGCGATCAGCGCGTGTCGCGTCTGCTCCGTGACGGGCTGCTTCATGACGAGGTGCCAGTAATACCCGAACACCACCCAGAGCAGCACTCCGAGCACCATATGCAAGGTTGTCCGTGTCATTGGATACGGGATTGCAGGAAATGCCTGTAATCGGCAAGCAGGAAAAAGCAATGCCCGTGCCCTGGGGGGTGAAGGGTCGGGAAGGGGGGATTGTGGCGGGCTGTACCGCGTCGCGGTGAACCGGGTGCGCCGAAGCACCCGCGTCATGAGGCCACTTCGCGCCGCTTACCGCCGCAAGCGCCCGGACGGTGGCGCGTGGGGTGCGGTGGTGGCGAGGTGTGGCCGTCCGGGGGGCACAAGGGTGGGTTGGGCCCGACGACTTCGCGCCGAGGACGAAAACAAAACGCCCAATCGCTGGGATCAATCTGAACGAGATGAAGGGGCAGAGCTTGCCCACCCTACTTGCGAACCTCGTCCACGACCTCTCGAAGGATCTCGTGCTGGAGGACCTCGAGATGCAGCTCCCGTACTCGCTGCACGAGCTCAAGGACTCGCTGGAGCTCCTGAAGATCCCGACGACTTCCTGAAGCAGGAGGCCGAGCGGCACGCACGGGAGCGACCGCAGATCCTGACGTTCGTCGTGGAGGAAGCGGAGACGGTCGAGCGGGCGATCGAGGCGGCGAAGCGAGAGCAGGGAATCGGGACGCGGGGGCAGGCGTTGGTCGCAATCGGGCAAGCCTACCTCGCCGCAATGGCGAGTGAGACATGAGCAACGGGGGCACTCGTCTCCTCGCCAGGGAGCAACCCCACCACACGCGAGCGTTCGAGCACTACTACGCGCTGGGAGAACAGCGGAGCTACGAGCGGGTGGCCAACGAGTTCTCGGTCGCCGCGAGCACGGTCAAACTCTGGGCGCGGTCCTTCGGCTGGGGGATGCGTACGTCAACGAGACACCGCTGATTGAAGTCTATGCCCTGAC
>CAZCQM010000055.1:0-15555 GCA_964500785.1 uncultured bacterium
TCCTCCACCGTCTTGATATCGGCCTTGCCGAGGGCGACCAGCATGGCGGTGGTGATGCCGGGCACGTTCTTCAACGCGTCCTCGACGCCCAGCTTCTTGCGTTCCTCGTCCTGCTCGGCCTCGAGCTTCTGGAGATACTCGCGTGTCCGAAGTGCAAAGAGAAGGTCGCGTTGGACGAGCGGGGACGGTATCTCGTGTGCACCCGGTGCCGGATCAAGTATCCGGTCAACGAGCACGGGATTCCCATCATGCTCATCGAACGGGCGGAACCCCTGGACGCGTAGAGGAGTTTGCGACGGGCCGTCGTGCGTCGTTCCATCGGGAACACGGCGCGGCGGCGTGAGTTTGCCGCATCATGCGTTCAGTAGTATTCACTGCACTCATACTGCTCATCGGTCTCGTCCCGGTGTCGGATCGTGCCGTCGCTGGCGTCTACGTGCGCGTGGCGTCGGAGAGCAACGGGCAGATCGTCATCGAGATCACGAACCCGAACCCGGCGGTGGCGCCGCAGACGGCGTTCCTGGTCGCGATCGCTCCCACCGGGCCCTACTCGACGCGGTTCGAGATCGGGCCCGCAGCCGGTCTGGCGCCCCACGCGACCCTGGATTCCGTATTCGTCTCCGAGCCCTTCCCCTTCCGCGGCACGCGCGTCCTTCGCGTTCGTTCGCTGATCCCGCAGGGAGTGCCGGCCGTCCATGTGACGGTGGACTACACGCCGGCGGCCGAGGTCCGCGACGCCGCCACCGTGGATCCCCTGCTCCGTGAGACCGTCATCAACCAGTCTGTGTTTCCGATCGCCCCGACGACGGGGAGCCCGGACCCGTGGTTTTCGCTGGCATCGGGCTGGGCGCGGCTGACCGTCCCGTCGCGGGGCGTGTACGCCGTGACCGGGGCCGATCTCGCGGCGTCCGGCGTCGCCCTCGCGGGCATCGACCCGGCGACGCTGCGCCTCTACTCGAGCGGTGCGATCATGCAGGCGCGGTCGCTGTCGGATCCGGACGGATCGTGGCGGCACGGGAAGGCCATGCGCGAGGTCCCGGTCCGCGTCGAAGCGGGATCGGACGGGACATTCGACCCCGCCGACCGCGTGATCTTCTACGGAGTGGCGACACAGGACTGGGCGGACTACTACGGTCCGGCCGCGGACACCGTCTACTACGAACACGAGCGCGCCGGCACCAACGTGTACTTCCTGGCCTGGGGTGGTTCGCTGCCCGGGTCGCCCGCGCGGATCGGCGACCTGCCGTCCGCGCCCATCGCCGCCCCCGACCGCACGACGTACGAGCACCGCGAATACCGTGAGAAAGACCTGATCGAGGACTTCGATTTTCGCGGCGACGGATGGTTGTGGCTGGACATCGGGAAGACGGACTTCAAGACCTACCAGCTCGCGACCGTGACCGTCAGCAACCTGGTGGCGTCACGGCCGCAGACCTTCCGCACACTCGCCCTGGCGCGCTACATCGTGTCGGGGAACAACCTCCGGCACCACGCCGTCTACGGCGCCGCCCGCGGCGGGCAGTCGGTGTCCGTGGGGCAGTGGGTGTGGGACGCGGCGCCCGGTGACCTCCACTACGAGGACGGTCGGCCCGTGCTGATCCAGTCGAACTTCCTCGCCAACGGGTCCAACGTGTTTACGCTGCGCGCGCCGCACGATCTCAATACGCAGGACCAGATGCAGTTCGCCTGGTTCTCGGTGTGGTACGAACGCCGCATCATCGCCTCGCAGGGTGCGGTCGGTTTCGACTCGCCCGACACGACCGGCACGGTGAACTTCCGTGCCGACGGTCTCCCGCAGGCCGGCACGTTGTACGCATTCGACGTGACGGACCCCTGGGCGCCGCTGGCGCTGACCGGCCTCGACGTCGCCTCCTCGGGCGGCGGGCGCCGTGTCCGCTTCTCGTCGGCGGTGAACGGGGGACGGCGGCACTTCTGGGTGCTGGAGGGGTCCGCCTTCAGGACACCCGGTATCGACCGCTTCACGCCCGTGGACCTGCGCGCCGACCCCGTGGGTCCCAACATGCTGATCATCTGTCATTCCAATTTCCGCGCGGCGGCGGAGCGGCTGCGGGCGTATCGCGCCGGGCGCCTCACGATGTATCCGAACCCCGTGGTCCGCGTGGTGACCGTCGACCAGATCTTCGACAACTACTCGGCGGGGCTCCCCGACCCCATGGCGATCCGCAACTACATCAAGTACCTCTACGACAATTTCCCCGACGCCAACGGCAATCCCGCGCTTGGTTATGTCGTCTTGTTCGGGGATGCGACGGACGACTTCCGCAACCACATCAGCCAGCGACCCGATTACGTCCCGACCAACCTGTACTTCACGCGTGAGGCGCCGTTCACGTACTCGACTGACGAGTGGTACGGGCACCTGGACGTCTCCGACCAGATCCCGGGGCACGGGATTCTGGACGTGGCGCTGGGCCGCCTTCCCGCCGAGTCCGCCGCGGAGGCGGACGCCGTGGTCGACAAGATCATCGGCTACGAGACCGGCGCACCGCGCGAGTCGTGGCGAAACGACGTGGTGCTCGTCGCCGACGACGAGATCTCCTCGTTCGAGGGGCAGTGCGAGCACCAGTGGACCGACGAGTCGGAGACGATTGCGCGCGAGCACGCGCCCGAGTTCACCACCATCCACAAGATCTACCTGACCGAGTATCCGTCCATCGGGAAGGTGAAGCCCCTCTCTCGCCTCGATTTTCTGGAAAAGTGGAACGCGGGCGCACTGATCATCAACTATATCGGCCACGGGAGCTCCAACCAGATGGCCGACGAGCAGGTGTTCCTGGGCACGGACGTGAGTCTGCTCGACAACGGGCTCAAGCTGCCGCTGCTCGCGGCTTTCAGCTGCACCATCGGGGACTTCTCGAACCCGTCGTCGAAGAGCCTCTCCGAGAAGCTGCTCTTTCGCGTGGGAGGCGGTGTCATCGCCACGGTGACGGCGGCGCGCGAGTCCTATCCCAACCCCAACGAGAAGGTCGACTACGCGCTCTTCGACCAGCTGCTGCCGCGGCGTCCGAGCGACGACGTGCCGCCGGTCGGGGTGGCCCTGTTGCGGGCGAAGAACTGGGCGCAGGCCGAGGTCGCGTTCAGCACGTTTCAGGAGGACAACAACTGGAAGTACAACCTCCTCGGCGATCCGTCGATGCAGCTGCAGGCCCCGCGGCAGGAGATCCATTTCGAGACGGGTGTGGCCGACACGCTGACGGCGGGGGCGAGGGAATCGCTCCGCGGTACCGTGCTCAAGAACGGGGTGCGCGATACGGCGTTCAACGGCACCGTCGACGTGACGGTGCGAGAACCGGTGGTGCGCCGCTCATACGTGACGCGGTGCGCGAGCGGCTACGTGATGAAGTACCTGGTCCCCGGGGGCGTGATGTACCGCGGAACCGCCGACGTGCGCAACGGGGAGTTCGCAGTCAGCTTCCGCGTGCCCCGCTACGCGTCCACGGGGACACTCGCGTTCGCGGGCGCGTACGCGTCGTCGGGAAGCGCTGACGCGGCGGCGGCCGTCGACAGCGTGCTCTCGGTGGTGGCGCCGACGTTGAGCGACTCGCTCGCGCTGCGTCCCATCGATGGAGCCCCGCGCGTGACGCTCGGGTTCAAGAGCGGGCTGACGACCGTCAAGCCGGGCGACACGGTGCGCGGGCTGGTGCGCGACCGGGATGGAATCAACATCCTGTCGACGACCAACGAAGGAAAGCAGGCCATCCTGATCGACAGGGTTCCGCTTCCGATCGACGTCAACGAGTACTTCAGCTTCGATCATGGCGGCGTCGATACCTCGGGCGTACTGCTCTACCCGCTGCCCTCGCTGGACGTGGGGCGGCACCGTCTCGTGTACAAAGTGAGCGACAGTTTCGGATCGACCACGCTGGACACGCTGGCATTCAACGTGACGGATCCATCCGACTTCTACGCGGAAGCCGTATTCAACTATCCGAATCCGTTCGCCACGTCGACGCAGTTCTTTTTCCGGGTATCGAATCGCGCAACGATTCACCTGGAGTTGTACACGGTCTCGGGCAAGCGCGTGCGCCGGCTGGGCCAGGTCCACGACGGCGGGCAGGTGTGGATCGAGTGGGACGGCCGGGACGAAGCGGGCGATGAAGTGGCCAACGGCACCTATTTGTATGTGGCAACGATTGACTTTACCGGTCTGGAGCGCGCGCCCGTGGTCCTTCGCGGGAAGCTCTCCAAGATCCGGTGAACGCGGCGACCTTGACCGCGGAGGCGTGGAAGCTTTAATATTGTCTAGCCGTTAGGAGGATTCATGACTCTGAGGAGATTGTTGGGCGGCGCCGTGGTCGTCGCCCTGGTGGCTTCACATTCCAGCGCCTTCGCCCAGGCAGAGGCCGGAGTGCCCTCGCTCACCATTCCGCCGGGCGCGCGCCCCAACGGGATGGGCGAGGCTTTCGTGGCGGTCTCGGACGACGCCACCGCGGGGTGGTGGAATGCGGGCGGGCTTGCGTTCATGAAGACCCGGAGCCTGGCCTTCATGCACAGCCAGCTGGTGCCCGATCTGGTCAACGACGTGTATTACGAGTACCTCGGGTATTCCAGTCCCGCCGGGGATGTCGGCGTCTGGTCGGCCAGCGTCACCTATCTTACCTACGGCGAGAGCATCGCGACCGACACGCAGGGCCTCGAGCTGGGGAAGTTCACCAGCTGGGAGGGCTCCCTGAATGCGTCCTTCGCGATGCAGCTGGGCGAGCACCTCGGCACCGGCGTGTCGATGAAGTTCATTCGCGTCGACTATGCGCCGGCGTCCGTGACCCAGGAGAACATCCAGGGCGCGGGAACGAGCTTCGCCGTCGACGTGGGCGCCCTGTACAAACTTCAGCAGCAGCGGCTCAATTTCGGGTTGGCCGTCACCAACATGGGTCCGAACATCGCCTTCATCGATCGTGAGCAGAGCGATCCGCTTCCGATCACGGCGCGGTTGGGTATGGCCTACACGCCCATCGCGGACGATATCAGCAACCTCCTGGTGGCCCTGGACGTGCAGCAGAGCCTGGTGTGGCTGATCGACAGCGATGTGGACCAGCGGCGCAGCGAGGTGTGGCACGTCGGCGCCGAGTATCGCTATGTGAATCTGCTCGCCGGCCGCGTCGGTTACGTGTATGACAAGGACGGCGACTTCAAGGACGCGACGTACGGCCTGGGATTCATCTACAAGGACAAGCTGTCGCTCGACTACGCGAACGTACCGCAGGCGCAGACGCTGGAGCGTGTGCATCGCTGGTCGCTGTATTTTACGTTCTGACCCCTTCGTCCCCTGTGCGAATCGCCGCGGGGGGCTCGCGGGCCGTGTCAGGCCGCGAGCCCACGCCGCAGTCCGAAGGCGTCCGCCAGGGCGCCGCGGGCCGAATTGAATTCACGGGAGGCCTCCGACCGATGCACGTACGGAACGTCTGCTTCGCCGCCGCCCTCGCCCTGGGCGTGAGCGCCATCTATCCCAACGCGGGGCGCGCCATGGACGCGTTCCCGACGACCCTTCGCGCCGACGCCACCAGCGATCTCGCCGCGCACGAGCCCATGGCGCGCGCGGCGCTGAAAACCCACGAGTATTACTTCGATCCCGAGACGGTGACATCGGGCGGGGACGCGGGGGAGGCGCAGAGCTACTGGCCCGTGTTGTTCTCGGTGCTGGTCCCGGGAGCGGGCGAGATCTCCATGGGGTACTACAAGCGTGGCATCGCGCTGGTCGCCGCGGAAATCGTGGCGTGGACGGGCTACAGCGTCAAGCACAGCCAGGGGACCGACAAGCGAACCGAGTACGAAGCGTTCGCCGACGCTCACTGGACCGAACAGAAGTGGATCGACGACCATCCGTGTCCGACGCTTCCGCCGACCGGGCGCACCCTCGAAGACATTGAAGCGTGCGGCCAGGCCTCCTCGGGCAGCGGGGCATGGCCGGGGTACATTCCCTACGTTCCCAGGTCCGTGGACAAGCAGCACTACTACGAAAACCTGGGCAAGTACGACTGGTACATCTCCGGGTGGGAGGACTGGAACCCGGCGGATGTTCCTTACTCCCACGACACCGATCTGCGCACCGAGTACCGGCAGATGCGCATCGACAGCAACAACGCGCTGGACAACGCGGACGCGTTCATCTGGGTGAGTGTGGTGGCTCGCACCTTCTCGCTGGTCGAGACCGCTATCCTGGTGCACAACCGTCGCGGCGAGCCGGGCGGTGCGGGCGCCTCCCCGGTGTCGCTGCGCGCGCGGCCCCGTGGTCTCGACGGCGGCGAGCTGGCGCTGGAGGTGCGGTTCTAATGGGGCGCGTGGCACCGTTGCTGATCGCGGCCGTCCTCACCGTGACCGCCGGCGCACGGGGCGCCGGCGCATTCACGCTGCGCGACGCCGTCGCCGAAGCCGGGGTCGCACCCGGAGCGGCGGTGGCGGCGGAACCGTCCGCGTTCGATCTGGATAGGGGGACCGACGGCGGGCCCATCTCCCCGACGCGCGCCGTGCTCTATTCGCTGCTGCTGCCGGGACTGGGGGACTACCAGCTGGGGCACCGGTCGCGGGCCGCCGTCTTCTTCTCGGTCGAGGGTACAATCTGGATCTCCTACGGCGTGTTCACGGTGCAGGGGCAGCAGCGCGAGGACGAGTACCAGTCTCTGGCCGTTCGGTTCGCGGGCGTGAGCGGCACCGGGCACTCGGACGACTTCTACGCCGCGCTGCGCGAATACGACAGCTCGGTCGAGTACGAAGCCGAAATCAAGAACGAGGCACGCATCTACGACGGGTATCTGCACGTGCTGACGGCGTCGCAGCTCGAGGACTATTTCGTCCAGAATCGCATCGAGGACTACGAGCCGTGGCAGTGGACCTCGTTCGACCGCCGGCTGCAATACTCCGAGGTGCGCTCGTCGAGCAAGACGTCGTACCGGCGCGCGGACTACATGCTGGCGGCGGCGGCGGCGAACCGCGTGGTCAGCGCCATCGTCGCGTACGCGTCGGCACGCGGCGCCCGGTCGGACGACACACTGGGGTACCGTGTCGACTTCGTGCCCACGCCGCACGGGATCGACGTGTTCGCCGCCATATCGCGTTCGTTTTAGCGGGACGGGACGCGCGTCGCTCCCGCGTGGATGATGTATCGATTTCTGCCCACGTGTTTCGGCCTGGCGGCGCTGGTGGTGTGCGCGTGTGCACCGTCCGGTGACGCAGGGCCGCCCTCCGCCGCGGCGGAACCGGTCGAGGCCCTGGCCCCCGAGTCTTCCTGGCGATCGAGCGGCCGCATCGAGCTGGGCGCGCCGGTGGCCGTCTTTGTCGATTTCGGCGGCGTGGCCATCGTGGCCGACGTGTCGCCGCCGCGCCTGATTTCCATCTCCGGTCGCACCGGCGCGTGCCAGGAGTTCCAGGCCCCCCAGGGGCAGCCGGCATTCCGGCCCTCCGACGTCTCGGTCCGCGGCTTTTTCGTGTACGCCGTCGACGAGGCCGACCGCACGCTCCTGCGCTGGGACTCGAGCGGCTCCTACCGCGACGTTCTCCTCAATTTCCAGGACCTCGACACCGGCCGGCGCATCTCGCCCTGCGGCCTCGACGTCGACGCGTCGGGACGGACCGCCATCACGGACATCGAGAATCACCGGGTGATCGTCCTGAACACGTACCTCACGGTCGACGTGACGTTCGGCAACTACGGGTCGTTCGCGGGCCAGCTGGACACGCCGCTCGGGGTGTCGTTCACCCCGCGGGGCGACCTGCTGGTCGCGGACTCGGGGAACGCGCGCCTGCAGGTGTTCAGCGATTCCGGCACGCTGCGCCGCGTCATCCCCGGCGAGGGGGAAGAGAACCCGATGCGCCGTCCGCGGCGGGCGGTCGCCGCCGTCGATGGGACGGTCTATGCCGCCGATCCGGACGCGGGCTGCGTGTTCGTGTTCGCTCCCGACGGCTCGCCGGCCCGCGCGTTCGTCGCCGAGGGGACGAGTGCCTTCAAGCCCACCGATGTCGCGCTGGGCCGTGACGGTCGCCTGTTCGTGTCCGACGCTGCGTCGAAGACCCTATTCGTGTTCAAGGTGATGTAGCATCCGCGTGTTGCGCGCGCAGTCCCGACCCCTGATCGCCGTCCTGATCGCGTCGGGGCTCGCCGCGGCGGCCGGTGCGGTCGGCGCCCAGACCCTGCACTACGACGCCGACACGTGGGGGGCGGCGGCCGACACGCTGCACGCGCCCGCGGCCGGGGAGCGCATCACGCTTTCGTCCCCGTTCATCGTCCCCGGCAGCGTCCACGTCGAGGTCGACGGGGCGCCCGTGCCGGCGGACGACTACCAGGTGAACGAGCAGCTCGGGACGATCCGTTTTCGCACCGCGATTCCCCCCGACGCCGTCGTGATCGTGTCCTACCGGCGCCAGCCGTTCCTGCTGCGACCCGTCTTCACGTTGCGGCCGGCCGAGGTATCCCCGCCGGATTCGGTCGAGGTCCCGCCCGAGCGCGCGCCCGTCGAGCGTGCCGCGGCGACGCCGGCCGGACCGTCGCTCGTGTTCGGGGGGACCAAGTCGGTGTCGTTCTCCACCGGCACCAACCGCGGATCCACGCTGGACCAGTCGCTCGAGGCGACCGCGGAAGGACAGCTCACGCCCACCATCCACGTGCGCGCGCTGCTCTCCGACAACAACCTGCCCATCCAGCCGGAAGGCAACACGGAAGAACTGCAGTATTTCGACCGCGTCTTCGTCGAGGTCGAGGGCCCCAACGCGCGGGCGGCGGTGGGGGACATCGCGCTCGATGACCGGACCTCGTCCTTCTCGCCGCTGACGCGACAGCTGCGCGGTATCTCGGCGTCGGCGTGGACGCAGCGCGGGCGCATCGTGGGCGCGGCCGCCGAGACCAAGGGACAGTTCCGCACCGTGTCGACGCGGGGCACGAACGGCTTGCAGGGCCCGTACCCGCTCCTGTCGCAGGCGCGCACCACGCGCGACGTCATCATCGCGGGGACCGAGCGCGTCCTGGTGGACGGCGTTCGGGCGGAACGCGGTCCCAACCGCGACTACGTGATCGATTACGACGCGGGGACGATCACGTTCACGCCGCGGCGCCTGATCACGTCCGACACGGAGATCGCGGTGGACTTCGAGGTGACGCAGGACCAGTACGACCGCTCCACCGTCCTCGGCGGCGTCGAAGAGGTCCTGCTGGGAGACGGAGTGCGCGCGGGGTTCGCGATCGCGCGCGAGGCGGACGACAAGAGCCGCCCCAAGGGAACGATCCTGTCGAAGGAGGAGATCGCGGTGCTCGAAGCGGCGGGCGACGATCCCGACCGCGCCATCACCGGGGGCGTTCAGCCCACCGATCCCGGCAAGGGTGATTACGTCCTCGTCCCGGCGGACACCCTGGCCGGCACGCCGGCGCACTACCGCTTCGCCGAGGCGGCGGGAGACTTCCTGGTCTCGTTCGTCGAAGTCGGAACGGGGAAGGGCGACTACCGGCGCGCCGGCATCTCGCCGCGGGGGTCCCCGTACTTCGAGTTCGTCGGGGCGGGCAACGGGATCTACGTGGTCGGAAAGCGCCTCCCGCTGCCGGAGGCGGCCAACGTAATGACGGCGCGCATCGGGCGCGAGACGGGGACGCTCACCTTCGACGGCGAGTGGAACGTGAGCGACCACGACGCCAACCTGTTCTCGTCGCTCGACGACGGCGACAACGTCGGCCACGCCGGGCAGGCGCGCATCGGCCTCTCCACGCGCGGTCCCTGGCGCCTCGGGGTGACGGCGGCGGGGAGCCTCCTCGAGGATCGCTTCTACAGCTTCGACCGGGCGCGTCCCGCGTACTACTACCGCGACTGGAACCTCGAAGACGTTCCGCTCAGCGGCGGGCGCGAGCTGACCGGCGAGGTGGGTGCGAGTGCCGCGCGCAACGGGGTGGGACGCCTTCACTACGCGCTGGGACGGCTGGAGCGCCCCGGTTTCGACGGCAACCGCCAGGAGGCCGGACTCCAGTCCGGGGATCTGGCCGACCGCGGGCTTTCCGTGCACGGCCTCTCGACCGATATGAACGGCGACGACAACGTGCGGACGCGGCGCAATCTCAGCGTCGAAGGGTCGTGGGGCGTGTGGGACGTCGTCCCCGGCGTGTCCTACGCGACGGAGACCTATCGCAACGCCTTCACCGCAGCGGCGGACAGCGGCCGCGCCTACGACCTCGTTTCCGTCCGTCTCGGCCGGCGGTACCCGGGCCGCATCACGTGGCAGCTCAGCGGCCAGCGTCGCGACACGCGCGGGGTCGACGCCGCCACCGACGCCTTCATCGATACGCGCCGCGACGATACCTACAACGGGCTCTTCTCCTACCGCTCGACGGGGGCGGCGCAGGCGGAAGTCCAGCTCACGCACCACCGCGAGACGGACCGCACGACGGGCGCGGGGACCACCACCGACCTGGCGCGGATCAAGGCCACCGGGGCGTGGGACGCGATCGGTCTGCGCGCCGACGTGGACTACGAGGTCAGCCAGAACAGCGTGGCGACGCTGCAGCGCTCGGTCATCTTCGTCGGTGACGGCAAGGGAGACTACAACGAGCTCGGCGAGCCGGTGGGAAAGGGCAAGGGCGACTTCACCGTCGTCTACCTGCCCACCACCGACAGCACGCCCGTCCACAGCGTGGGATTCAACCTGCATCTGGTGTGGAAGGCGTCGGAACAGGGGCGAGGAAAGAGCGGTGCCGGGGCGTGGATTCTACGTAACGTCTCGCTGGACCAGACGCTCGGCGTGCGCGAGGAGTCGACCTACGAGCCGGCGTGGAAGGTGTACGTCTTGGTGCCGTGGGCGCTGCAGCGCGACGACGACACCGTGTTCGGTACCACGACGTTGCGCCAGGACTGGTCGCTGCTCAACGGGTACAAGAACGTCTCGCTCACGCTGCGGTACCTGCGCGAGGACAATGAAGACAACCGCTTCGAAGGCGTGAACGAGAGCTCGTTCGCGGGCGAGCACGCGCTGCGCCTGTCGCGGTCGCTGTCGGCGCGCTGGACGGCGACGGTGGAGGCGGGACGTCGCATCGACCGGCGCGGCGGAGAGGGGATCGCCGCGGGCTCGGGGAGCGCGTACGATGTGGAGGAGCGCTCGCTGCTGGGCGGGCTCGGGGTGTCGGTGACCCCCGGGGCGACGATCGACCTCGACGTCACCGGCGCCACCGCGCACGACTCCGAGTCGGACGCGGAGCAGCGCACGATCACGGTGGCGCCGCGCGTGGTGTGGCGCGTGGCCGACCAGGTCAACGTCTTCGGCAACTACGAGCTGTCCGACGTGAAGGACGTCAGGACGCCCGCGTCGAAACCCCTCGTGTTCGCGCGCGAGGGGACGTCGCAGCGGTGGAGCCTGACGCCGAACGTGCGCGTCTCGCGCGTCATCACGGTGTTCGCGACCTATTCGGGTCGCAGCGAACGCGTGTTCAGCGGCAAGCGCGTCGTCGAGCACGAGTTCCGCCTGGAAACGAGGGCCTACTTCTGATGAATCGCGCACGCGCCATCGCCATCGCCGCCCTGGCCGGGCTCGTCATCGCCGGCGTCGCCGCCGCGGCGCCGCCCGTGGTGCGCGTGGCCGGTGCGGGGCGCGCCATGACCAACCAGCACGCCGCCGCCATTCTGGCGGGCGCGGGATTCCCGTCGGACGCGGCGGTGCGCGCGCTGCAGGAGGCGTACATGGCGGAGGGCTACCTGTTCACCACCATCGACGTCACGCGCCAGCCGGACTCCACCTACGCGGTGATGATCCTCGAAGGCGATCCGGCGCGCATCGGGGCCTCGCGCATCGGGGGGGCGTCGTTCCGACCCGTCGCGGATTTGCGCCGGGCGCTGGGCATCGACCGCGGGGAACTCTTCGAACCGCGCCGGCTCGCGCGCCGCATCGACGAGGCGCTGGCGACGTACGACGAGGCGGGCTACCCCTTCGCGCAGATCTGGGTCGACGGTCTGGTTCTGCACGCGGACTCGGGCACCGTGGACGTGTCGCTGTACATCGTCGAGGGAACGCGCCGCGACATCACGGGCGTCGTCATCGAGGGCCTCGCAAAGACGCGTCCCGAGACGGCCGCGCGCATCGCGGGCGTGACCCCGGGGACGCCGTACAGCGCGCGGGTGCTGGAGGACATCTACCTGCGCATGGTGTCGAGCGGCGTGTTCCGTGGCGTGGATTTCCCGACGGTGCGCGTCGCGAGCGACGGGCGCGGTGTGGACGCCGTGGTCCACGTCGACGAGCCGCGGCAGTCGCACTCCTTCGCGGCCGCGGTGGGATACGCGTCGTCGGAAGCGGGGCGCGACCGCATCCTCAGCGGGCTGGCCCAGCTCGACCTGAACAACATCGGGGGGACGCTCAAGGACTTCGGGGCCCTGTGGACCGGCGACGGTAACGGGCGCACGGAGACGCGGATCCGCTACCGCGACCGCCTCTTCCTCGGCAAGCGTCTCGGGGTGGGCTTGCGCCTGGAGCAGACCGGGCAGGACACGCTGTACACGTGGCAGTCGCTGGGGCTCGACGTGGAGCGCGGATTCGGCCGCATGGCCGGCACCCTGACGTCGTTCTCGGCGGGCGCGTTCGCCGATCGCAACGTGTTCAGCACCGGATCGATCGTGCGCTCGTTCCGCGTGCGCGGCCGCGTCGGTGCGGACGGCTTGTGGGGGAGCGAGCGCGGGGCGCGCTACGGGCGCCTGGGGCTTGCCGCGTCGCTCGCGCACAAGACGCTCACCTACCGCGAAGGCGCGACCGGACCCGGCGACGTGCGCCAGATGATCTACGAGGCCACCGCCGAGGCCATCGTGCCGACCTTCTGGTCGCTGCACTACGGTCTGACCGGCGCGTTCCGGACCCTCGAGAGCCCGGAATCGTCGGTGCCGCTCTCGGAGCAGTTCTACATCGGCGGGGCGCGCACCGTGCGCGGGTACCGCGAGAACCAGTTCCACGGCCGGCGCATCGGGTACGCGCGCAACGAGCTCCGCCTGGGGCGCACGCCGCAGGAGGGGCTCTACCTCTTCCTCGACGCCGGTTTCGTCCGGGTCCAGACTGTGCTGGAGGACGGCCGCACCGCCGAGGGCACCCAGGGGATGACCGGGTTCGGCTTCGGCGTCCGCAGCGAGTCGAAACTCGGGCGCATCGACCTCAGCTTCGCCGTCGGAGAGGAGATCTCGCTCCAGGCCACGAAGGTGCACGTGTTGCTGGAGCAGAACTTCTAGAGGTGATAGCATAGGCCGTCTCATGAACACGCTTTCCCTGGACGGTCACCGCCTGCGCCTGGACGCCCTTGCCGCCTTCATCGGGGGCGGGGTGCGGGTCTCCGCGGCGCCCGCCGCGCTCGAGCGCGTCGCGCGCTGTGCGCGCTACTGCGACCACCTGGCCGAAGACACCGAGCCCCACTACGGGATCAACACGGGATTCGGGCGCTTCGCGCGGGTCCGTGTCGATCCGGCGGACGCGGTCGCACTCCAGCACAACCTGATCCGCAGCCATTCGACGGCCATGGGCCCGCCGCTCGACGAGGACATCGTGCGGTTGATGATGGTCCTGCGCGCGAACTCGCTGCTCATCGGACACTCCGGCGTCTCGGTGGCGCTCGTCACACGGCTGCTCGACCTGGTCAACGCCGGCATCACGCCGGTGATTCCGTGCTACGGATCGGTCGGGGCCAGCGGGGATCTGGCACCGCTCGCGCACCTCTCGCTCGCGCTGATCGGCGAGGGTGAGGTCATGCACGCCGGGCGCCCGGTGCCCGCGTCGGAAGCGCTCGCCGCCGCCGGACTCACGCCGCTCACGCTCCGGCCCAAGGAAGGGCTGGCGCTGATCAACGGCACGCAGCTGATGGGCGCATTCGCCGTGCGCGAATCGATCCGCTCGCGGCGCATCCTCAAGACCGCGATGGCGGCGGCCGCCATGTCGCTGGAGGCGTACCAGGCGACGGATCGCGTCTTCGACGCGCGCCTGCACGCGCTCAAGTCGCACCCGGGACAGGTACGCGTGGCCGCCGGATTCCGCCGCCTGCACGAAGACAGCGGCATCATCTCGTCGCACCGTGACTGCGACCGTGTCCAGGATCCCTATTCGTTCCGCTGCATCCCGCAGGTGCTGGGTGCGGTGGCGGACACCATGACGTGGGTGGAGGAGTGGACGACTCGGGAGATCAACTCGGTCACCGACAACCCCATCGTGTTCCCCGACGAGGGCGACGTGCTCTCGGGGGGAAACTTCCACGGCCAGCACATGGCACTGGCGCTGGACGCGCTCGCGACTGCGGTCGCGGACGTGGCCTCCATCGCGGAGCGGCGCATCGACAAACTCATGGAAGGCGACGGGGACCGCGTCCCGCGGTGTCTCGTGGCCGACCCGGGGCTCAACTCGGGGTTCATGATCGCGCAGTACCTGGCCGCGGCACTGGTCAGCGAGAACAAGATCCACGCGCACCCCGCGTCGGTCGACTCCATTCCGACGTCGATGGGGTTCGAGGATCACGTCAGCATGGGGAGCATCGCCGCCCTCAAGCTGGCGCGCCTGCTGGACAACGTGATGCGCGTCGTCACCGTGGAGCTCATGTGCGCCGCCCAGGCGCTGGACTTCCACCGGCCGCTGGCGCCGGGTCGGGGTACGAAGGCGGCGCACGCGGCCGTGCGCGAGACGGTGCCGTTCATCGAACGCGACAGCGTGCTGTCGACGCACCTCGCCGCGCTCGAGACGCGGGCGGCGGCGGGTGAGGTGCTGCGCGCGGTGGAGGATGAAGTCGGCGATTTCCTCGTAAGCGATACCTAGGCTGGAGGACCCATGGAATTCACACCGGGAAACATCCGGGCCCCGCGCGGGCGAACCCTCTCGTGCCGCGGCTGGGCGCAGGAAGCGGCGTTGCGCATGCTGTGCAACAACCTCGATAACCAGGTCGGCGAGGACCCGAAGAACCTCGTCGTCTACGGTGGCCGCGGCAAGGCGGCGCGATCGTGGGACGCGTTCCACGCCATCGTGCGCACGTTGCGCGGCCTGGGCGATGACGAGACCCTGCTGGTGCAGTCCGGCAAACCCGTCGCCGTGTTCCCGACGCACCCGGGGGCGCCGCGTGTGCTCATCGCCAACTCGCTGCTGGTGCCGAAGTGGGCCACGTGGGAGCACTTCTGGGAGCTCGAGGGCAAGGGCCTGATGATGTACGGGCAGATGACGGCGGGGAGCTGGATGTACATCGGCACGCAGGGAATCCTGCAGGGAACCTACGAGACCTTCGCTGCGTGCGCGCAGCGGGAGTTCGGGTCGACGCTCAAGGGGCGCCTCGTGCTCACCGGGGGCCTGGGCGGAATGGGAGGCGCCCAGCCGCTCGCGGTGACGATGAACGAGGGCGTGGTGATCGCGGTGGATGTCGATCCCGCCCGCATCCGCAAGCGTCTCGAGACGCGCTACCTCGACGTGGCGGCGGACGACCTCGACGACGCCGTGCGCCGCGCGATGGATGCGAAGCGCGCGGGCAGGCCGCTCTCCATCGGACTGGTCGGCAACGCCGCCGACGTGTTCCCGGAGCTCCTCGCGCGCGGTGGCGAGATCGACGTCGTCACCGACCAGACCTCCGCC
>CAZCQM010000056.1:0-15514 GCA_964500785.1 uncultured bacterium
CGACGGGCCGAAACTCCCGCATCAACCCCGCCACGGACCGAAGCACGTCCTTGTCGTACCCCTCCGCGTCGGTCTTGAGGTACGACAGCCGCGGCAGCCGCTCGGCGAAGTGAAGACGCAGGTAGCGCTCCAGGTTGCGCCCTGTGACCGCGAGCGGATAGCGGTGACCGTGGCGCTGATTGTGGAGCCGGGAGAGGTTGCCCCCGTTGCCGAACGACGCGTCCCAGTAGTGGAAGACGTACTCCCCGTCCTCCGCCGTGGCGGCGAAGTTCAGGGGGGCGATGCGCGTCTTGCGCGGGTTGAGGCGCGCGTTCTGTTCGAGGATCTTGAAGACGTACGGGTTGGGCTCGACCGCGACCACGAGCCCGAACTGGCCGCAGGCGAGGGCCATGGGCACGGCGGTGTCCCCCGTGTGGGCGCCGACGTCGATGGCCGTGTCCCCGTCCCGGATGAAGCAGCGCAGCCCGTCCACGTCGGCCTGGAGGAAGGTCTTCGGCTTCTCGAAGGGATGGAGCCACTGGGCGTACTCCACCCGGCCCTCACGCTCCAGCTCGAAGCGGCGCACCTCGAAGCCGTACTCCCGAAACGTCCGGCGCGCCCGGTAGCGGTTCAATTTTCGCGTGACGTAGCCGATCATGATATCCTCGCCGTGAGCAGCGTCCTCCGGCCCGCGGGGCGCATTCCCCGGTTGCCAGGCTGCGGGCTTTGGCCTATATTACGGTGCTTTTGAGCCAGAGCGCAACGAGGGCCGCGCGGCGGCCCTTCCTTTTGCCCGCCATGCGGGATGCTCGCCCGGGATCGGGCGGAAAGAACACGACCATGCCGAATCAGAAGCGTCGTAAGGACGTACGGAACATCGCGATCATCGCCCACGTCGACCACGGGAAGACCACGCTGGTCGACGCGCTCCTCAAGCAGACGGGGGCGCACACGTTCAAGGAGGGCGAGGTGACGATCCTCGATTCCAATCCGCTCGAGAAGGAGCGCGGGATCACGATCTTCTCCAAGAACGCGTCGTTCCGCTACAAGGACCTGACCGTGAACCTGGTCGACACGCCCGGTCACGCGGACTTCGGGAGCGAGGTGGAGCGCATCCTGCGCATGGTCGACGGCGTGCTTCTGCTGGTGGATGCGTTCGAGGGCCCGATGCCGCAGACGAAATTCGTCCTCAAGAAGTCGCTCGAGCTGCACCTCAAGCCCATCGTCGTCATCAACAAGGTCGACCGCCCCCACGCGCGACCCGACGAGGTTGCCACGCTGACCTTCGATCTCTTCTGCGAGCTCAACGCCAGCGACGAGCAGCTGGATTTCGCCATCGTATACGCGTCGGCCAAGCAGGGCTGGGCCACGCTCGACCTGGACGAGCCGTCGACGGACATGCGCCCGCTGCTCGAGACCATCGGGCACCGCGTGCTGCCGCCGGTCGCCGATTTCGACCAGCCCTTCCAGATGCTGGTGACCATGCTCGACTACGATCCCTACGTCGGCCGCATCGGCAGCGGGCGCATCCAGCACGGGTCGCTGAAGATGGGCGCGCCCATCGCGCTCATCAAGCGCGACGGCAAAGTGGTGCGATCGCGCGTGACGCGCATCCTGCGCTACCAGGGGCTGCGGCGCATCGAGGTGCAGGAAGCGCTCGCGGGTGACATCGTCTCTATCGCCGGCGTCGAGGAGGTCCAGGTGGGAGAGACGCTCGCGTCCCCCGAGCGCCCCGAGGCGCTTCCGATCATCAAAGTCGACGAGCCCACCATCTCCATGTTCTTCAGCCACAGCACCAGCCCGCTATCGGGTAAGGACGGCGGGCGGTTCTTGACCTCGAGGCACATCCGCGAACGCCTCGAGCACGAGGCCATGATCAACGTCGGCATCCGCGTCGAGGAAGCCGACGGCGGCGAGCGATTCAAGGTGAGCGGGCGCGGCGAGCTTCACCTCGCCATCCTGATCGAGACCATGCGCCGCGAGGGCTACGAGATGGAAGTCTCACGCCCCCGGGTCATCCTCAAGGAAGTCGGCGATCAGCTGCTCGAGCCGGTGGAGGAAGTCGTGGTCGAGGTGGACCCGGGCTACGAAGGCACCGTGATCGACGCGCTGGGGAGCCGCAAGGGCGAGATGAAATCGATGACCACCAGTGCCGTGGGAACCATCCGCATGGAGTTCCTCATCGCCACGCGCGCCCTGATCGGCTTCCGCAGCGAGTTCCTGACCATGACCCGGGGCACCGGCGTCATGTACCAGAACTTCTACGAGTACCAGCGCTACAAGGGCGAGCTGCCGCGGCGCAACAACGGCGTCCAGATCGCCCTCCATCCCGGGAACGCGGTCGCCTATGCCCTGTGGAGCCTCGAATCGCGCGGCGAGATCTTCATCCACCCGGGCGACGCGGTCTACGAGGGCATGATCATCGGCGTCAACAACAAGGGCTCGGACCTGGTCGTCAACGCGATCAAGGAGAAGAAGCTCACCAACATGCGCGCCTCTGGCGCCGACGACGCCATCCAGCTCACGCCGCCCCGGGAGATGACGCTCGAGTTCGCACTCGAGTTCATCGAGGACGACGAGCTGGTCGAGATCACGCCGAAGTCGATCCGGCTGCGCAAGAAGATCCTCAACGACCAGAAGCGCAAGGTCGCGTCGAAGAAGATCGCGGCGGCCTAGTCCGACGTCAGAAGTAGACGCTCAGACCGAACTGCACGTTCCCCATCGACGCGCCCCACGTGTCCGTCGCGAGCGTGGTCGGGGGCATTTCTTACGAGGCCAGTTTCAGCCCCAGGATTCCGACGATGATGATGCCGACGAAGAGGAAGCGCGCGAACTGGGCGGGCTCGCCCAGGATGAGAATGCCGAGCGCGAAGGTCCCCACCGCGCCGATCCCGGTCCACACGGCGTAGGCGGTGCCGATGGGGAGCGTGCGCTGGGCGAGCAGCAGGAACCAGCCGCTCAGGATGATCGAGACGATCGCAAACGGGATCGCCCAGGCGCGCTTCGCGGGATCGCTCGCGAACTTGAGCCCCAGGGGCCAGCCCCACTCCATCACACCGGCAATTACCAGGTAGGTCCACGCCACGGCGGCCTCCGTTCGGTCAGTCCAGCGCCTCGATGACCGACGCGTGCAGCGCGCCGTTGGTCGAGAGCAGCGTTCCTCCATCGATGGTGTCCTCGCCGCGGAACGAGGTCGACCGCCCCCCGGCTTCCTCCACCACGATCTTCACCGCGGCGACGTCCCACGGCTGCACCTTCGGGTCGATCGCAATCTCCCCCGCCCCCTCGGCGACGAGCATGTGCTGGTAGAAGTCTCCGAAACCGCGCGTCCGCTCCACCCTTCGAAACAACGCGCGCAGGCGCTCCGGCGGTGCGGTTTCCGAGCGACCGCTCAAGTCGGCGTGGAACAGGTGCGCCCGCGAGAAATCGTCGATGGTGGAGACGTGGATCGGCTTCCCGTCGCGGAAGGCGCCCGCCCCCCGGGCGGCGGACCAGCGCGCGCGCAACGCGGGCGCCGAGACCACCCCCGCCACCACCGCGCCGTCGACCTCAACCGCGAGCAGGCTGGCGAAGATGGGAATGCCGCGCACGAAATTGCGCGTGCCATCGATGGGATCGACGATGAGGCGCGCGGCACCGGCGGCGGCCGTGTCGCCCTCTTCCTCGCCCAGCACGCCGAGCTCTGGAGCGCGCTCCGCCACCAGGTCGCGCGCCATCGACTCGATGGCCCGATCCGCCTCGCTCACCGGCGACCCGTCTTCCTTGTCGCTCACCCGCAGGCGGGGCTCGCCGAACCAGCGCAGCGCGATCGCGTCGGCGCGCGACGCGATTTCGTCGAGCAGTCCCAGCCAGCGCGTCGCGTCGCCGCGCAGCGTCTCGCTCACGGCGTCCCCGGGTGCTCGACGCCGAGCTCGGTCAGGATGAACGCGTCCTCGAAGGCGACGTCGCGCAGCCGGTCGTAACGGCCCGATGCGCCGCCGTGGCCGGCGGGCTCGAGGTTCGCCTTGAGGAGCAGCAGGTGATTGTCCGCCTTCGTGGCGCGCAACTTCGCCACCCACTTCGTCGGCTCCCAGTACATCACCTGGCTGTCGTTCAAAGACGTCCGCACGAGCATGATCGGGTACTCGTGGTGCCCCACGTTGTCGTAGGGGGAGTAGCTCTTCATGTAGTCGTAGGCGGCCTTCTCGTTGGGGTTGCCCCATTCGAGGTACTCGCCCGTGGTCAGGGGCAGAGACGCATCCAGCATGGTGTTCATCATATCGACGAACGGCATTCCGGTGACGACCACCTTGAACAGATCCGGACGCATATTGACCACCGCACCCATCAGCAGCCCGCCCGCGCTGCGCCCCGTCACGCACAGCTTGTCGCTGCTCGTATACCCCTTCTTGATTACATATTCGGCGCAGGTGATGAAATCGGTGAAGGTGTTCTTTTTGTTCATCATCCGGCCCTCTTCGTGCCAGATCTTGCCCAGCTCCCCGCCGCCGCGGATGTGCGCAACGCCGAATATCACCCCGCGGTCGAGCAGGCTCAGGCGATTGGACGAAAACCACACGTCGAGCGGATACCCGTACGATCCGTAGCCATGAAGAACCATGGGGCGGTCCTTCGGCTTCTTGTCTTTCCGGTAGACGATGGAGATGGGAATCATGGTTCCGTCCGACGCCTTCGCGTAGAGGCGCCGGGACTCGTAGTGCTTGCGGTCGTACCCGGGGACGGGTTTTTCCTTGAGCAGCGTGCGGTCGTGGGTCCGCATGTCGTAATCGAAGACCGACGGCGGCGTGACGAACGACTCGTACACGAAGCGGTAGCGCGGCGTATCGAACTCGTAGTTGTCCTCGGGCTCCACGACGTAGTCGGGCTCGGGGAAGTCGACGCGATGCGACCGCCCCGTCTTCAGATTCACGACGCGGATCTGTGGCACGCCGTTCTCGCGCTCGCGCATCACGTAATACCGGGCGAAACAATCGACGCCTTCGAGCATGACGTTTTCGCGGTGGCCCCAGATCTGAGACCACGACTCCTCGTCCGTCGAATGAACCGGTGTGGTGACGAGGCGGAAGTTCCGTCCCCGGTCGTTGGTGCGGATGAAGAAGCGGTCGCCGGTGTGATCGACGTAATACTCGTGCCCGTCGCGGCGCCCGTCGATCGACGTCATATCCCGCGTGGGATCGTCCGCCGGGATGAACCAGACTTCGCTCGTCGTGGAGCTCTCGGCGACGACGAAGATGTATGCCCGGCTTCGCGACCGGTACAGACCCAGATCGAACAGCCCGTCCTTCTCCTCGTAGACCAGATCGTGATGGTCCGAGCCGAGCACGTAGCGATAGAGCCGGTACCAGCGTTTGGTCACCGGGTCCTCCTGCACGTAGAAGATGGTCTTGTTGTCCGCCGCCCACGCCACGGCGACGATGCGCTCGGCGAGATCATCCATGGTCTCGCCGCTGTGCAGGTCTTTGACGTGGAGCGTGTACTGCCGGAACCCCGTGTCGTCGGTGGTGAATGCGAGCAGGTTACCGTCGTCGCTGACCAAGTAGTCCCCGAGATGCATGAACGCGTGTCCCTCCGCGAGCGCGTTGACGTCGAGGACGACCTCCTCGGGCCGCCGCATGCTCCCGCGCCGGCGACAGTAAACGGGGTACTGCTTCCCTTCCATGGTCCGGGAATAGTAGAAGAACCCGCCCTCTTCGTACGGCACGTCGACGTCGGTCTCCTGGACGTGTGAGAGCATCTCGTCGTAGAGCTTCTCCTGCAACGGGCGCGTCGGCGCCATGACGCTGTCCGTGTAGGCGTTCTCCGCCTCGAGGTAGGCACGCACCTCCGGACTCGATTTCTCGCGCAGCCAGTAATAGTCGTCACGCAACGTGTCCCCGTTGGTAACGGTGAAGTGGGGGTGGCGGGGCGCCACGGGCGGCGCGGCCGGCACGGCGGACGCAAATACCGCCGCCAGCGCCACGGCGAAGACGGGCACGAGTATCCGGCGTGAAACCACGGTGCGACTCCTCTCACTGCAGGATTGGAAGATCATGTGGATCGAGCGTCCGGCGGCGTGCCGGCGCACGGGGGATTCATGCTAGCACCGCCCCCGCGGGCGCGCAAGAAGGAGGCGTTCGAACGATCAGGCCGAGACGAGCTCGATGAAGTTGCCGTCGGGATCGGCGGTGCGCACTCCGCCGCTGGTGTCGTCGCGGCTGGTGACGACGCCCGCCGCCTCGAGCCGCACTTCGACGTCCCGCAGCGAGGGCGCATCGGGGAGGATGACGCTGTACGCGATCAGGCCGGTGGCGTCCGCCGGTGGTCGGGGCCCGCCTTCGCTGGCCCAGGTGTTGGCGCCGACGTGGTGGTGGTATCCGCCCGCGGAAAAGAACAGCGCGCCCGGGATCGACCGCTGGGTGACGTCGAAGCCCATCACCTCGCGATAGAACGCCTCGGTGCGCTCGAGGTCGGCCACGCGCAGGTGCACGTGGCCGATGGTCGCGCCGGGATCGATGCCTTCCCAGGGGCCCGGCCAGTCGGAGATCTCCTGCATCAAGGAATCGAGGTCGAGCGGGATGGTGACCATCTCCACCTGGCCGGTGCGAAACGGCCACGTGTCCGACGGGCGGTCTGCATAGATCTCGACGCCGTTTCCATCCGGATCCGACAGGTAGACCGCCTCGCTCACGTCGTGGTCCGCGTACCCTTCCACCATCCAGCCGGCATCGTTCACATGCCGGATCGACATCGCGAGCGCCCGGCGCGCCGGCACGCGGATCGCCAGGTGATAAAGCCCGCTGGCGCGGGCCGGACGCGCAGGCGCGTCCTTCTTCTCGGTCAGCACGATCAACCCCGGCCCGCGGCCGGTGGCCGACAGAGTCGCCGTGTGGGGCCCGCCGCTGACCAGTCGCAGTCCCAGGGTATCGAGAAAGAAGGAGAGCGATCGATCCAGGTCGCGAACGCGCAGGTGGACGTATCCGATCCTCGTGCCATCCGCGATGCGGAACTCCGCCGACCGCGGCTCCCCGGCCGAGCGGTCGGTCATTTCCACAGTCTCCCGATGACCCGCGCGCACGCTTCGAGGAGCGCCCGGTCGTCCTCGCCGAAACCGCCCTCGCGTTCGCTGGCCACGTCGAGAGTTCCCACGACCTGGCGCGTGAAGGAATCGATGACCGGCACCACCATCTCCGCGCGCATGCCTTCCTGCACGGAGAGATGCCGCGGGTCCCGCTCGACGTCGTTGGCCACAACCGTCGTTCCCTCGTCGGCCGCCGCGCCCGCCAGCCCCTGCGTGCGCAGAAAGCGTGGGTGCGCCGGTGGCGCCTCACCCGTCCAGCCCACCGCCGAGATCTCGGTCGGGAGGACGTCGTAGATGCCCACCCACCGGTAGCCGCCCGCGTGGCGAATGGCCTCGGCCGCGGCACGGGCGCGCGCGGATCGGGATGCGGCGGCATCACTCTCCATGAAGAGACGATTCATGAGCATCGCACGTGCAATTTGTTTGCCAACAGATGGATCCGTCGATGCGTTCCGGTAATACTGGAGCGCCCCGGACGGGCACCGGGCCACCGCCTGTGAGACGGCGTCCGCCGATTCCAGCTCGGGACGAATCCAGCGCTTGCGGCGCAGGTCGAACACCTTCGGGAGCGCCATGAGGCACACGCCGGAATGCCGGCACGCGTTCGGATCGAACGTCACCGTAATTGCAGGGGTCTCGTACACCTGAAGTCGTTTCGCC
The DNA here is from genome assembly GCA_964500785.1 of uncultured bacterium. Taxonomy (GTDB): domain Bacteria; phylum Krumholzibacteriota; class Krumholzibacteriia; order WVZY01; family JAKEHA01; genus JAKEHA01. The sequence continues at coordinate 7,697 of CAZCQM010000056.1, forward strand.
ATGGGCACCTCGTTTCATGCGCCGCAGCCGGAGGCGAGCGCGTTTCTAGGAGTCGGGTCCCGGCATGGCGATCCACAGGATGACGTACACGAGAATGCCGGGAAATGCGGCGCTCAACACGGACAGAACGACGTACGCCAGCCGCGTGCGGTTGGCGGGCCAGCCGAGCCATTCGGCGAGGCCCCCGCACACGCCGGCGATGATGCGGTCATCGGATTTGCGCAGCGGACGATCGGGCATCGTGTCGCTCCTTCTCTCCGGACGGTACCGGATTCCGCGGCCCGGCGCCAGCGCTTCCGAGTCCGCCCCGGGCGCCTGCACGGGAGGCGGATTCGTGGTATATTCATGGACGGGAACGGAGGCCTCACCATGAAGGCGATCGTCATCGCCGCCATCGCGATCCTCGTCGCCGCCGGACCGCGGCCCCTCGCCGCGGCCTCAAGCGACAGCACCCGTACCGTACAGCCGGTGCCCCGCGAGCCGGGTGCGCCCCCTGCGGGACTCTCGCTCCCCCCCCACTTCCTGCGCGACCGCTACGACGGCCCCGGCACCGGGTACCTCACCCTCTCGCTGAACCCGGCCGACATGCAATGGTACGTGCCGCCGACCCGTCTGGATGCAACACTTCAGGGCGCCGGCACGGCGGGGACGCTCGGGATGTTCGTCGGGGCCCTGGGAAACACCTTCGGGCTGTTCGACGAAAAGACCACCTGGATCATCGCCGGGTCGCTGGCGGCGGCGGGGGCCGTCTACGGCGGCGCCACGTACGAGCCGCGCCCCCGGCTCCATTTCGACTGGCAAAGCCGCTAGGCACGCCTACCGCAGAAATAGAACCACGTAGAGCGTGCGCAGGCTCAGCAGGACGATGAGCACCCCGACCACGTTCATGAGAAACCGTGTGGGAACGTGCTTGCACAGGTACGCCGCGATCGGCGCCGCCACGGCCCCACCGACCGCGAGACCGACGATGGCGGTCCAGTACGACAGCCCGATCGTCGACACGAACGTGGCCGACGCCGCGACCGACACGAAGAACTCGGCAAGGTTGACCGAGCCGATGGTGAAGCGCGGGTGACTGCCCCGCACGAGCAGCGTCGAGGTCACGATCGGCCCCCATCCCCCGCCCCCGAGCGCATCCAGGAACCCGCCGCCGAGGCCCAGGGGGACGATGTGCGTGCGCACGTCGTCTTCACCGGGCACGTGCCCGCGGGCCTTCAGCAGGATGAACACACCCATGAGCATGAGGTACGCCGCCACCACGGGCTTGATGATGCGCGCGTCGGAGTTGCCCAACAGATATGCCCCGATCACCGCGCCGATCACGCCCGAAACCACGAGACGCTTGACGAGAAACGTCCGTACGTTTCCGAACTTGTAGTGGGCGATGCCGGAGATCCCGGTGGTGGCCATCTTGGCGGCGTGCACGCTCGCGCTGGCCACCGCGGGCGGGACGCCCAGCGTCAGCAGAAAGGTCGTGGCACTGACGCCATAGGCCATGCCCAGGGTACCGTCGATCAGCTGGGCCAGGAACCCGACGAGGATGAATGTAGGAAGGTTGTCCACGCCGTGCCATTTCGGTTCGGGTGCGGTCCGCGCCAGGCGGAAAGCCACTCAGTATACCGGAAATCTCCCCTGGAAAAGAACTCCCGCCTTCCGCCGGACTGCCGTCAGGCGGGGCGGCGCGCGATGACTTCGATCATGGAGGGTGTCCAGAAGAACGCGTTTTCGTCCCGGGCCCGTTGCGCCCAGTCCGCTTCGAAGGCCTTCCGGTCGGCCTCCGAGAGCAGGCCCCGCTCGACGAGCTGCGGCACCCAGTTGACGAAGAACGACGACGGCCACTGCCAGAGGGGATCGTGCGGGCGCGCGATGCGCTGCAGCGGCCGGATGCTCTCCACCCGCAGGCCGTGCGCCGCCATCATGGCCGGCAGCCGCTTGCCGATCTCCGAATCGCCGCCCGACTCGCGCCAGTTGCGATCCGTGGCGCGGAGCATCCGGTCGAACGCCTCGCTCGGCGGCGACGAAAACAAGGCCTGCCAGTGGACATAATCCTGAACGGCGAAGACACCCCCCGGCTTGAGCGCCCGCGCCACACCCGCCACGACGGCGTCGGGGCGCGGGGTGAAACACAGCACCCAGCGCGCGTAGGCCACGTCGGCTGATGCCTCGGGCATGCGCAGCGACTGGACGTCCTGCACGGACGCCTCCACGTTGTCGACACCGCGGACCTTCGCCTGCGCGTTCAGATGGGCCACGAATCCCTCGGACTCGTCGACGGCGACGACCCGCCCGCCCGGGGCGACCAGCTGCGCAAGATCGAAGGTGGCGTAGCCGGGACCGCACCCGACGTCGAGGACGACGGCACCCGGCTTGGCACCCGCGCGCTCCCAGCACTCGAAGGCTTCACGGCTCCACAGTCGGTGCTGGAGGCCGAGCCGCATGAGCTCCGCCCCGTGGGTTCCAAGGAGGTACTCGTGTTCGTCACTCATGGGGGTGAGCTTATCCGGGGACGCGGGTCCGCGCCACCGGCAAATGGACATCGTATCCGGCCTACCGGAACGTGTGGCCGAACGGAGTCAGGGCGAGCGCGGCGAGTTTCATGTGCTGTTTCGCGAAGGGAATGCCGACGATGGTGATCGCGCATAGCACGCCGAAGACGAGGTGGGTCGCGACGATGGCGAGTCCGCCCAGCACGATCCACAGAACGTTCATCGTGATCGACAGACAGCCCGACGCGGAGCCGGTCGGTTCGATTCGACGGCCGAACGGGAGCAGCGCCAGCGTCGAGAGCTTGATGCACTGGACGCCGAAGGGGATTCCCACGATGGTGACGCACAGCAGCACCCCCCCGATCAGATACTCGAGAAACAGGATCAACCCGCCCCCCAGCACAATCCAGAGCATGTTTCCCAGGATGCTCATCGCCGATCCCCTCCTTTGCGTATCAGTTCCCGCTTGTCCGACAATCGCATGCGTTTGATCTCGTGCTCCCGGCGCAGCGCGTCCCCGCGCTCGCCCGCCGCCTCCACGAATACGAGTTCCACCGGCAGGCGGTTGCGCGTGTATTTTGCTCCGCGCCCGCCGTTGTGGTCGGCGACGCGCTTCTCGGCGTCGGTCGTCACCCCGGTGTAGAGCGTCCGATCCGCGCAACGCACGATGTAGACGAACCACGTGGCCACCCCGTCACTTCCTCCCTTTCGGGCCGGGGAAGTGCAGGACGCGCCCGTCGACGTCGGGCGGAACCGGGATCCCCGCCAGATGCGCGAGCGTGGGCGCCACGTCCACGGTGCGCGCCTCCGCAACGCTGCGCCCGGGCGCGACGCCGGCGCCCATGAACACGAGGGGCACGTGACGGTCGTACGGATAGGGGGACCCGTGAATCGACACGTCGAGGTCGATCATCGCCCCCTCCCGGAGTCGCAGCATGACGCCCGCCGCTGCGATCGACGACTCGCCGGTCTCGAGCGAGAACAGGGGGAGGCGCGGGATGCGGTCCGGGCGGAACGAGTGTCGATACAGACGGACGTAGGGATCGCCCGTGTCCTCGTCGCTATCCAGCTCCCCCGCGGTGTACGCGCCGGCGACGAAGTCGCGCCGCCGCACGACATCGGCCACGCGACGCGCGATGCCGTCGGCGGACTCGCCGCGTGCGCGGTCGATCTCCGCGTCGACGTCGGCGAGCAGCGAGTCGATAGCGGGCTCCTCGATGCGTCGCCCGGGAAGCCCCTCCGCCTTGCGGTACTCCGGCACCTCGGGAAACCCGTGGTCCGACGAGAGCGCCACCACGTACCGGTCCTTCCCCACCGTCCGGTCGAGGACATCGAAGAAGTGCCCGAGCTCGTCGTCGATGCGCCACAGAGTCTCGAAGGTCTCGCGGCTCAAGGGCCCGTAGGAGTGGCTCATGTCGTCGACCGTCGACAGAACGATGGTGAGGACATCGGTTGCATCGCGCTGCCCGAGCTGCAGCTCGCGCACTCCCTCGCCCGCCAGCTCGAGCGTGGCTGCGTCGAGCCCCGGCGTCCAGTCCAGCCACCGGTCGAGCGCGCGAGCGCGGTCGCGGGCGATGGCGTCGCCAAACTGGACCTCGAAGCGGTGCGGGAAGGTGGTGCACCACCCCCGGTTTTCGAACGCCGCGGAATCGGGCCGCGAGAGGGTGGCGAGCGAGCCGGGGACGGCGGCGGTCCACGTCCTCCAGTCGTCTTTCAGGGACGGGAGGCGTTCGCGGTTGAACCGGTCGACCCAGTCGGGGACCGCCCCCGCATAGTAGCTGGATGTTCTGTATGCTCCGTCCTGATACCAGAATACGGGCGCCGGTGAATGAAACACATAAAGCAGAGACGAGACATAGCCGCTCCCGACGGACAGCGTCCGGGCGCCCGCTGCGGCACCGGCCCCCCACTCCGAGATCCCGCTCACCAGAACGTGCCGTGGCGAGACCCCGGTCCGCCCGGGGTCGCCCGGAATCGACTCCGAGGTGTCCCGCACCGCGTCGACCAGGACACGCGCGCCGGACGGTCCCGGGGCGTAGAACGCGGCGTCGACGATGCCGTGGCGCGCCGGCTGGCACCCGGTCGCAAGCGTGACGTGCCCGGCGTGCGACACGGTGATCGCGTGGTCCACGAAGGCGCTGTCGTAGCGGAAGCCGTCGTCGCGCAGCCGGCGGAACCCGCCGTGGAAAGCGCCGTCGTAGCGGTCGAGCAGATCGGCGCGCAGTCCGTCGACGGCGATCAGCACGACCAGGCGCGGACGCGGCGCCGGGCGCGCGCACCCCGACATCGCGGCGAGGAGCACGAGCCCCGTGATCAGCCGGCATCTCACCACAGTGCGCACGACATCCGCTCCCGTCGACCTAGTGCACGTAGCACCCGCAGTGGCCGGGCAGGAAGCCCGTCGCCGGACCCTGCCAGACGAAGGCATCGCTCGCGCCCGGCTTCTCCCAGTAGAAGGGACGCCGCTTTCCGGAGTGGTTCCCCATCTCGTTCATCGTATGGGCGTCGAAGATGCGTCCGTTGACCATGGTGTAGCGCACCTGTTCGCTGTTGTGGATGTCGTCGAGGGGATTCGCGTCGAGCACGATGAGGTCGGCCAGCTTCCCCGTCTCCAGCGAGCCGATGTCGTGGTCGAGTCCCAGGTACCACGCGCCGTTCATCGTCGCGCACCGCAGCGCCTCCATGTTGGTCATGCCGCCCTGCGCGAGCATCCACAGCTCCCAGTGCGCACCGAGACCGTGGAGCTGCCCGTGCGCGCCGAGTTGGACGCTCACCCCCGCGTCGAGGAGGTCCTTGCAGTTGTTCGAGAGTGCGAACTGGTAGAACTCGTCCTCGGGCGCCATGGTCCGGCGCCGCGCCCGCTCGTCGACGATGGGCCGCGGCGTGAAGGTCATGAGCCGCTTGTTCTCCCACACGTGGCTGTGCTGGTACCAGTAGTTCTCACCCCAGATTCCGCCGTAGCCGACGATCAACGTCGGCGTCGAGCCGGACTGGCTGGCGCCCCAGAGGGTCGTGACGTCCCTGTAGATGGGCGCGATGGGAATGGTGTGCTCGATGCCCGTGTGCCCGTCGAGGATCATGGTCATGTTGTGAAAGAAGAACGACCCACCTTCCGGCACGACCATCATCTGCAGCTCGCGCGCCGCTTTGATGATCTCCTGGCGCTGGTTGCGGCGGGGCTGGTTGTAGCTCTTCACCGAGAAGGCGCCGACCGCCTTCATGCGCCGCACGTGCGAGCGCGCGTCGTCGAGCGAGTTGACCACGGCCTTGAAGTCGCCGTCGGCGCCGTAGAGGATGGTTCCGGTCGAGAAGACGCGGGGGCCGAGGAGGTAGCCCGCCTTCACCATCTCAGAGTTCGTGAACACGCTCTCGGTCGGATTGGACGGGTCGTGGGTGGTCGTGACCCCGAAGGCCAGGTTGGCGAGGTACATCCAGCTCTGCGTCGGCGTGATGTCCGGGTGCCAGATGTGCGCGTGCACGTCGACGATTCCGGGCATGATGGTTTCTCCCGTGCAGTCGATGACGGTCGCGCTCTTCGGGATCGCGACGCCGGACGCCGGGCCCACCGCGACGATGCGGTTCTTCTCGACGACGATCGTCCCTTTCTCGATGACCTCGTCGCCCTTCATCGTGATGATGCGCGCGTTGGTCAGCGCGAGCGAGCCGTCGGGTACGTCTGTGTCGAGGGTCAGGCCGACGTCGATGCCGGTGGTGTCGGGTGGTGCGATCGAGTCGGGTGCACCCGGGACGAAGGCGAAGCTCTCCTTGAGCGACCGCGTGAAGTACTGCGGACCGATGGTCCAGTGCAGCTTCTGGCTGTCGGAGGACCAGTGCAGATAGGAGCCGGCGTCGCGCGTCACCTTCTTGATCGGGACGGCCTTCTCTTTCGCGCTCAGATCTACCTCCCGGCCCGTCTCCGGGAACGGAATGATGTAGCCCTGGAACAATTCCGTGAACGCGAGCCAGCGCTCGTCCGGGCTGGGGACAAACTGGTTGGCGTACATGGACGTGAAGATGGTGCGCTCGTCCCCGCCATCCAGGCGCACGCTCTTAAACGCCTTCTTGAGCTCGTCGACCTCCTCGATGAAATACACGCGCTCGCCGTCGCGGCTGAAGCGCGGCATGTCACCGGTCTCCCGGACCAGGGTCGACGGGCCGCCGTCGGCCGGCATCCAGTACAGTCCCGGTTCGGTCCCGTAGGTGAACCCCAGGATCGCGTTTCCGGTGCCGCGACGGAAGACGATCTTCAATCCGTCGGGCGAATACGACGGCGAATAGTAGAATCCGGGACGCGTCGAGAGCGTCTTCCCTCCCTTCCCGTCCAGGCGGACCCGGCGGATGCTCCCCGCGTCGTCGTCGCTCCAGGTCGTGTAGACGATCCACCGGCCGTCGGGACTGAAGGACGGCCAGTACTCCCACTCGGCGCCCCTGGTGATGCGCGCGGGGACGCCGTCGGGGAGCTTCTTCTTCCAGATGTGACCCACGGCGCTGAACACGAACCACGTTTCGTCGGGGGACGTGACACCCTGGCGGATCAGCTTCGCTTCGAACGAGGGCGGGCTCACGACCTGCGGGAACCGGAGCGCGTCGTGGATTACGTGGTGGGCGTGGACTTCGAAGGGGATGTTGGTCGCCTCGCGCGACGCGAGGTCGACCTTCCAGATCTTCCCTCTGGCCCACACGACGATGGCATTTCCGTCCGGCATCCACTGGAAGTTGGGATACACGCCGAACGTCGCCCACGTCTCCATCTGGTCCCGGCTCAGGCCGTCCCAGATGGGGTATTCCTCGCCCGTATCGAGGTCCTGCACGTAGAGCACCGACTTCGTGCGGATGCGGTGCACGAAGGCGATGCGCTTGCCGTCGGGCGATAACTGCGGCCGCACGGCGCCGCCGGGGCCGGTGACGATATTCGTGACCTCGCCCGTCTCGCGATCCGCGCGGCGGATGAAATAGATCACGCCGTTGGGATCCTTGTTGTAGCGAAAATACGGGCCCGGGCTCATGTCCTCGCTGAAATAGACGAAGCGGCCGTCCGGCGACACGCAGGGCTCGCCGACATCCTGCTGATCGTTCTTGCGCTTCGTAATCTGGAGCCCCTCACCGCCCGACACGTGATAGAGCCACATCTCCCCCGCGCCCAGCGACCGCGTGCTCGTGAAGTGCTTCTTGCACACGATGTAGTTGCCGTCCGGCGTCCATACCGCGTTGTTGACGAGTCGGAAGTCCTCTTTGGTCACCTGCTTCAGGTTCGATCCGTCCCGGTTCATGATCCAGATGTTGTCGGCTCCGTCGCGGTCGGACGTGAAGCTGATGCGCGACCCGTCGGGTG
>CAZCQM010000057.1:0-15233 GCA_964500785.1 uncultured bacterium
ACCAGGTGTCGAGTACGTCCTCGTCCTGGTGGATGCGCCCGCCGCCGCACGCGCCGCACGCCGTCGGATCCTCCCGCGACACCGTGAAGTGGTCGCAATCGTCGCAGTACCACACGGGGATGCGGTGCCCCCACCACAACTGGCGCGACACGCACCAGTCGCGGATGTCGGTCATCCAGCTCATGTACACGTTGCGCCACCGCGGCGGATAGAACGTGATCTCGTCGTTCTCCACCACGCGCACCGCGGGCTCGGCGAGCGGTTTCATCTTCACGAACCACTGTCGCGACAGCAGCGGCTCGATGATGGTGCCGCAGCGATCGTGGGTCCCGACCGAATGACGGTGCGGCTCGATCTTGACCAGCAGCCCGTCGCGCTCGAGACGCTCGACCACCTTCCTGCGCGCGACGAAGCGGTCCAGGCCCACGAACTCCTCGCCGGCGTCGCGCGTCATCTTGCCTTCGCGATCGATGACGACCACCGACGGCAGGCCGTGGCGCTGTCCGATGCCGAAATCGTTGGGATCGTGCGCCGGTGTGACTTTGACGAACCCCGACCCGAATTCCCGGTCGACCACCGCATCCGCCACGATGGGGATCTCGCGCCCCACGATGGGCAGCGTCACGGTCTTTCCCACCAGGCGGGCCTTTTCCGCGTCGTCCGGGCTCACCGCGACCGCGGTGTCGCCCAGCATCGTCTCGGGGCGCGTCGTCGCGACGACGACGTCACCATCTTTCGACGGATATCGGATCCACCACAGGTGCGAATCGCGCTCCTCGTACTGTACCTCCTCGTCGGAGATGGCCGTCTGACACGACGGGCACCAGTTGACGATGTAGTCGCCGCGGTAGAGCAGTTCTTTTTCGTAGAGGCGCACGAACACTTCGCGCACGGCACGCGACCGTGCCTCGTCCAGCGTAAACGCCTCCCGGCTCCAGTCGAACGCGCACCCGAGTTGCTTCATCTGCTCGACGATGCGCGCGTGGTGGCGGTCCCTCCACGTCCAGGCGTGCGCGAGAAACTCCTCGCGCGTCATGTCGGCGCGCGACTTTCCCTCCTTGAGGAGCGCCGCTTCCACCACTTTCTGCGTCGCGATGCCCGCGTGGTCGGTGCCGGGAAGCCACAACGTGTTGAAGCCCGACATCCGCTTCCAGCGGATGAGGAGGTCCTGGACGGTGTCCCCGAGGACGTGTCCCACGTGGAGCACGCCGGTCACGTTCGGCGGGGGCAGAATGATGACGAACGGCTCCCGGGTGGAGTCGTCGTCCGGGGGGAAGACGCCACGCGCCTCCCACTCCAGGTTCCATCGCGCGCGTGCGCCGGCCGGATCGAAGTGTTTTTCCATGCTGAGAATCGGGCGGGGATCGTGAACTGAACCCCTTGAAGCATGGGAAGATAGCACCTGACGCCGCGCGCGGTCAACGTCCCCGGCGTCTCGGCGGCGCTCCGGGCCCGGTTCGCTCACTCCTCGCACACCAGTGCGAGCGTGCCGCCGTCGGGGCTGGCGGCGATGCGCGTCAGCCCGTGGAGCCGCCACTTCGCCGCGTCCGCGACGCGCGTCCACACCCCGCTCTCGAAGGGCCGGGCGGCGAAGACGGCCGTGCCGGTGGTGGCGAGGAGCGTGTCGCCGACCCAGGCCGCGTCCTGCCCCTCGCCCGCTCCGGCGATCAACGGGACCGGGGTCGAATCGGCCGCCGGGAGGCGGAAGAACGAATAGCGGCCATCGGCGTCGCGCGCCGTGAACGTCACGTCCCGCGTCCCCGGCACGCGCAGCAGGCAGCGCCCGATGTCCCTGGCGACGATCGTCTCCGCCTGTGCGGCGACGTCGACCCGCCGCAGCGTGTGCGGGTCCCCCACGACGAAGACGGCGACGGTTCTCGGGTCCAGCCAGACGAAGTACCCGACCGAGTCGACGTCGGTCATCACACACCGCGGGGAGCCGCCGTCGGCGTCGAAACGCCACAGGCGCTGCGTGCTGTCCGCCTCGACGCGCACCGCGCAGAACCCGCCGTCGAGCGGCGTGGGCGAATACTCGCTCTCGGGCGTGTCGGTCACGCGACCGACGGCGCCGGTCTCGGCGTCCCACCGGAACACGTCGGTGCCGGTGCCGGGATCGGCCGCGCTGAACAGGAATCCGCTGCCATCGGGGAGGAACGAAGGCTGGTTGTCGTAGCCGGGGTGGCGGGTGGCGTTTTCCGGCGTATCGATCCGGACCGTGCCCCCGTCGACGGCCAGGTCGGCCACCCAGATATCGGTGGCCGGGAGCTGGGCACGCGCACCAGCCGCCACACCCGCAAGGACCGCATACAAAGCGATGGCTATCTGTTTCCTTGAGTACCGCATACGTCTTTCATTTCTCCTTTTACACAAAGTTTGCCGGCCCCCCGTTGCCACCCGCACAGCCGCATTGTATAATGAAGGCCGGCATCCGGGAACCCGCCGCACAACGCTTTTGCCCAACTCCCGCTTCAAACTTCAGCTCGGGCTGACCCTGGCGCTCGCCGCCATGGCGTCGCCGGCCGCCGCCCAGGAGGGGTACGTCCTCGAGGACGCCTTTCCGTATCTCACCTTCACCGCCCCCACGGACATCACCGACGCCGCCGACTTCACCCGGCGCCTCTTCGTGGTGGAGAAGTCGGGACAGATCTGGGTGTTTCCCGCCGAGCACAGCGCCACGCCCTCGCAGAAGCACCTGTTCCTCGACATCAGCAGCCGCGTCCAGGCGTCCGGCGAAGGGGGGCTGCTCGGGCTGGCGTTCCACCCGGGCTACCGGCTCAACGGCGTGTTCTTCGTCTACTATGTCAGCGCCAAACCCTACCGCAACATCCTGGCGCGCTACCACGTGAGCGCCGACCCGGACTCGGCCGACGCCACCAGCGAGGAGATCCTGATCGACGTCCCCAAGACGTACTATTTCCACAACGGCGGCCAGATCCGCTTCGGCGCAGACGGCTACCTGTACATCGCCATGGGCGACGACCTCACCCCGGAGCACGCGCAGGATCTCACCGACCTGCGCGGGTCGATTCTGCGCATCGACGTGGACACCCCGTCTCCCCCGCTCCTCTACGGCATCCCGCCGGACAACCCGTTCGCGGGTAACGCGAGCGGATACCGGGAGGAAATCTACGCCTACGGGTTCCGCAACCCCTGGCGCTTCTCGTTCGACGACGCCACCGGCCAGCTCTGGGCGGCCGACGTCGGCGAAGACACCTACGAAGAGCTCGACATCGTCGAACCGGGCCGCAACTACGGGTGGCCGTTCATGGAGGGCCCCGCGTGCTACCAGCCCGCCGTGTGCGACACCGCCGGCCGGAACCTGGTGCTGCCCATCGACTGGTACGACCACAGCCAGGGCGTGGCGATCATCGGCGGCCGGCACTACCGCGGGGCGCACGCGCCGGAGCTCACCGGACGGTTCATCTTTGCGGACTACACGGGCGGCGAGATCTGGGCGCTGGACTACGACGGCACCGGTCCGCCGGTCCGGAGCACGCTCCTGACCGACGCGCCCGTGCTCCTGACCTTCGGCGAGGGCCCGCCGCCGACGAACGAGCTGTTCGTCGGGGCCTTCGACGGGCACATCTACCGCCTCTTCCATCCCGTCACGGCGGTGGGGGATACGCCGCCCCCCTCGCCGGCGGCCCGCCTGCTCGGCAACCGCCCCAATCCGTTCAACCCGACGACCGCCGTGCGCTATGAGCTGCCCCGCGCGGCCCGGGTCGTCCTCGACATCGTCTCGGTGACGGGAGCGCTCGTGCGGCGCATCGACGCGGGGGTCCCCGGCGCCGGCGCGCACGAGGCGGTCTGGGACGGAACCTCCGAATCGGGCACGCGCGTTGCAAGTGGCGTCTATTTCTGTCGTCTAATTGTCGACGGCGTGGCGGTGGATGCGCGGCGCATGGTCCTCCTGGAATAGGACGCCGACTCGGTCGTTGACAGCATCCCGCATCCCCCCACACTATTCAGTGGACCCTCGTGGCCCCACGGGCCGCCCCTGGAGAAAGGCAGCACCCATGTCATTCGTCGACATCCGCCGGGCCGTTCCTGTCGGCCTCCTGCTCCTGCTGCTCGGCACGTCGCCCGCGTCCGCCGTGCGCTACGCCGCGCGGCCCCTGCTCTGGCAGCGCACGGCCGTATCCGGCTATTTCGGCGCCGGCCTTCCCGTCGGCGAATTCTCGAGCTCCCGCGACGGCGACGGCAATCACGAGTCGTGGCCCTTCGACTGGGCCGCGGAAATCGAGTATTTCGCCGGCCGCACCTGGTCGCTCGGGTTTTCCATCGAAGGCACGACGTACCAGGACAAGACCGACCCCACGCTCGAGACGAACCTGTCCACGTACTCCGGCTTCATCCGCGTCGTGGTTCCCACCGCAACCGACGTCCGGCCCTACATCCGCGGCGGCATGGGCGGGGTGAAGCTCCAGTTCCAGGATCCGGTCAGCCGCAACAAGGCGGACGCCGCGTTCTCATGGCAGGTGGGCGGCGGTCTGCTGTGGCTGCCGGTCCGCTGGCTCGGTCTCAACGCCCAGGCGCTCTACTACCAGGGCGGCACCTACGATTCCTACGTCGAGGGGTTCGACCAGCCGACCATCGTGGGGTTCGACGTCAAGTACTGGTCGTTCACCGGGGGTGTGAGCCTGTTCTTCCCCTGATGCGCGGGGTCACGGGCCGAGCGTGATCGCGAGGATACCCGCGAACATCGATAGCTTCAGCAGGCGGCTCACGCGCGCGAACACGTCGCGCTCGGGACGCCGCACCACCGCGAGCGCGCCGACGATGAGCGCCGGCGCGACGAGCGCCTCCATCACCAGAAAGTAGCGCATCGAGTAGACGCCGGCCACGGCGGGCGTCGGAATGGCCGCGGCGACCGCGAGCATCGCGCACGCCGCCGCGCGCGCCGTGCGCGGCCGCCCCGCCACGGCGGCGAAGGTGCGCACGCCGGCGGCCCGATCGCCTTCCACGTCCTCGCCGCCTTTCACGATCTCCCGGCACATCACGAACGAGAACGCGATCGCCATGGGAACGAGCGCCGCGCCGGGACGCCCCGCGACGATCGCCCCGGCCAGGAAGACGCTGCACGAGATCGCCGCCACGGCCACGTTCCCGACCACCCAGGTGCGCTTGAGGACGCGCGCATACGCGAACAGCGCCGCCTCCCACGCCACGATCACGGCGGCGACCGCCGCGGGCAGCACCATCAGCGCGGCGGCGGTGACGATCGCGCTCAGCGCGCCGTACAGCACCAGCGCCGGGCCCGTGCCGATACGGCCCGACGGCAGCGGACGCCCCGGCTTGTTCACCGAGTCGATGGGAAGATCGAAGTAGTCGTTGATGATGTTCCCCGCTCCGGTGGCGAGGGCGGTGAGGATGGCGGGCCAGAGAATCGGCGCCGCACCCGCGCCGCCCGCCGCCACGTACCCGGCCACGACGCCCAGCGCGGCCGCGAGCATGTTGTGCGGGCGCAGGATCTCGATTCCCGCCGGCAGGCGCGCCGGCGGCAATGCGTGCGCTACGGAACGTCCCATCGAATTTCCAGCCGGAACCCGTCGCGCGTGTCGTCGGATCCGGCGACGTGCGCGACGTTGTCGACCGACGCGTGCGTGTAGGCCAGCGAGACCCACGAGTCGCCGTCTAGCTCCCAGCGCGCGGCCAGGTCGAAACCGAGTGTGCGCTCCACGATCCCCGACGGGAACGGTGGATCGCGCGGGTCCGTGTCGATGTCGAAGGCGTGAATCCCGTTGCCTTCACCCCGGCGCACGCCGAAGGCACCCGCGGTCACGCGCAGGTTGGCGCGCGGGAACACCTCCACCGCGACGCGCCACGCGTCGCTGTCCGGCCCGGGCAGGCCGCCGAGCAGCACGTCGCCCCCGGACAGCTCGCCGGCACCGCTCACGTAGACCGAGAGCGAATCGTCGTGCGAGTACGTGTAGATGTCGACCCAGGTGTACGATCCGGTGACCGCAAGACCGAGGGGGCGATCCGGCACCCAGCGCACGCCGACGTCCGCGCCCAGCTTGTCGGGGTACCCGCCCGAGCGCTCGAACTGGAAGTCATCGATGAGCAGGGTCCCGTACGCCGTCACGCGATCCAGCACGCTCGTCTTGGCGTCGATCGACCACAGGATGTTGTCCGCATTCGTCCGCTCGTTGTACTGGTTCGCGTAGTACCACGCGATGGGCAGAAGGTAGAGCATGTCGGGACCCCGCCCGCCGTAGGTCACCGTCTCGCTGAGGCCCACCACGGTGCGCCCGAAGGTCCCCTCCAGTCGGTGCCCCACGAGGTAGCGCTCGGGATCGGTGAACAGCTGGCCGTAGAAGGCGTCGAAGCGGAACGATCGGAAGAACACACGCGCACCGATCTGGTCGATCCCGTAGCGTTCACCCGGAGTGAGGAGTCCCGCGTTCCGCGACGGCCCCCAGTCGACGTAGTCGCGGCCGACCAGCACGTGCACCTGATCCCACGCCGCGATGACGTAGGAGCGATCGAACAGTGCGGTCAGCCCGCGAAAGCTCTTCTCACGCCGCGACGGCTTCCGCCCGCCGCGGCGGTCGCCGTGCTCCGGTCCGAACAGGATCTGGTAGCGGACGTCGTAGGTGACGCGGTCGCCGAGGTGCACGCGGACCTCGGGGTCGGTGCCCGCGTAGGCCTCGACGGAGCTCGATCCCGGGCGCTGCTCCACGAAGGGGCGAACGTCGAAGTCTCCTTCGACGGCGATGGCGCCGTCGCGCGCGATCCAGGCCCGGTCATAGCGCTGCGACGGATCGATACGCCTGCCGTCGGTCCCGTATTCCCGGGCGAGACGGTCGAGCTCGTAGCGGTCCCGTGCCGAGAGCGAACGATCCTGCGCCGCCACGGCGATGGCCGCGACGATGGTCTCGAACTCGCCGCGACTGAACGGGCGGTCGTCGGGCAACGTGCACAGCCCGAGCGATTCGAATCGCTCGACGGCGGCGTAGCTCCAGTTCTCCAGGGGAATTCTCTCGTTACCGATTGCGAAGGCGGTCGCGGGAATCAGGACCGCGATCACGACGACGATGCGGATCGCGGACGTCACGGTCGCGCGACCCCTCAGGCCGCGTGCTGGCGGCCCGTGTGCAATTTGGAGTCCGCCACGCGGTAGCTCTCGCGCGCTTCCTCCCGCATGTCGGCGCGATCGTAGACCATGCCCAGCGCGTAGAACGCGCGGTGATCCTCCGGCATGAGCTCGGTGACGCGCTTGAGCGGCGGAATCGCCCTGGCGGGCTGGTTGAGGTGGTTGTAGCACATCCCGATGTGATAGAGGATCGACGGGTGATCGGGATTCGACTTGAGTGCCAGCTGCAGCGTCTTGACGGCCTTCGGGTAGAGCCCCTTGCGATAGTGGATCATTCCGATGAAGAAGTGCGCATCGGTGTGTCTCGAATCCAGTTTGATCGTCCGGCGGAAGTGGTCCAGCGCGCCGTCCATGTCTCCCTGCTCGTACAACGCGATCCCCAGGTTGTAATTCGCCTCCACGCTGTCCGGCGCCAGCCGCAGCGCATGTCGAAACTCGCGCACCGCCTCGTCGTGGCTCCCGTGTTCACCGTACAGCGCACCGAGGTTGAAGTGTGCCTCCGCGCTGGCGGGGTTGAACTGGAGTGCGCGGCGGAACAGCTGGATCGCCTGATTCCCGTCGCCGCGAAGATCCATCAGGTAGCCGAGGTTGGTGTAGGCGCGAGCGTGCCCCGAATCGAGGGCGATGGCGCGCCGGTAGCTCACCTCGGCTTCGGCGCCGCGCTCGTGCCGTGCGAGCGTCACACCGAGGCGGTAGTGGCATTCGGCGTTCTCCGGCTCCAGATCGATGGCGCGCCGATGGGCGCGCAGGGCGCCGTCCAGGTTTCCCAGCCGGTCCTCGATCTTTCCGATGAAATAGTGCGGGAGTGCCAGCGACGGTTCCAGCTCGGCGAGACGCTCGAAGCACGCGCGGGCCGCGGGCAGTTCCCCGGCCTCCATGAGAAACTCGCCCACCAGGCGCCGGATGCCGGCGGAGAGGTCGCCGTCGGAAAGCGCCGATATGGCGGCGAGGGCGTCCTCGCGCCGTCCCTCCCGCCAGGCCGCCTGGGCGGACTCGAAGCGCGCGGCGGCGTCCAGGCCCCCTCCCGGCGGTGTGAAACGGCTTCTCCGATCTTTCTTTCCCCGGCGAACGGGCAGCAGCACGGGCGAATCCTCCGCGAAAACGGTCAAACGAACGAAATGCCAATAAGATGCGTGACTCGGGCGTCACCGTAGTATAGCCGGAAAAAAACTGTCAAGGAGTTTCAGGGGAACGGAACTGCTTACGGGAAAGCGGCTTCACTCTGTTATCCACAGAGAAAGGGGCGCCGGGGCGGATGACCGTCGAGGGGGCCGAAACAGACGCCGACCGGGGCGGCCTACGCCGGCTCGTCGACGATGGTGACGTCGAGAATGATCTCGACCGAGTCCGACGTCTCCAGCCGCTCGCGCGGGATGCGGACCGGGACGTGGATGGGGGCCTCCGCCGTGGCCACCGCCACGGGTTCGGGCCGGCGCGCCGGCTTCGCGGCCGTCCGGGGCGCGGGCTTCGGGGGAGCCGCCGCCGGGGCGGCGGGTCGGCTCGGCTCGGGCGCCGCGGCTCGGCTCGGCTCGGGCACAGCGGGCTTGCTCGGCTCGGGCGCCGCGGCTCGGCTCGGCTCGGACGCGGCGGGCTTGCTCGGCTCGGGGGTCGCCCCCAGGTCCGGCTCCGACGCGATCGGACGCGGTGGGAACGGCTTGGGGCCCGGCGCGGCGGGCGGGGGCGACGACCGCTGGCGCATGGGATCGGTGATGAACTCGTCGGGGCCCTCATCACGCGCGTTGTCCGACGCGAGGGAGGCCTCGTCCAGAGCCGGGACGCGGCCCAGCTCGACGTCGAACGGGGAATCCGGGATCGCCTCGAAGAGGCTGTCGTCCACCGGCGCGGGGGCGGGCGGCTCGGGGGCGGCGGTTTTCGGCCGGGGGGGTGCGGCCGGCGGGGTCTTCGGGGCCGCGGCGCGCGGTTTCGGCGCGGCGGCCGGGGCCTTCGGCGGCGCCGGGCTCGGCCGGGTGGCGGTGGGCCGCGGGGCGGCCGGGGCCTCCGTTTCGCGAAGGACCGAGTCGACTGCGTGGTCGAACTCGATTTCCGGGCCGGGGTCCGCCTCCGGCGCCTCGCGGGGCGCCACGGGCGGCGCGGGCCTGCGCGGCTCGGTCGGTGCCGGCGCCGGGGCGTCTGCGGCGGGGGCAACCGGTTGCCTCTTGCGAGGCACGATCGCGGGCGTCGGCTGCTTCCCCGTTACCTGGCCCACTTCGGCCGGGAGGTCGCCGCGCTCGAGTCGTTCCTTCAGCACGCCGTACACCATCGTCGCGATGGTGTGGAAGGTCTCGTAGACGCCGTCGCCCTGCGTCGCGATGGCCTCGAACGTCGGGACGCCGAGCGGATTGAGGCTGGCGTCGAGGTCGGCGACGGTCATCGCGTCGGGCAGATCGCGCTTGTTGTACTGAATGACCCACGGGATATCGTCGAGCGTCATGCCGTGCTCGTTGAGGTTCTGTTCCAGATTGCGAAGACTCTCGAGATTCTCGTCGAGCTTCGCGCCGGACGAATCCGCGACGAACACCACGGCGTCGACACCCTTGAGCACGAGCTTGCGCGTCGCGTTGTAGTACACCTGTCCCGGCACGGTGTAGAGAAGGAAGCGGGTTCGGTAGTTGTTGATCTCACCGAGCTCGAGCGGAAGGAAATCGAAGAAGAGCGTGCGGTCGGTCTGCGTCTTCATCGACACCATCTTGCCGCGCGCCGCCTCGGGCGTCTTTTCGTGGATGTACTCGAGATTGGTGGTCTTGCCGCTGACGCCGGGACCGTAGTAGACGATCTTCGCGTTTATTTCCCCGCCGGTATAGTTCAGCACGACCATGATTCGTCGCGTCCTTCCCGATGTTCGCGCCGTGCGCGGGGCGACGGTTCACGCGTCGCCGGAAGTCGTTTCGGGTGAATGTGTCTGCCGGGACGGCCCACAGAAATGCACTTGTTGCATGAGGCCAGGGTGAGAAAGCTCAAGCGCCTCTGCGTAAACGGCCGCCCCGGCTCGCGGCAAAGGGCAAGGAGCATGCCAACCGGGGGCCCGGTGAATCCGCACAACGTGTTTGCAGGCAAGCGCTTGGGTATCCGGGCATGCCGTACCGGGACGAATCGGGAGCCACAGGGTGCAATATGCTGCCGCGCTTGCAAAAGCGCGAAGGTCGCGACTACGATAGCGCCTCGGTACAATGAAAGCCCGCCGCCGTGACGTCGTCCTCTACCTGTTCGGTTCGGTCCAGCTCGCCGGGCTGTCCGCGGACCGGCTCAAGCAGTTCTCGCTGGTCGGGATGCTGGGCCTCCTCGTTCCCGGATCGAGCGTCGAGCTCCTCAAGCTCACGCTCTTCTCGCAGGTCCCCATCCTCCTGTTGACCCCGATCGCGGGGGTCCTCATCGACCGCTGGAACAAGCCCCTGACGATCCTCGTGGTTTCGCTGGTTCGCGCCGTCATCCTTCTCGGTGTGCCGGCCCTGTTCATGCGCACGAACTCGATCTACGCGTTCTACGCGGCGGCGTGCGCGCTGGCCGTCTTCGACCTCGTGTTCGCCCCGGCGCGGTCTGCTCTCCTTCCCGAGCTGGTCGCGCACGAATCGCTTCTGCCCGCCAATGCCGTCTTCTGGGCGCTCGGCATCGTCGGCACGCTGGTCGGCTTCCTCGGCGGGGGCTGGCTCTTCGACTACTACTCGTGGGGCACGAGCTTCCACATGGCGGCGATACTCTACGTCGCCGCGGCGGCGCTGATGGTGCCGGTCGCGATCGCGCACCGCCCGCCGCCCCACCCCGTGCGATTGCCCGCCGATCCCGTGCGGGAGGAAATCCGTTTCTTCACCACGTCGGTGCGCGACGCCGTGGCGCTGCTGCACCAGAGCGAGGACATCCGCGCGAGTCTGATCGCGCAGACGGGACTGTTCGCCGTCGGGGGCGCAATGAGCGTGATCGGGATCGCCCGCATTCAGGAGGTGGCGGCTCCGGGCCAGACGCTGTTCCTGGCCCAGGTGGGGACGGCGTTCGTCGGCGGACTCATCGTGGGATCGCTCGTGGTCGGCCTCTTCCGCGAGCACGCGGCCGGCGGGCGCGCCGTCTCGGTGGGAACCCTCCTCAGCGGGGTCGCCATCGCGGGCATGGGCCGCACCGAGTCGCTCGTTCCCATGTGCATCTGGGCCGGCCTGCTGGGGACGTCGATGTCGCCGATCTTCATCGTCACCGAGACCATCATGCAGCATCGCAGTCCCCGCCAGTTCACGGGGAGGGTGTTCGCCGCCCGGGAGGCTCTCATCAAGGCCGCCTATATCGCGGCGGCCATCCTGGCGACCGGGATCAACTCGTTCGTCCCCAAGACGGGCGTCCTGGTCGGGTTGGGCCTGTTTCTTGCTTTATTCGGCGTCATCCTGGAACGAACCCAGTGGCTCAAGACGGAGAAATCATGAAGAACGGCAAAGCATCCTCGGGTGTCGTCGAGAAGATGATGAAGGAGATGTTCGCCCGGCTGCTCAACATCGAGGTCAGCCAGAACGTCCTCGACAAGCTCGTCCCCGTCATCGAAGGCGTCACCGAAAAGGTCGACGGCCAGATCGACCTGGACACCGTCCAGGGACAGAACACGTTTCGCGCGCTGATCTGCAGCATGGTCGCGCACGGCTGGGGTCTGGGGATGCACCCGGACAACAACCCCAACGCCAATCTCGACGGCAAGGCCATCGAGGTCAAGGCGTGCAAAGACATCCTGGTTCCGATGGAAACCATGAAGTCAATCCGCTACGTGAAGAAGGATCAGTATGGCCGCGTTCGAAAGGCGCTCTTCGAGCCCGATCAGAACGCGCGCATCTGGGGATCTATCGACGACATGCTCGAGAAGCTGGCCCGCGAGAAGTGGCAGGAATAGCGGTCGTCAAGCGGTGCGCCCGCCGTTTTCGCTGCCGTTCGCGTTGCGCTTCTCCAGCTCCACGACCCGCCCGCCGTCCTTGAACTCCACCAGGTCCATGATGTTGCGCATCAGGTAGACCCCGCGTCCCGACGAGCGCATCAGCGCTTCACCCTGAGTCGGATTCGAAACCTCCGAAAGATCGAACCCTTCCCCCTCGTCGCGCACGCGGATGCGGAACCGGTTCTGGCTCACGTAGATATGGATGCTCACCTTCTTGTCGGCATCCGACCCGTTCCCGTGGACGATGGCGTTGGTAATCGCCTCGTCGCACGCCAGCGGGATGTTGACGCGGGTGTCCTGCGGCGGATAGCCGAATTCCTTGAGCAGACTCGAAATGTGGTAGTTGATCCCGATGACGTAGGTGAGGTCGCTGGGAATGACGAAGTCGAAGCGCACGCTCGCCCGCCGCATCAGGTCGGGATGGCGTTTGAAGTTGGGCACGTTGGGGACGGCGGTCGCGATCTCGCGCCCCAGACTGACGCGCTCGAAGGGTGGGAGGAGGATTCCGTGGACGCCGATCGACTGCAGGCGCAGGGCGCTTTGCTGATCGCACGCCTCCAGCACGGCGATGATCACGATCTGCGGGAACTCGAGGCGGAGGTGACGGAGCTCGGGGATGTCCACGTCGGAGCCGGCCGGCGCGACCAGCAGCACGAACGCCAGCGGAAGGCGCTCGAATTCGGTCAGCGCGTCGGCCAGCGCTTCGATCGTCGGAAACCGGGGCGCCGCGACGGGTGGATCCCCACAGATGGAAAACACCCGCTCCAGGAACGTGGAGTCGGGTGCCACGACGAAAACAGCTCGCTCTTGTCGAACTGGCTGGGTGTTTGCCGACGCCCCGCCGGTGGGATCAGAAAACTTCCTGGCCATTGGCCAATATCTCGTTCAGGGCTTCCTTGAAGTAGTTCGTGGACTGCGCGGTCTCCGCGCCGACCTTTTCCTTGTACAGCTCCCAGGACTTCTTGATCTCTTCGCCGAGCGCGGTCATGAGCGTCCCGTCATCGAGGGCCTGGTCGCGCTTCTCGCGGTTGTACCACAGGATATCGGAGACGAGGACGCGAGCGAGCCGGCGTGCACGGTCGTCGCCGGAACGCCCACCGCGGCCCCGGGGAGCCGCCTTCTTCGCCCCGCCCGCCTGGGGAGCCGCGGTCTTCGACGGCGCCGCGTCCTCGGCGTCCGCGCCGGGCAGATTCCCTGCGGTGACTCCGGCCGGGACGGGTTCGTCGCGCGGCACCAGCATGAAGACGGCCCGGCACTTCGGGCAGCGCACCTTCAGGGGCTGTTCCGGGACTTTTTCCTCGGGCAAGAAGTATTTTGCCGCACAACTCTGGCACTGAATGATCATCGTTTATCACCCCGTCGGTTGGCCCGATCGGCGTCCGCGCCCTGCGGTCGGTCATCGATCGCGGCCTCCGGGGGTCCCCCGCGGCCCGGCGGTGCCGGGGCGCAGCCAGGCCCGGCCCGGGTGCAGCAAATATCACGCCACTAGCGACTTCCGCCCGCGCCTCCGCCAAAAAGTCCGGCGGGACTCCAGACGGGCCCCGCCCCCGGGGCGGAGCGCCTCCGGAAGCACCCGCGGACCCCTAGTACTGCTCCCAGACGAACCCGACGTTGATCCCCCAGTAGGTGAGATCCTCGTCCTGATCCAGGAGATTCTGGTGCGTGAACGACCAGTTGTACCGTCCGTTGATCATGAGCGCCGCCCCGGTTTGAGTCGGAATGATCACACCGACCTCGGGCGCCACGCCCCAGTCCCAGCTGTCTTCCTCCGTCGAGAACACACCCACCGCGAACGTCCGGATGATCACCATCGCGCCGGCGTTGAGCCCGACGTAGGGACGCGGTCCCCCGCGCTCTCCGAAATAGCGGTGCACGCCCGCCATGATCGGAAACGAATTGATGTATCGGTCCTGGGTGCCGGTCACCGCGCCGTTCTTGATCTCGTAGGTCCCCGTGACCCGCTGGTGGAAGACGTTCCATCCCAGGGCGAGCCCGGCGGTCGTCGCCGGCCGCACGACCTTGCGGAAATCGAGACCGACGCCGCGGAAGCTCACCGCATCGACGAAGTTCTTCGTGTCGCTGGTCGGGAAGGAAACCTGCCACGTCGCCGCCCCGAACCAGTCCTGCGCCCGCGCCGCCGGGCTCGAGACCAGGAGCACGAATCCTGCGCACAATGCTACCGTCAGTGCTTTCATGTCGTCGCTCCTCGTCTACTTGCCCGCGCCCAGGTACTTCGACTGGGCGAACGCCTGATTGATGCCGTTCTTGATCCGCGTACCGTTCGTGCTCTTGTCCGAGAGCCCGTTCATCGCGGCCACCCACGCGATGAAAACGTTGTCGTCGTCGGGGTCGGGATTGGCCCGCAGGGCCATGTGGATGAATATGGTCCCGACGCGGTACGAGTAGGCGCCGATCGCCGGAGGGTACCCCCATCCCCAGCCCGGTGGATACGGGTAGTACCAGCAGTAGTAGTAGCACGGCGAATACGAGTAGTAGCTCGTGTAGTCCGCCGCCGTTACCGCCAGCGTCACGATCACGTCGGCCGTCGCCGGATCGAGCACCTCGGTGAAACCCAGCCCGTCGAGGTTCGATCGCACCGTCGTCAGCGCGAGGTCATCGTACGCGCGGGAGATGTCGTCCTCCTGGCCTTCGGGCACCAGATGGATGACCGAGTCCGCGAGCGCGTAGCTGGTCAGCGCCTTGAAATTCGCGTCGGGATTGTAGACAGTCGTGATCATGTCGGCCTCGGCGATCGTGAGCTGGTCCCCCGGATAGCACGACACCAGCGCGCCCGTCACCGCCAGCGTCACGACGATCGACGCGAACGCGATGAGCATCCTGCGGCCGCGTTTCATTGAAGTGTCCATGGTTTCTCCTTGCTCTTCATGCAACCGTCAGGATCAGAACAGAATGAACAACCCGGCCCCGACATCTCCCTGAATGAACGCCGACCCGCCGGTGATACCGAGGCCGCAGCCACCGGAGCCACACCACAGGCTGCCGCCTCCGGTCGTGAAGGGCAGCAGCAGGCGGCCCTGCAACCGGAGGCCGATGTTCCGGCTCATGAGTACCTTGGCGCCGATGCCGAACGTCATCGCGAACGCCCAGTAGTCGTCGAGTGCATAGCCCATGTACGTGTTCGCGTCCGGCGCGAGGCGCGCCGCGCCCAGCGACACGAGTCCAAACGGCACCACGTTATCGCGCTGGTACCCATACACCCCGCCGACCTGGTAGTAC
>CAZCQM010000058.1:0-14837 GCA_964500785.1 uncultured bacterium
GTCGTGCCCCGGAGTGTAGGGCATATCCGACGACCGGCTCCGGATCAAGATCGCGCCGGCTCGCTCATCCCGAGGAGGAAGACCATGTCTCTGGAAGACCAACTGGCGACCCGGTTCGTGTGCACCAAGTGCAAGAACCAGGGGGCATCGATAAAGCGCATTTCCACGGCGGGCACGGGCCTGTCCAAGCTGTTCGATATCCAGCACAACCAGTTCGTGACGGCGTCGTGCCGCCACTGCGGCTACACCGAGGTCTACAATCCCGAAGTGCTGGAAGGGAAGCGCCACCTCGGATCGATCCTGGACATCCTCTTCGGTCAATAGGATCAATCCCCCTTGATGTCTGGAACCGGGCGCCCGGGATCTTCGACCGGAGCGCCCGTCGTTCACCCACCCCGCCCGGGCCGGCCACACCTCGACGGAGCCTCCCGCCAAAATTTAACTGGTCTTAACGGTGTCTTTATATGTCGAGCCTATCCTTCGCACGATCAACCAAGTGGAGTATCAAGACGCACTTCTGTCGTCTCGCATGAGGAGGGACTTCCGAACTATGAATCACAAGACGTTGCGCTCAATTTCGACGGCTCTGGTGGCTTTGACGGGTCTGGTGCTGGCGGGTGTCACGCTGGCGGCCGGGCTCACCGTGGACCCGGCGCTCGATTCGTACAAGAGCACGTCGGGCGTGTCCGGCGCCATCAAGACCGTCGGTTCCGACACGATGAACAACCTGATGGCGCTCTGGGGCGAGGATTTCCGCAAGATGTACCCCAACGTCCAGGTGGAGATCGAGGGCAAGGGCTCGTCGACCGCGCCGCCGGCGCTGATCGCGGGGACGTCGACCTTCGGTCCGATGAGCCGCGAGATGAAGAGCGAAGAAATCGACGCGTTCGAGGCGAAGTACGGGTACAAACCGACGCACCTGCGGACCTCCATCGACATGCTCGCCGTCTACGTCCACAAGGACAATCCGATCCAGGCTCTCACCCTGCAGCAGATCGACGCCATCTTCTCGAAGACGCGCAAGGGCGGCGCCCCGCAGGACGTCACGACCTGGGGTCAGCTCGGTCTGACCGGCGAGTGGGCCAACAAGCCGATCAGCCTGTACGGTCGTAACTCGGCCTCGGGCACGTACGGCTACTTCAAGGAACACGCGCTGTTCAAGGGCGACTACAAGGACGCCGTCAAGGAGCAGCCGGGCAGCTCGTCGGTGGTGCAGGGTGTCGCGAGCGACCTCTACGGAATCGGTTACAGCGGAATCGGTTACAAGACCGCTGACGTCCGCGTCGTTCCCATCAAGCACGACGCCTCGAGCGAAGCGATTCCCGCCACGCCCGAGTTCGCGTACACTGGCAAGTACCCGCTGGCGCGGTTCCTCTACATGTACGTCAACCTGAAGCCGGGGACGGAGCTGGACCCGCTACGCCGCGAGTTCATCCGCTTCGTCTTCAGCAAGGAAGGCCAGCAGGACGTCATCAAGGACGGGTACTTCCCGGTCAGCTCAAAGATCGCGGGCGAGGAGCTCGCGAAGCTCGGCCTGAACGTCAGCAAGCGCTAACGTTGTTCGGTTCTATACCAACGGAGATTTGGAACGGTGGGTGGCGTGCTGCGCCACCCACCGTCGTCCCTGACTCATGACTCGGAACCAGCGAAAGCGCGCGCACACCACGCGATGGACGGTCAAGGCGGCCGACCGGATCTCGGCCGCCTGCATTTCGATCGGCGGAATCGGCACCATACTCGCCGTCTCCGCCGTCTTCCTGTTTCTGGTGAGCGTCGTCGTCCCTCTGTTCCGTTCGGGACATGCGACCTCGGAGTCGACGGTCGCACCCCGGGACCCGGCGCGCGTCCTCGCCACCGGCTCCGACGAGTACAGCGTCGCCGGCTGGACGATCGGCGCGGACGGCCTGCTCCACGTCTTCCGGCTGGACACGGGCGACACCGTGGCCACGCAGGCGCTGGTCGCCGCGGACTCGCTGTCGGCGTTCTCCTTCGACGTCGAGAGCGCGTCATTCGCCATCGGGCGTATCGACGGTTCCGTCGAGCTGGGCCGCATCGGATTCAAGACCGACTATCCGTCCGAGGACGTGGTGTCGGCAGGCATGCGGGCGCTCGAGGTCGGCGCGGTCGCCGTCGCGGACGGCGCCGTCGTCCAGAAGACCGACCCCGAAACCTACCGGCGCCAGAGTGCCACGGTCACCGTCGACGCGCGAACGCCGGCTGTGGTTACGGGGTCCGTGCGGCGTATCGATCACGTGCGCGGCGACGCGGGCTACTTCGTGGCGGCGGTCGGGAGCACCGACTCCGTCACCGTGGTCCACGTCGATCGACAGGAGAACGCGTTCACCGGCGAGGTGTCCCTCACCATCGACCGCGGGGTGATCCCCGCGGAAGCGCGCGCGGACCATATCCTCGTGACGTCGGCCGGCAGTGCGGTGTACGTCGTCGGTGGCGACGGGCATGCGAACGTCTGGAACACGCGCGACCTATCCGCCCCGTCCCTGCTCGCGTCAGCCGACCTCACCGGCGGAAAGGCGCGCGTGGTTGCCGTTGCACCCCTGCTCGGTCGTCAGACCGTCATCGTCGGCCAGTCCGACGGCGCCATCTCCACGTGGTTCACCTACGTGCCGGAGACCGGTCCCGACGCTCCGCCGACGGGCGCGGCCGGGACGGCGCTCGGACGCTCCCAGCACTTCAAGGGGCACGGAAGCGCCGTCACGGCGCTGTCCGCGTCGCCGCGCGCGCGCGTGTTTGCGGCCGGATTCGCCGACGGGCACGTCCGCGTCCTGCAGGCGACGAGCGGCAAGCACGTGCTCAACCTCGATCTCGGCGACGGGGCCGTCGCCCCCGTTGCGTTCACGCCGAAGAACGACGGGCTGATCGCGGTCAGCGGCGGCGTCGTGCACCATTTCGACATCGATCTGGGCTACCCGGAAGCCACGCTCCACGCCATGTTCCGGCCGGTGTGGTACGAAGGGTTCCCGAAACCCGTGCATTCGTGGCAGTCGTCGGCGGGGACGGATGACTTCGAGCCCAAGCTGGGCATGTGGCCGCTCGTGTTCGGCACGCTCAAGGCGACGTTCTATTCCATGCTGTTCGGCACACCGCTGGCGCTGCTGGCCGCGATATTCACCAGTGAATTCGTGTCACCGACCGTGCGCCCGCGGCTCAAGACGCTCATCGAGTCGATGGCCAGCCTGCCCAGCGTCGTGCTCGGTTTCCTCGCCGCACTCGTCATCGCGCCGTTCGTGCAGCGGGTGGTGCCGTCGGTGATCGTCGCCTTCGCCACCATCCCCGGTGTGCTCCTGACCGCGGGGTACGTCTGGCAGGCGCTGCCGCAGACGCTGGCGCGACGCCTGGAGCGCTACCGTCTTCTCATCGTGCTGGCGACGCTCCCCATCGCCATTCTCCTCGCCGGAGCCCTGGGGCCGTGGATGGAACGCGTCTTCTTCGGCGGCGATATGATGGCGTGGCTCTCCGGCGGGCACGGGAGCTCGTTCGGCGGCTGGTTCCTCATGCTGCTTCCCGTGAGCGCGATCGGCGTCATGCTGCTCATGGGCCGCCTCACGGGCAACGCGGTCCGCAAGGTCGCCGCGCGGTCGACGCGCGGGCGCGTCGCGATGCTGGACCTCGCGCGGTTCCTGGTCGGCATGGCGGCAGTGATCAGCGTGTCCGCGCTGGCGGCGGCCGTTCTGGACCGGGCCGGCGTCGACGCGCGCGGAGGGCTGATCGGTACGTACGTCCAGCGCAACGCGCTCGTCGTGGGATTCGTGAGGGGGTTCGCCATCATTCCCATCATCTATACGATCGCGGAGGACGCGTTGTCCGCCGTCCCCGATCATCTGCGCGCGGCGTCGCTGGGCGCGGGTGCGACGCCGTGGCAGACGGCGATCCGCATCGTCCTGCCCACGGCGATGAGCGGACTGTTCTCCGCCATCATGATCGGGCTGGGACGAGCGGTGGGCGAGACGATGATCGTGCTCATGGCCGCCGGCAACACGCCGGTGCTGGACATGAACATATTCAACGGGTTCCGGACCCTGTCGGCCAACATCGCCGTCGAGCTCCCGGAAGCCGTGCGTGACAGCACGCACTACCGGACGTTGTTCTTCGCCGCGTTGCTGCTCTTCCTGATGACCTTCGTCGTGAACACGGTGGCCGAGATCGTCCGGCTGCGCTTCCGCAAGAGGTCGGCGCAGATATGAACACGGTTGACATGCAGGTCGTGGGCCGCAAACCGCGCCGGAGAACGGGAACGTCGATCCTGGCCCAGGGCGAGACCATGCTCTGGCTGATGGGCGGCGCGCTGGCGTTGTGCACCGTCATGATCGTCGGTCTGCTACTTCTCGTCGTGTCGCAGGGATCGACGACGTTCTGGCCGCGCCCGGTGGTCGAAATGTCGCTGCGGGACGGTCACACCTGCATGGGGGAAGTCACACGCCACAACACGTTCACGCCGTCGGCCCAGGCGATGGCCGCGTGGCCGGATTCGGTGCGGGAGGCGTTCACATCCCGGGCCGGTCACCCCGAAACCCTCCGCCGTCTCGTCCGCACCGGCAACTTCGAGCTGTCCGGCGTTCACTTCGAATGGGTCGACGAGCCGATGATCGCGCACGAGCAGGATCCCCGATGGGCCATCGTGCTCGAGCGGCGCGCGTGGGGCCGGTTCTATGGCATGCCGAAGTCGTTTTTGATCGACGGGAAGCCGGTTGCGACCTCCCCGGGCGAAGTCTGGCACCAGTTCAACCAGTTCCACGACGAAGTGTCCGCGCGTTTCGAGCGCCGGTACCGGCTGCAGAAACACGACTTCGGTCGATTGCACGCGCAGGAGGAACGCGCCCGCCTCGCCGTCAAGCAGGCGGAGCTGGAGCACGGCACGGACTCGCCCGAGGCCGCCGAGCAGCGCGCCATCTTCGAAGGGGAGACGCGCGCCATCGATGCGCGCGGCAAGGCCCTCCAGGAGGAGATCCGTCTTCTCGACGACGAGAACGGCCGCTACGCGATGGTCATGTCGACGGCGGCCGGTGACACGACCGTTATTCCGCTGTCGACCATCGTACGCGCCTACCCGGCCAACCAGCTGGGCCTCTCCCAGAAGGTCGCGCTCTACCTGGCGCGCTGGAAGGAGTTCCTCACCGCGGATCCGCGCGAAGCGAACAGCGAGGGCGGCGTGTGGCCGGCCATCGTGGGGACCGTCGTCATGACGCTGCTGATGTCGCTCGCGGTGGTTCCGTTCGGCGTGCTGGCCGCGCTCTATCTGCGCGAGTACGCGAAGGAGGGGTTCATCGTGAGCGCGGTGCGCGTCGCGATCAACAACATGGCCGGCGTGCCCAGCATCGTGTTCGGCGTGTTCGGGCTGGGGTTCTTCTGCTACATCGTCGGCGGCGGAATCGATCACCTGTTCTTCGCCGACAAGCTGCCGAACCCGACCTACGGCAAGGGTGGTGTGCTGTGGGCGTCGCTCACGCTCGCGCTCCTGACACTCCCCGTGGTCGTGGTTTCCACCGAGGAGGCGCTGGCCGCGGTCCCGAGGTCCATGCGCGAGGGCTCGTACGCGTGCGGGGCGAGCAAGTGGCAGACGATCCGGCGCATCGTGCTCCCGCGAGCGATGCCCGGCATCATGACCGGGTTCATCCTGGCCATGGCGCGCGGCGCGGGCGAAGTCGCTCCGTTGATGCTCGTCGGCGCTGTGAAGCTGGCGCCCGAGCTTCCCATCGACGGCGTGGCGCCCTACCTGCACCCGGAGCGGAGCTTCATGCACCTGGGCTTCCACATCTTCGACCTGGGGTTCCAGAGCCAGAACAGCGAGGCCGCGAAACCGATGGTGTTCACGACCACTCTGCTCCTGATCGGGATCATCGCCGTGCTCAATATCAGCGCCGTGTGGCTCCGGTCGAGGTTGCGGCGCCGCTTCGTCGGTGGTACGTTCTAACCCGGCTCGTAACAGGAAGTTATCCGATGACCGATCCGTTGATGTCCTCGCAGCCCCCGCGGGAGGGAGCGCCCCGGAAGGGGGGCGGCGCCGACCGCCTGGAGGCGATCGCACGCGGGAAATCCGTGCCGGCGACCATCCACGACGCCGTGGCCCGCGAGCCCGCCGTCGTCGACGTGCGTGCGTTCGACTTCTGGTACGGCGAGAAGCAGGCGCTCCATTCGATCAGCATGGGAATGCCCGAAGGCAAGATCACGGCGATCGTCGGCCCCTCCGGGTGCGGCAAGTCGACGCTGTTGCGCTCCATCAACCGTCTCAACGAGCTGCTCGAGGGGGTGCGGATCGCGGGCGACATCCTGCTGAACGGCGATTCCATCTACGGTCGCTCGGTGGACGTCATCGAGCTGCGCAAGCGCATGGGGATGGTGTTTCAGAAATCGAATCCCTTCCCGATGAGCGTTTACGAGAACGTGGTCTACTCGCTGCGCGTCGACGGGGTCCGCGACAAGTCGGTGCTCGACGAGGTGTGCGAGCGCAGCCTCCGCGGCGCCGCCCTCTGGGACGAGGTGAAGGACCGACTGGGCGACAGTGCGCTGGGGCTCTCCGGCGGCCAGCAGCAGAGACTGTGCATCGCGCGGGCCATTGCGAGCGAGCCGGAGGTACTCCTGATGGATGAGCCGTGCTCGGCGCTGGATCCCATTGCCACGGGGAAGATCGAGGATCTCATGCAGGAGCTCAAGGGGTCGTACTCGATCGTCATCGTCACCCACAACATGCAGCAGGCCGCGCGCGTGAGCGACTTCACCGCGTTCATGTACCTGGGGCGGCTGATCGAGTACGGGCCGACGGCCGACATCTTCACCAATCCCCGGTTGCCGGAGACGTCGGACTACGTGACCGGGCGATTCGGATAGTCGGGCGGGCCGCGGAGTGGACAAGCGAACCGGGACGCCGGACGGGACGATTTACGGGCCGTTTACGCAATCTTTGCAGAGCGGCGGTATGTTCAGTCCCGATATGATCCTGGAGAAGAGGCACAGATTGCTGAAGACGGAAAAGATAGTCGTCATCGAGGATGAGGACGACATCCTCGAAGTCATCGCATACAACCTCAAGCGCGAGGGCTACGAGGTCATTACCAGCACCAGCGGAGAGGACGGTCTGGACAAGATCGAGAAGTCCTTGCCGCAGCTCGTGGTGCTCGACCTCATGCTCCCCGAGATCGACGGCATCGAGTTGTGCCGGAAGCTCAAATCGGATCCGCTCACGCAGTCCATTCCCGTGATCATGGTGACCGCCAGGGGCGAGGAGACCGACGTGGTCCTGGGATTGGAACTTGGGGCCGACGATTATGTGACCAAGCCCTTCAGCCCGAGGGAGCTGGTGGCCCGGGTCAAGGCCGTGTTGCGGAGATCCCGCGCCCGTCCGGAGAGCGACCGGAAGGAGCGCATCGCCCGCGAGGGCGTCGTCATCGACCCCCAGCGCCACGACCTCAAGGTCGACGGGGAATCGATCCTGCTCACCGCGACCGAATTCCGGCTGCTACACTTCCTCGCATCGCACCCGGGACGCGTGTTCACGCGCGACTACCTGCTCGCGCGCGTTATCGGCGAAGAGGCCATCGTGATCGACCGCAACATCGACGTGCACGTGCGGGCGATCCGAAAGAAGCTGGGTGCACACCGCGACTTGATCGAGACGATTCGCGGCGTCGGTTACCGGTTCAAAGACGAAGACTGATCGAATGCTCGGCTCGCGTTTCCTCTGGAAGCTCTACGCCGGCTACGCGGTTGTTATTCTCATCACCGCGACTCTGGTCGGCGTGCTCGTGGTACGCGGCTTCAAGCGCGACCTCACCGACCAGGTTCGTTCTTCTCTACGCAGCGAGGCTCTCCTTCTCCGCGATATCGCCGCTCCGTACGTTCAGGCGCCGCCCGATTCGGCCTTCCAGCAGCGCGTGTGGATGCTCGGCGCCAGGGCCGATACGCGCCTGACCGTGATCGCCGCCGACGGCCGTGTCCTCGCCGACTCGCGCGAAGACCCCTCCGCCATGGACAACCAGCGCATGCGTCCCGAGATCATCCAGGCCGTTTCCGACGGCATCGGGGTGGCGATGCTCTCCACATCCGCCGTCGAGGGAAACGCCATGTACGTGGCGGTCTCGGTGACGAGGAACGGCACGCTCCTCGGCTTCGTGCGTGCGTCGAAACCGTTGATCGCCCTCGAGAAGCGCAGCGGCGCGGTTCGGGGAGTCGTGTTTGCGGGCACGGCGCTCGCGGTTCTCGCCGCCCTCATCGTCGGATTCTTCCTCGCGCGCGGCTTCACACAGCCGTTGCTCGACATGGCGGCGTCCGCCCGGGCCATTGCGAACGGGGACTTCAGCCAGCCCGTGCAGGTGGATCGCTCGGACGAGGTCGGCGACCTGGCCCACGCGATCAATGGCATGACCGAACGCCTGCGCTCGCAGATCGATACCATTACCGCCGACCGCAACATGACGCTCGCGATCCTCTCCAGCATGGTCGAGGGCGTCGTGGCCATCGACCGCGACGAATACGTGGTACACGTGAACAGCGCCGCAGAGGCCATCCTCGGCATCGATGCGGCGGCGGCTCCGGGACGGCGGATATGGGAGGTCACGCGCATCGTCGAGGTGAGCGAGGCGCTTTCGGACGCGATGAAAGAGAACCGTGTCCACGTATCGGAGGTCCGCATCCCCGGGACGCAGCAGGACCAGGTCATCCAGTTGATCGGGGCGCCGCTTCGCGACGCGAACGACGCGCTCATGGGCGCCATCGTCGTGCTGCACGACGTGAGCGATCTTCGGCAGCTGGAGGCGGTGCGGCGCGATTTCGTCGCCAATATCTCCCACGAGCTCAAGACGCCGCTCGCGGCCATTCGCGGGCTCGTCGAGACGCTGATCGACGACAGGGACATGGACCGCGCCACCCACGATCGATTCGTAGAGAAGATCCACGACCAGTCGATGCGGCTGAGCAGCATCGTCTCCGACCTGCTCACTCTCTCGCGCCTCGAATCCGATCAGGGGCACGGTCAGTACGAGCCGCTGGATCTGCGCGAGGCCGTCGCGGAGTCGTACCGGGCGCAGGTCCACGTGGCGGAAACCAAGCGTGTCGACATCGCCGCGACCGTGTGGGACGAGCCGGTGACCATCGTCGGCGACGGCGAGGCGCTCCGCGAGCTGGTGGACAATCTGGTGAGCAACGCCATCAAGTACACCCCGGAAGGGGGGCGTGTGGATGTGAGACTGATGGTCGAGGGGTCCAACGCGGTGCTGAGCGTCACGGACACGGGCATCGGCATCGCCCCCGAGGATCAGGGGCGGGTGTTCGAGCGCTTCTACCGGGTCGACAAGGCGCGCTCGCGCCAGCTGGGCGGCACCGGCCTGGGCCTCTCCATTGTCAAGCACGTGGCGCTCTCCCACGGGGGCGCGGTGTCGCTGAAGAGCGCGCCCGGCAAGGGGAGCACGTTCCGCGTCCAGATTCCGCTCCGGCGAGAAAGCGGCGGGACGGAAGCCTGACCCGCGGCGATTGCCTTTTCATTGACGGAGAATCGATCGTCCTCTAACAATCACGATGAAGGAAACGGAGCCGACCATGGCCAAACATCTGCAACGCGATCTGGACAACCTCTCCAGGGAGCTCCTCACCATGGGGGCCATGGTGGAGGAGGCGACCAACAAGGCCATCAGTGCGCTCATTCGCCGGAACCGTCCCCTGGCCCACCAGGTTGTCGAAGGGGACCCGGCCATCAACGACCGGGAAAACCAGGTCGAAGAAAACGCGCTGAAGATCCTGGCCCTGCACCAGCCGGTGGCCGCCGATCTGCGCTTCCTCATCACCGCGCTCAAGGTGAACAACGATCTCGAACGGATCGCGGACCATGCCGTCTCCATCAGCGAGCGCGCCGAGGTCCTGGCCGACCTGGAGGCCGTTCCCGTGCCGGCGGAGTTCGGGAGGATGGTCGAGGTGGTTCAGCAGATGGTGCGCGACAGTCTCAACGCGCTGGTCGAGCGGGATTCCTAACTCGCCCGCGACGTGTGCGCCATGGACGACGAAGCTGATAACATTCACCGTCTGATGTACTCGGAGATGCAGGACGTCATGCGAAAGGACCCGAACCTCATCGAGCCCGCCATCAACACGATCTCGGCCGCGCGCCACCTGGAGCGAATCGCCGACCTCGCGACCAACATCGCCGAAGACGTCGTCTTCATGGTCGAAGGCGAGATCCTCCGCCACAACTACTAGGCCGCGCCGTTCGTTTCACCGTGCCGCGCCGCGCGGTGTGGCTCCCGACCTGCCGTCCAATTGTGCCGCCATCGTCCGGTCATTATATTGACGGCGGGTCCCAGGAGGGCCGTTCATGACCAAATCATCTGTTCCCAAGTGGTTGCGGGCATCGGAGGGTGGCGGGCCAGTGCCTTCGGGCGAACCTCCACTGCCGGTGGGAGACACCGAGCTGCTCGACGCCTATTCGCGCGCGGTCGTTGACGTGGTCGCGCGGGTCGCGCCCTCGGTCGTGAGCATTCGCGTCACCGTGGAGGGGCGCCGGGGGACCGGCGAAGGCGCCGGCTCCGGGTTCGTGGTCGCGCCGGACGGGTTCGTGGTCACCAATCACCACGTCGTCGACGGGGCGAGCCGCGTATCGGTGGCGTTCACCGACGGTCACGAAGTCGACGCGCGCGTGGAAGGCACCGATCCCCCGACCGACCTCGCCTTGCTGCGCGTGGTAGAAGCCGGGCTCGCGCCGGTCGAGATCGGTCGCTCCGAAGACCTGCGCGTGGGCCAGCTCGTCATCGCCATCGGAAATCCGCTCGGGTTTCAGAGCACCGTGTCGACCGGCGTCATATCCGCGCTGGGGCGCAACCTCCGCGGGCGCACCGGACGGTTGATCGAGAACGTCATCCAGACCGACGTCGCGCTCAATCCCGGAAACTCCGGTGGACCGCTCGTGGACAGCCGCGGCCGCGTGGTCGGAGTGAACACGGCCATGATCCGCATGGCCCAGGGCCTGTGCTTCGCCATCCCTTCGAGCACGATGCTGTGGGTGCTCGGCGAGCTGATGACCCGCGGGCGCGTGCGCCGCGCGGTGCTTGGCATCGTCGGCGAGACCCGCCCCGTCAGCCGTCGCGTGCAGCGCGGCTTCGATCTCACGCAACCGACGGCGGTGCACGTGACCTCGGTGCGCGCGCGCGGGCCCGCGGAGCAGGGGGGACTGCGGCGCGGCGACCTCATGGTGGCGCTCGGCGATACGGCCGTCAGCACCGTGGACGACCTGCAGCGCATCCTCTCCAAGTCGCCGCCGGGCGAGCCACTCGGTGTCACCGTCCTCCGAAACGGCGGCCACCGCCACGACCTCACCGTCGTCCCCGCGGAGGACTAGGCCTCGCATTTTGAGAGGGCAGGCGCCGCGGGCGCACGGGGGGACGCCCGGTGCCGCCCCGACGGCTGCTGTTGTCCCGTCCAAGTGCTTGTAGTCAAGAGGGATACGCCTCCGGTCGGCCGCCGCCGGGGGGCACGGTCCTTGCAGCCTTCGGCGCCGGACGCCGTCCCTGGCCGGGCGGCTCCCTCTACACATGGCAAAGATCGACGCGTTCCTACGAATCATGCAGGAGCATGCCGCGTCCGACCTGCACATCGGCGCCGGTTTCCGGCCCATGTTGCGCATCCACGGCGTGCTGGAGAAGACGAGTCACCGCGAGCTGACCGTCGAAGAGGTCAAGGTGCTCGTTTACGAGCTCCTGACCGACCGTCAGATCGAGGCGCTGGAGAGGAACGGCGAGCTCGACTGTGCCTACACGCTGCCCGGCGTGGCGCGCTTCCGGATCAACGTCTTCAAGAAGCACCCCGGCATGGCCGCGGCGTTCCGCATCATCCCGCACGAAATCCCGACGCTCGAGTCGCTCGACATGCCGGCGGTGCTCAAGCACATGCTGAACTCGAAGAGCGGACTCATCCTGGTCACCGGTCCGACGGGATCCGGAAAATCGACGACGCTCGCCGCGATGGTCGATTATCTCAACGAGAACGCCAACTATCACTTGATCACGCTCGAAGACCCGCTCGAGTTCATCCACGGGAACAAGCAGTGTCTGATCAACCAGCGTCAGATCGGCGAGCACAGCGGCTCCTTCGCCAACGCGCTTCGCGCGGCCCTCCGCGAAGACCCCAACGTGGTCCTGGTGGGCGAGATGCGCGACCTGGAGACGATATCGCTGGCCCTCACCGCCGCCGAGCTCGGCCTCCTCGTTCTGGGAACGCTCCACACCCGGTCCGCGGCGCAGACCATCGGCCGCGTCGCCGACGCCTTCCCCGTGGAGCAACAGGCGGCCATCCGACTCACACTCTCCGAGGTACTCGTCGGTATCTGCTCGCAGCAGCTCCTGAAACGTGCCGACGGCGAAGGGCGCGTGGCGGCGCTTGAGATCCTCGTGGGAACCCACGCGGTGCGCAACCTCATCCGCGAGGGCAAGAGCCACCAGGTCAACAACGTCATCATGACGGCCAGGAAAGAGGGCATGCAGCTGCTCGACCAGCATTTGAAGGACCTGGTAACGGAGGGTGCCGTCACGATCGATGAGGCAGCGCGCTTCGCCGTCGATCCGCAGGCGATCTTCGCGCTGGCGCATCCGAAGACGGTGTTGAAGGTCAGCCCCGTTACGGCGGAGGTCTGATGAAGCCCCGCACCACGCGGCCCCGGTTCGCGACGGCACCGGCGCCCGAGCCTTCCGCCGCCAAACGCCGTATTCAGCTTCCGGAGTTGTTCGGGTCCCGCACCGAGGCGGCCAGCGCCCCGGTGGCGCCCGACGCGCCGCCACCGCGGTGCGTGCTGCTCGTCACGCGGTCCCCGGCGCTCAAGGACTTCCTCGCGCTCATCCTGGAGCGCGAGAAGTGTCGTGTGCTGGTCGCGTCGAGCCGCGACGAACTCGAGGAGATGCTCGGCGGGCATACGGTCGACAATGTCCTGGTCGCGCAGGACTCGCTGGACGACTTCACGGAATGGGTGTCGGACGGCGTGACCGTCATGGTCGGAACCGAAGTGAACGTGCTCTCCAGCGTCAGTACGCAGCTGCTGGACAATCCCGTGCCCTACACCAGCATGATGCGCACGGTGCTCGCGGCCGTGCAGCAGAACGTGGAAGAGCAGCTGGCCGGGGAGGATGGGTTTGCGCCGTACGGCCTGGTGGCGCGGGATGTCCGCGACCTGAGCAAGATGATGGGACTGCGGCGCGTGGCGGCCGACGCGACGCAGATCGCGGCCTGGTTGCTGCGACCGGCGCCGCCCGGATCGTCGTCGCTGCTGCACGAGATGCCCGCCACACTGGATCGCGCGCGGGCCCTTCACTTTCCGTGGCGCATCGACACCATGCTCGAGTGCATGAACGGGCTCTTCGACGGGCGCGTCTCGCTGGGCTCCGCGGAGGCGTTGCGCGACGAAACGAACCTCGCCGCGCAGATTCTGGCACTCGCGTGGCTCCGTCATGCCTTCCGGGAACCGACCGCTCCCGACCAGCCCGAGGACGTCAAGGGGCGCCTGCGCGCGGCATCGGGCCGACTGGCCACGCAGGACGTCGTGGAATCGTACATCCGCCTCATCGAATCGGGGGGGACGACCGGGGACACGACGTCGAAGGGACGCGCCGTCGTCGTGACCTCGGCGGACGAGTTCGCGCGCGAGATGGCGCGGCGTTTCGCGCGGCTGGGTGTCTCCATGGAGCGCGTGGCCCGCACCACCGATGCACGCCTGGCGTGCGAACGCACGCCGGCGACCGCTGTCGTCGTCGACTTCACGTCGCTGGGAATGGAGGCGGCGCACGCGAGCGTACTGCTGCGGCTGCTGCCCGATCTTCGCCTCTACGCGTACATCGACATGAACGATCCGTCCGTCACACTGGATCTGATCGACGCCGGTTTCGACGACGTGATCACGTCTCCGCGCGACCTCGACGTTCTCGCCGCACGCATCAATCGCGAGGCGCGCCGCACGCGAACCGCGGACTCTCCGGCCGGCTCGGCGCCGGGTTTCCGCGGGACCTTCGCCGCGCTCTCGTTCGTCGACCTGGTCCAGAGCCTCTCCCAGAGCCGGAAGTCGGTTCGCATCGACCTCGACCGGGGCGACGGTGAGCCGGGCGTGGTGTTCCTGGAGGGCGGATTGCTGGTCCACGCCCGCGCCGGGAGCATTCAGGGAGTCGACGCGGTCTACCAGTTCATCTTCTGGGGGGACGAGGGACGGTTCGCCGTCGAGCCCGTGACCTCCTTCCCGAAGCGGAACGTCTCGCTGCCCACCGAAGCGGTTCTGATGGAGGGCTGCCGTCTCTACGACGAGAGCCGCGCCTGACCCTGCCGATGAACCGCCGTGCGGCGCGCTTGCATGCGCCGTTCGCGCGCGATAGACTGCGCCCATGGCCATGCTCGCTGCGGGCGCGCTCGTCCTCGCCGCCGGTACCGTGTTCGGGATCTTCGGCGCCGGCGGCTCGATCCTACTCGTCCCCATTCTCGTCTACGTCCTGCACCTTCCCGTCAAGGTGGCGCTCGGCATGTCGCTCGTCATCCTCACGTTGACGGGCGGTTTCGCCACCTGGGCGCATGCGCGTTCGCGAAACGTGAGCTGGAGAATCGGCCTTCGGTGGGCGGCACTCGGCATCCTGGGGGCATACGCGGGGGGGCGGCTGGCGGAACACGTTCCCGAAACGGTTCTGCTCACCCTGTTCGCGGGCGTGGTGGTTGTCGCGTCGATCGCCATGATCCGGCGCCGCAACGTAAAGGAACCCACCCGCGAAATGGAACGTATACCGATGGTACGTGTGGCGACGGTCGGTCTCATACTCGGATTCTTCACCGGAATGCTCGGCGTCGGCGGCGGGTTCCTGCTGGTGCCGGCGATG
>CAZCQM010000059.1:0-14668 GCA_964500785.1 uncultured bacterium
GTAACCCGGGCGCTGACGCGGACCGTCGGAATCTCCGCGGCCGATGTTCGCGCCGGACTCCGGAGCCGCAAGCCGTTCGTGTACCTGAGACACGACTGCGTCCTCAGCGGACCGGAGCGCCGGGACCTCTCCCGCCTCCCGGGCGTCGTCGTCGAGCTCCGCGCCAATCGCATCTATCCCTACGACGCCGTGGGGAGCAAGCTGGTGGGCTTCGTCGGCCGCGACAATCACGGACTGTCGGGTATCGAGGTGGCCTTTGACGACGTGCTGCGCGGCGCGCCCGGACGCGAGACCGTGATCCGCAACGGAGCCTATCGCAGCGATCGTTACTTCCGGCTGGTCAACGTCAAACCGCGCGACGGCAAGCACGTCTATCTGACCGTCGACGCGACCGTCCAGGACGTGGCCGAAACCGAGTTGCGCCGCGCCGTCGACGAGGCCGGGGCCAGGGGCGGCGCGGTGATCGTGATGGACGTCGCGACGGGCGACGTTCTCGCGCTGGCGGAATCGCCGACCATCACCGAGCGGGAAGGCGGATCGTATGCCGACTCGCTGTGGACGTTGCACAGCGTGTCACACGTCTACGAGCCGGGCTCGACGTTCAAGCTGGTGACGGCGGCGGCGCTGCTCGACAAGACCAGCATCGCGCCCGCCGACTCCTTCGACGCGGAGGACGGTACCGCCGACCTCGGATTCGCCCGCATCCGCGACCCGCATCCGTACCGCTGGCTCACGATTGAAGAGGCCTTCATCTACTCGAGCAACATCGTCATGGCCAAGGCATCCCGCCATCTGTCCGCGGGCGATTTCTACGGGTACGCCAAACTGTTCGGGTTCGGTACGCGCACCGGCATCGGGCTTCCCGGGGAGTCGGCCGGCTGGCTGCCGCCCATCGACCGCTGGTCGGCGCGCACCAAGGCGACGATGGCGTTCGGCCAGGAAGTCGCGGTGACTCCGATCCAGATGTTGACGGCCTTCGCCTCGGTGGCGAACGGCGGACTCATGATGATGCCGCGGCTGGTCAAGGCCGTGGTCGACCCGGCTACCGGCGACGTGTCCGCGTCCGAGCCGGTGGTCGTGCGCCGAGTGGTTTCGGAAGAGACGGCGCGCAAGCTGCGCGAGTTCTGTCTGCGTGTGGTCGAGGAAGGAACGGCCCAGAACGCGCGCGTGGAGTTCATGCGCGTCGCGGGGAAGACCGGAACGGCCCAGAAGGCGGGGCATCGCGGGTACGTGCCCAACAAGTACGTCTCGAGCTTCGTCGGCTTCGCGCCCTACGAGCATCCGAAGATTGCGTGCCTGGTCATGATCGACGAACCGCGCTGGGGGGCGCGCTACGGCGGCGACTCGGCCGCGCCCGTGTTCGCCCGCGTGTGCCGGGGGCTGGCCAGCGCGACGCCGATCTTCGACGACGTCCTTCCCGCGCGCACGCTGCGGGTGGCGAGCGTCGACGGGCGCGCCACCCGGGCGCCGAACTTCCTGCGCATGGAACGCGCCGAGGCTCTGGAGACCGCGCGCCGTGACGGCGCCAACGTCCTCGTGCAGGGCGAGGGCGGCCGGGTCGTCGCCCAGACGCCGGGGCCGGGAGAGACGATGGACCGCGACGGCGTCATTCGTCTGGTCGTGGCCGCCGGGCGGGACGGAGGACGGGGGAGTTTGGGAGTGACGGGAAACGAGCGCATCCGCGAATCCTACCGGGACGCGGTGCTCTCGCTGAACGACGAATCCGAGACGAGCGGCGTGCGCGCCACCGTGGCGCGGGCCGCCGCCATCGCCGGACAGGCCGCCGCCATCGCGGTGGGGATGGCGACGCGCCGGTGAGCGACGGCGTGATGATGACCGTGGAGGCGAAGGACGTGGGGACGGTGACACTGGGATCCCTGATCGACGCGCTCGGACCGCTGGCGATCTCGCCGTGCAAAGACGGGGAGCGCGCGCTCGCGATCGGCGCGATCGCGGCCGACTCGCGTCTTGTCACCCGGGGGGCGTTGTTCGTCGCGGTGCGCGGCACCGTCGCGGACGGGCACGCGTTCGTGCGCGACGCGGTGGCACGCGGCGCGGCGGCGGTCGTCGTCGAGAGCGACGTGCCCTCGCCCGGCGTCCCCGTCGTCACGGTGAAGAACTCGGCACAGGCGCTGGCGCTGCTCGCCTCGCGCTTCTATGGCGATCCCGCGCGCGATCTGCGCCTGTGCGGCGTGACGGGAACGAACGGCAAGACATCGACGTCGCACCTGGTGCGATCGATCCTGGCGACACGCGGAGGGCCGGTGGGGCTCATCGGGACCCTCGGCCACGGTATCGACACACTCGAGCGCGATCCGCACACGACGCCGGACGCAATTTCTCTGCATTCCTGGTTCCGCCGCATGCGGGACCGGCACTGTACCGAGGTGGTCATGGAGGTCAGTTCTCATGCGGTGCGGCAACATCGAGTATGGGGACTGGAGTTCGAGGTCGGGATACTTACGAATGTCACGCATGACCACCTCGATTTTCACCGGGACATGAGCGATTACATCGCCGCGAAGGCGGAGTTCTGCAACTCCCTCGCCGCACCCGGCCGGCGCAAGCCGGCGGGCACGCTCGTGTACTGGATCGACGACCCCAACGCGCGCTCCATCGGCGCGGCGTTCCCGGGGTCGAAAGTTGCCGTGGGCACGTCTCCCGATGCCGCGTGGCGCGTGCAGAAGGTCGACGTCTCTCTGGCGGCGACACGCTTCCGGCTGGCCGGCGACGGCCGCGCGCTGGACGTGTCGATGAAGCTCCTCGGCGGGTTCGTTCCCGCCAACGCCGCCCTCGCCGCGGTCGCCGCGGCCGTGATGGGTGCCACTGACGAGGAGATCCGGGCTGGACTGGAGGGGATCGACCGCGTCCCCGGGCGCTTCGAAGCGCTCGGCGGCGGCGAGCGCCCGGTGGTGGTCATCGACTACGCGCACACACCCGACGGGTTCGAGCGCGTGCTCGATACGTGCCGCTCCTTGAAGCCCCGCCGGCTGACCATCGTGTTCGGGTGCGGCGGCGACCGGGATCGGTCCAAGCGCGCGGAGATGGGGCGCATCGCGGAGCGCCTGAGCGACCGCTGCTACCTGACGACGGACAACCCCCGCAGTGAACGCGTGGAGGCGATCGTCGACGACATCCTGGCGGGGATCCACGAGCGCGATCGCGTCGTGGTCGAGCTCGACCGCCCGCGTGCCGTGGCCGCGGCCATCGCCGAATCCGGGCCGCGCGACGTGGTGGCGCTCCTGGGCAAGGGGCACGAGGACTACCAGATCATCGGTTCCGAGCGATTTCCGTACAGCGACCGCACCGAAGCGGAGGAGGCGCTGGCCCGATGGCGTGCGCGGTGAACATCAGGACTCTGGAATGGGTTCGCGACGCGCTGGAAGCCGCCGGTGAACTCGTGCGCGCCGGCGGCGCCGATGGAGCGTCGAGCGCCGCATGGACCGGAGCCGCCATCGACAGCCGCACCGACTGCTCCGGGCGGCTGTTCTTCGCTCTGCGCGGCGAGCGCACCGACGGACACCGCTACGCGGCGCGGGCTTTCGAGGCGGGAAGCGCCGCGCTCATCGTCTCCGACGAAGCGTCGACGGCCGACCTCGACGCGCGACGCGCGCCCTACTTTCTGGTTCGCGACACGCGGCGCGCCCTGCAGGAGCTGGCGCGCGGGTATCGCAGCCACCTGGATGCGCGCGTGGTGGCCGTGACCGGGAGCAGCGGGAAGACGACGACCAAGGAGTACGTTCGCGCGGTGCTGCGGACCAAGTTCCGCACGCACGCCAACGCCGGCAATTTCAACAGCCTGATCGGCGTGCCGGTGACGATTCTCGAGGCCGACGAGCACTGCGAGTACATGGTGTGCGAGGTCGGCGCCAACCATACGGGCGAGGTGGAGTTCCTGGGAGATCTCCTGCGCCCCGACATCGGCGTGATCACCAACATCGGGGACGCGCATATCGGCTACTTCGGATCGCGCGACGCGATCGCCCGTGAGAAGGGATCGCTCCTGGCGCACGTCGCGGAGGGCGGCCACGCCGTACTTCCGCGCGACGATGACTATTTCGAGAAGCTGAGCGCCATCGTGCAGGGAAAGGTGTCCAGCTTCGGCCGCTCGCCGGCCGCCGATTTCCGGCTGTCGAACGCAACGTTCGAGAACGGGATGCTCTCTTTCACCGTGAACGGAGAGCCCCTCAGCCTGTCGGCGGTGGGCGACTACAACGCCTTGAACGCGTGCGCCGCCTTCGCCGTGGGAGACATCTGCGGCGTCGATGCGGCGCGCCAGCGCGAGGCGTTCATGTCCGTGCGGCCCATGCCCGGCCGGGGGCGCGTCCACTTCGTCGCGGGAGTGACGCTGGTGGACGAGTCCTACAACGCAAGTCCGGCGAGCATGCGGAAGTCGCTGGCCATGCTGCGCTCGCTGCCAGCGTCCCGTCGCGTCGCCGTGCTCGGCGATATGAAAGAGCTCGGCGGCTCCACCGCGGAGCTCCACCGCGCCGTCGGCGACGAGATTGCGCGCATCGGCATCGATGCGCTCTTGTGGATGGGCGAGCAGGGAGCCGTGGTCCGCGATGCGATCCAGGCCGCGGGAGGGACTCTCGACGTCGAGTTGTACGGGACCGTCGAGCCGCTCGTCGGTGCGCTCACCACGCGGCTCGCGGCCGGCGACGCGGTGCTGGTCAAAGGCTCCCGGGCGTGCGCGTTGGATGAATGCGTGGCGGGCGTTATCGAAGCGCTGAGTCGGCGGAACTGAACGGAGGAGAGGACGAATGCTGTATCATCTGCTGTATCCCCTCCACACCGAGATCTCGGTGTTCAACGTCTTCCGGTACATCACGTTCCGGTCTGCGTATGCGATGGTGACCGCGCTGTTGATCAGCTTCGTCCTGGGCCCCGCGTTCATCCGCATGCTCCGGCGCACGCAGATGTTCCAGATCATTCGCGAGGAAGGGCCCAAGACGCACCAGGCCAAGGCGGGAACACCGACGATGGGGGGGCTGCTCATACTCACCGCCATCGTCGTCCCGTCCCTCCTGTGGTGCAATCTGACCAACCGCTACGTCCAGATCGCGCTCATCACCACCGTATGGACGGGATTGCTGGGCTTCTTCGACGACTACCTGCGCGCGGTCAAGCGGCGTCCCAAGGGGCTGGTGGGGCGCTACAAGTTGATCGGACAGATGACGCTGGGGCTGGCGCTCGGCGCGTTTCTCTACTTCAACCCGGTGGCCCGCGACGCAGGAACGCTGACCAGCATCCCGTTCGCCAAGGGACTGTTCATCAATTTCGGTGTGTTCTACATCCTGCTCGTGGCCCTCGTCGTAACCGGATCGAGCAACGCCGTGAATCTCTCCGATGGAATCGACGGGCTCGCCATCGGGCTTTCGGCGCTGTGCTTCTTCGCCTTCGCGGGTCTCTCCTATCTGAGCGGCCACCGCGTATTCTCGGACTACCTCAATATCATGTACCTGGAGGGAAGCGGCGAGCTGACCGTGTACTGCATGTCGGTCGTGGGGGCGGCGCTGGGATTCCTGTGGTACAACGCGCATCCGGCCGAGATCTTCATGGGCGACACGGGCTCGCTGGCGCTGGGCGGATCGCTGGGCGCGGTCGCCGTCCTGCTCAAGCGCGAGCTGCTGCTGGTGATCATCGGGGGGCTGTTCGTGGCCGAGGCGCTCAGCGTGATGATTCAGGTGACGTCCTTCAAGTTGACACACAAGCGAGTGTTCAAGATGGCGCCGTTGCACCATCACTTCGAATTGTCCGGGTGGCACGAGAACAAGGTCGTCGTGCGATTCTGGATCGCGGGCGCGTTGCTCGCGCTGCTCAGTCTCAGCACGCTCAAGTTGCAGTAGGGAATCGAATGACCGAGATCGGCGCATACAAGACATTTCTCGTCCTGGGACTGGCGCGCAGCGGCATCGCCGTGAGCGCGCTGCTGGCCGGGGAGGGACGCCGCGTCTACGTGTGGGACGACGATGCAGGCGTGGTGGCGCACTTCATGGAGGGGGACGTGGCGCGCCGGCACGCGGACCGGATCCTGGCCGTTGCCCCGGGGGACGCGGAGACGACCGCCACAGCGTGCGACTGCGTGGTCGTGAGCCCCGGCGTGCCGTCGGACCATCGCGTCGTCCTGCGGGCGAAAGACGCTGGAGTTCCGGTCGTGGGCGAGATCGAAATCGCCTGGCACTTCACCGACGCGCGTATCGTCGGCGTCACGGGCACCAACGGGAAATCGACGACGGTAGGAGTCATCGGGACCATCCTCGAAGCGGGCGGCATCGACGTGGTCGTGGCCGGAAACGTGGGCACCCCGGTCACGCAGATCCTGGCCGAGCGGAGCCCTGAGACGCTGGTGCTGGAGCTCTCGAGCTTCCAGCTCGACACCATCGACGACTTCCGCGCCGACGTCGCGGTGCTGCTCAACGTCACCGCCGATCATCTCGATCGCTACGAACACTCGTTCGATCTCTACGCCCGCTCCAAGGCGCGCATTCTCAATCACGCGGGCCCGAAGACGGTCTTCGTGTACAACGCGGAGGACGCCGTGGCGCGGGAGCTGGCCGGGACACACCCCGGCGTGTGTGTGCCGTTCAGCTCGCGGCGCGAGCTCGACGAAGGCGTCTACTTCGACGGCGAGGCCATCGTCCGCGTGTGGCGGGGAGCTCGCGAGCGCGTCATCCGCCGCGGCGATTTCACGCCGGTCGGCGTCCACAATCTCGAAAACGCCCTGGCGGCCATCGCGGCCGCCATTGCGTTCGACGTCTCCCTCGACG
This sequence comes from uncultured bacterium, assembly GCA_964500785.1. Taxonomy (GTDB): domain Bacteria; phylum Krumholzibacteriota; class Krumholzibacteriia; order WVZY01; family JAKEHA01; genus JAKEHA01. Next base: position 6,771 of record CAZCQM010000059.1, read on the forward strand.
CGGTGCGGCGGGCGCTTCGCGCGTACCGGCCCCTCCCGCACCGCATGGAGCTGGTACGGGTCGTCGACGGAGTCGCGTACGTGAACGACTCCAAGGCGACCAATGTCGACGCCACGGTGAAGAGCCTGATGAGCGTCGAGGGTCCCGTGATCGTCATCCTGGGTGGCCGGGACAAGGAGGGCGACTTCAGCGTCCTCGTGCCGCGGATGGGGGGCGTCAAGCGCGCGGTGCTGATCGGGGAGGCTCGGGGTGTGATCCGCAAGGCGCTCGCCGGGCATTGCGAGCTGGCCGACGCCGCCGACATGGCGGACGCCGTTCGGCGCGCACGCGCCGGGGCCGTCGCCGGCGACACCGTTCTGCTCGCACCCGCGTGCGCGAGCTTCGACATGTTCAAGAACTATCAGGAGCGCGGAGAGGTCTTTCGCGCCTGTGTGAACGAACTCTAGAAGGGACGAGCCGACCATGACGCGCAGCCCCCACCCGCAGCGAGAGCCGGTCGCCGAGCACCCCGGTCAGCACCTGCTCCAGATGGCCATGGACAGGCGCCTCCTCGTCATCACCATGTTCCTGATGGCGATCGGCGTGAGCCTGGTGCTGTCCTCGAGCTCGTTCTTCGCGGGCGGAAAGTTCGGCGACGACTTCCTGCTGATGCGCAACCACGCCGCGCGGTGCGTGATCGCGGTGATCGTGCTCCTGCTCGCATCGCGCGTGGACTACCGAGTCTACCGCAAGTCGGCGCCCGTGCTGTTCGCGGCCGGGGTGATGCTCATGCTCGGCGTCTTCGTCTTCGGCGTCGCCATCCGCGACGCGCAGCGCTGGTTCCTGGTGCCGGTCATCAACACCACGTTACAGCCCTCGGAGATCGCGCGCACCGCGCTGGTGTTCTTCCTCGCCTACTGGGTGACGCGGTCGGGGACCGACATTCGCAACTTCAAGAAGGGGTTCCTGCCCGCGGCGGCGGCCGTGGTGTGCGTGGCCGGGATTGCGGCGGCGATGCCCAACTTCGGGACGGCGGCCGCGACGATCCTGGTGTCGTTGATCGTGCTCTACGTGGGCGGTGCCCGGCTCCTGCACATCGCGGGATTCGTCGGTGCGGGTGTGGGCATGGCCCTGTTCGGCATCATGCGCTACGACTACATCCGGGAGCGCTTGATGGCGTTTCTCGGGCGCGGCGACACCCCGCCGCACATGAACTGGCAGGTCAGCCAGTCTCTCATCGCCCTCGGGTCGGGGGGTGTGTTCGGCGTCGGTTTCGGGCACAGCGAGCAGAAGCTCAACTGGCTTCCGGACGCCTACACCGACTTTATCTTCTCCATCGTGGGGGAAGAGGGCGGGCTCATTCTGACGCTGATCGTCAGCGGCATGTTCCTGGCCCTGGCGCTGCGCGCACTGCGGATCGCACACGAGTGCAGCGACCGTTTTGGCCAGGTGCTGGGCGTCGGCATTGCCGCGTCGGTTTTCGTGTACGCGGTGTTGAACATGTTCGTGGCCACCGGGATGTTTCCGGTCACGGGGCTCCCTCTGCCGTTTCTGAGCTACGGTGGCTCCGCGCTGGTGGTCAACGCCTTCGCCGTGGGCGTGCTCCTGAACCTGTCGCGCCGGCGCGTTCACGCGCGCCGCGATACACGCGCGCGGTGGACGGCGGCCGTGCCGTTGAGTGTGCGGGGAAGCCGATGAGCGGACCGCTGCGCATCGTCGTGGCCGGCGGGGGGACCGGCGGGCACGTCTACCCGGGAATCGCGGTGGTGGAAGGACTGCGCGCGCGCACGGCGACCGACGCACTCTTCGTCGGGGCTCGCGGGGGTGTCGAGGCGTCCATCCTGGAGCGCGCCGGTCTCGCCTACGAATTGTTGCCCGGCTACGGCCTGCGACGCGCCTCGCTCCTGCGGCGGATCGCACTCCCCGCCGTGCTGGCCGCCGGCGTCGCGCGCGCCCTGACCATCCTCCGTCGTTTCCGCCCCGACGTCGTCCTGGGAACGGGGGGCTACGCCAGCGCCGCGGTCGTCATCGCCGCCGTGCTGACCGGGCGAACCCGTGTCCTGCAGGAACAGAACAGCGTTCCCGGGCTGGTCAACCGGCGCCTCGCCCGTTTCGCCGGCCTCGTGCTGCTGGGGTACGCGGAATCGGCCGAGCGTCTCCCGGCGGGCACGCATTCGGTCGTGGTGGGGAACCCGGTGCGCCCGCTGCCGCGCGCGACGCGCGAGGCGGCGGCGCGGTTCTTCGATCTCGACGCGTCGCGCCACACGGTGCTCGTCGTCGGGGGGAGCCGCGGCGCCCATTCGCTCAACATCGCGGGCGCCGATGCGGCCGCGGAGCTGGCCGTGGCGCGCGGCATTCAGTTCGTCTTTCTCAGCGGCCGCGCCGACCGCGACGAGATCCTGCGGCGAACGGCGGCGGCCGCAAAGCGGGTCCGCGTACTCGAATACCTGGACGAGATGCAGTACGCCTACGCGCTGGCCGATCTGGCGGTGGCGCGGGCCGGGGCGTCGTCGGTCTTCGAACTGGCCGCCTTCGGCGTGCCCGTGATTTTCGTGCCCTATCCCTTCGCCGCGGACGCGCACCAGCAGGGCAACGCGGCCCCGCTGGTCCACGCGGGGGGGGCGACACTCATGCAGGACTCGGATCTCGGCGACGGGCGGCTGGCCCGCGCCATCGAATCCCTCGTCGAGCGGCCCGCGACGCTGGCGGTCATGGCGGATGCGATGCGCGCGTGGTCGAAGCCGGACGCGGCGGCGCGCGCGGCCGACGCCATCGTCGATTTGCTTAAAAAAAAAGAGCCCGTGAGACGGGCGGCCTGAATCGAGGACGTTGACATGGTCTTTCTCGGCAGAACCAAGCGCGTGCACTTCGTGGGAGTGGGCGGTATCGGGATGAGCGGCATCGCCGAAGTGCTCCTGAACCTCGGGTTCGAGGTCAGCGGGTCCGATCTGCGCACGTCCGAGCTGACTCAGCACCTGCAGGAGCTGGGCGCGGCCATCTGGGCCGAGCACGACGGAAGCCACGTGGCCGGCGCCGACGTGGTCGTGTTCTCGAGCGCCGTGTCGCGGGACAACCCCGAGTTGGAGGAGGCCCGGCGACGCGACATTCCCACGATTTCGCGCGGCGAGATGCTGGCGGAACTGATGCGGCTCAAGTACGCCGTGACCGTGGCCGGCGCGCACGGCAAGACGTCGACCACCTCGCTGGTGGCGTCGGTCCTGGGCCAGGGCGGGCTGGACCCCACGGTTATCGTCGGCGGCAAGGTGCGCGCACTGTCGAGCAACGCGCGCCTCGGAGGCAGCCGCTACGTCGTCGCCGAGGCCGACGAGAGTGACGGACAGTTCGTCCATCTGCCGTCGACCGTGGCCATCATCACCAACATCGATCTCGAGCACCTCGATTTCTATCCCTCGCTGTCGGCCATCGAGAACGCGTTCCTCGAGTATGCGAACCGCGTGCCGTTCTACGGCGCGGTGATCCTGTGCGCCGACGACGCCCGGGTCATGGAGATCGCGCCGCGCGTGCGGCGGCGCAAGGTGACCTACTCGCTCGGCGGCGAGGCCGGCGTCGTGGGGACCGTGCTCGAGCGCGGCCCGGGCTGGACGCGCTTCGCCGTCCGCGGCGCCGGCGACGACCTGGCGGACGTACGCCTGCCCATTCCCGGCGACCACTACGTGCGCAACGCCCTTGCGGCCGTCGCGGCGGGCATCTGGCTGGACATTCCGGCCGCGCAGATCCGTTCCGGCATCGAACAGTGGCAGGGAGTGGGGCGGCGATTCGAGGTCAAGGGAGAGGCGAGCGGCGTCATCGTGGTGGACGACTACGGGCACCATCCGACGGAAATCGCCGCCACCATCCAGGCGGCCCTGTCGAGCTACAAGCGCCGCGTGTTCGTGCTCTTCCAGCCGCACCGGTACTCGCGCACCCGCGCGATCGCCGACGAATTCGCCGGCTGCTTCGAGGGGGCGCACAAGGTCTGGGTCACGGACATCTACCCGGCCGGGGAAAAGCCGATCGAGGGCATCGGCGCGAACACGATCATCGATCGCGTGCGCCGGCACGGCGGCGTCGACGTGGAATACGCGGCGTCCTTCGACGCGATGATCGAGCAGGCCGGCGCGGAGCTGCGCGCCGGCGACGTCGCGATCACGATGGGCGCGGGCGACATCTACCGCGCCGGCGAGCTGCTGCTGGCGCGCCTGGCGTCCGCCGCGGGAAGGAAAGGATGAGCGGTGGGCATGACTATGGCGTGGTCGGCCGCGGCATCGGACCTCGGCGCCTTCCTCAAGGACCGGCTGCGGACGGAGGAGCCGATGTCGCGTTACACGACGATCGGAGTCGGCGGGCCGGCGCGCCTGATGGCGATGCCCGAGACGGGCGGGGAAGTGGCGCGCATCGTTCGCTACGCGACGTCCCGGGGCATTCCCTACGTCGCCGTGGGCAAGGGATCGAACCTGATCGTGCGCGACGGCGGTTACGACGGGATCGTGATCCATCTGTCGGCGCGACTGACGGCGGTTCGCATCAACAAGCGAACGGTCTTCGCCGAGGGCGGCGCGTCGTTTGCCGCGCTGGCGCGCAAGATGACGCGACAGGGGCGGACCGGCCTCGAGTTCGCCGTCGGCATCCCGGGCTCGGTCGGCGGCGCGGTGCGGATGAACGCGGGCGCGTTCGGCGGCGAGGTTCGGGACATCCTCTCGCGCGTGCGCATCGTCGACGAATCGGGGACCCTGCGCTGGCTGCCGGCGACGGACATCGAGTTCTCGTACCGGCACGCGAGCCTGCATCCGGCGGCGGTCGTGGTGGGCGCAACGTTCCGCTGCCCGCCCGGCGCGGTGCGCCACGACGTGTACGAGCGCTCGGTGGGACGCAAAAAGACGCAGCCCATCTGGGAGCGGAGCTTCGGGAGTACGTTCGTCAACCCGCCGGGACGCTTCGCGGCGGAGATGATCGAGAAATGTGGATTGAAGGGGTATCGAATGGGTGGCGCGATGATCTCGGATCTCCATGCCAACTTCGTCATCAACGTCGATGGTAGCGCGTCGGCGGCGGATGTGGAGGGGCTGATCGAGCATGCGAGGACAGAGGTCAAGAAGAAGTTCGGTGTGGATCTCAAGACGGAGGTGATCGTCATTGGCAATCGTTAGCGCAGGACACCAGGGAAAAGAGACGGTTCGTAGCCGGGCGGCGCGGGTCATCGCCGTGTTCATCGTCGGCGTCCTGATTGTGTCGTCGATGTATCTGTACGACTACGCGACGACGTCGCAACGCTTCGCCATCAAGCGCGTGGAGTTGACGGGGCTGTCGCGGATCGACGAGTTGGAGCTGCGGCCGCTGGTCGCGGACCTGCAGGGCACCAACATCCTGCTGGCGTCGCTGGATCAGTACAAGGCGCGGCTCGAGTCCAACCCGCGCGTCGAGCATGTGTCGATGCGGCGCATCATCCCGAATCGCGTGGTGTGTGCCGTCACAGAGCGCGAGCCCGTCGCGCTCATCTTCACCGATCGTTTCTACGAGATCGACCGGAGCGGCATGGTCATGCCCGGCGACGAATACACCGCGCTCCTCGACCTCCCGACCATCACCGGGGTTCCGACGGCCGACGTCCGGCCGGGGCGCGTGTGCAAGAGCACGATGGTCCAGGGCTCGCTGGAGGCGCTCGACGTGTGCCGGTCGCTCGGCGGGGAGTTCGCGAGCGACATCTCGGAGCTGCGCGCGACCGAGGCGGGTCTGTCGATTCGTTCGCTGCGGGAGGACTGTGTCCTCCTCGTCGGGGACGTCGACTTCGAAAAGCGGTTGAGGAAATTCTTCCTGCTGCGGGGGGAGCTGGCGCACCGGGATGCGCCGTCGAGATTGATCGATCTGCGCTTCGACAACCAGGTCGTCCTGCGCAACGGTCTCTAGCAAGAATCGGATGTGAAGGAGGAAGGGAATGATCATGAAGAGCCCAAGAAGACTGAACGGCGCCATCGACGTCGGGACCACGAAGGTCGTGGCGCTCGTGGCCGAGGGAAACGGTGATGGCCAGCGCATCATCGGTGTCGGAGTGGCGCCGTCGGACGGCCTGCGGCAGGGAGTCGTGGTCGACATCGACAGCGCCCGCCGCTGCGTCCGGCAGGCGGTGGACGACGCGGAGCGGATGGCCGGCTCGGCGCCCCGGCGATACAACGTCGGTGCGGCCGGCGAGCACATCCGCAGCATGAACAGTCGCGGCGTGGTGTCGATTTCGGAGACCGGATCGGAGATCGGACGCGACGATGTGGCGCGCGTGCTCGAAGCGGCGCAAAAGTTTTCCTTGCCACATGATCGCGAGATCATTCATACCCTGCCGCAGGAGTTTATCGTTGACAGCCAGCGGGGAATTCGACAGCCTGCCGGCATGTATGGCGCGCGCCTCGAAGCGCGCGTGCACATCGTGACCGCGGCGCGACCCGCGCTCGACAATCTCGCAAAGACGTTGATGCTGGCGGGCGTCGAGCTGGGCGAGATCGTTCTCGAGCCGCTGGCGTCCGCAACGGCGGTCCTGTCGGCCGACGAACGGGAGTTGGGCGCGCTGGTTCTCGATATCGGCGGCGGGACGACGGACGTCCTGGTCGCCGCCGACGGCGGGGTGCTCGCCAGCGGCGTGATCGGCCTCGGAGGTCACAATATTACGAGCGACGTGGCCTACGGGCTCCGGACGTCGCCGCGCGAGGCGGAGCGCCTCAAGGTGGAGCACGGATGCGCCGTCTCCACGCTGGTGCCCGGCGGAGAGGTGGTCGACGTGGCCATGGTCTCCGGCCGCGGCCCGCGCCGTGTGGCGCGGCAGGTGTTGAGCGGCATCATCGAGCCGCGCGTGACGGAGCTCTTCGGGCTGATCGACGGGCAGATCCAGTCGAACGGGCTCAAGCGCATGCTCGGAAGCGGGGTGGTCCTGACCGGGGGAACGGCGATGCTGCAGGGCATCCGCGAGCTGGCCGAGCAGGTCTTCGACCTGCCGGCGCGCGTGGGCATGCCCGCGGGCATCTCGGGGTTGTCCGACGTGATCGCCCATCCGCGTTTCGCCACCGCGGCGGGGCTGCTGCGGGCGCTGTCGCCCGCCGTGGCGACGGGGGAGGAATCGCCCGAGCGCGCGGGAAAGTTCGCGCTCGGATTGCATCAGTTCAAACGTGCGATCGCCAGCTTCATTTGACGGGCGAGAAGGAGACGACCATGCGCTTCGAAATGGAAGAACAGAAGAAGCTAACGGTACTGCGCGTGATCGGCGTGGGCGGCGCGGGCGGTAACGCCGTGAACCGGATGGTCGCGGCGGAGTTCAAGGGGGTCGACTTCGTCGCCATCAACACGGACCTGCAGGTGCTGCGCGATTCGCACGCATACCAGAAGATCCAGATCGGCGAGGAGCTCACGCGAGGCCTCGGTTCGGGCGGCGATCCCCGCGTCGGACGCGAGGCGGCCGAGGAGAGCGTGGACGCCCTCCGCACCGCCGTCGATGGGGCCGACATGGTCTTCATCACGGCCGGCATGGGAGGCGGAACCGGGACCGGCGCCGCACCCGTCGTCGCCGCGCTGGCCCGCGAGGCCGGCGCGCTCACGGTGGGCATCGTAACCCGTCCCTTCTTCTTCGAAGGGACCCCGCGCCTGCGCCAGGCTGAGGTCGGCATCGACGCCTTCGCCGAGGCGGTGGACACGCTCATCGTGATTCCCAACGACAAGCTGCTGGAGACCTCGGACGAGGATACGACCATGCTGGACGCGTTTGCCCGCGCCGACGATGTGCTGTGCAGCGCCACGCGCGGTATCTCGTCGCTGATCACCGAAACGGGAGTCGTCAACCTGGACTTCGCCGACGTCCGCAGCGTGATGCGCAACGGCGGCGCCGCCCTCATGGGCACGGGCGTGGCCTCGGGTGCGACGGCCGCCGAAGAGGCCGCGCGCAT
>CAZCQM010000060.1:0-14595 GCA_964500785.1 uncultured bacterium
CAGAGGTCGTTGCCTTCGCGAGTGCGCTCGCCGACGCCGGCGAACACCGAATAGCCGCCGTGCTCGGTGGCGATGCTGCGGATCAGCTCCTGGATGAGCACCGTCTTGCCCACGCCGGCGCCGCCGAACAGACCGATCTTCCCGCCCTTGGCGTAGGGTGCCAGCAGATCCACGACTTTGATCCCGGTTTCGAGCTGCTGAATCTCGGTCGCCTGGTCCTCGAGCTTGGGGGCGGGCCGGTGAATGGGGTAGCGGCGGTCGGGATCCGCGATGGGGCCTTTGCCGTCGATCGACTCGCCCAGGACGTTGAAGATACGGCCCAGCGACTGGCTGCCGACCGGCACGCTGATCGGTGCGCCCAGGTCCGTGACGTCCATGCCGCGAACGAGGCCGTCCGTCGACTTCATCGCGATGGCGCGGACGACGTTGTCGCCGATGTGCAACGACACTTCGCAGGTCACGTCGATGTCGCGCGATTCGTCACGGATGGAGAGCGCGTTGTAGATCTGCGGGAGATTCCCGGACGTGAACTTGACGTCCACCGTCGGCCCGATGACCTGGACGATCTTACCCACGTTGCGGGAACCCTTGCCGGAACTCGCCGCGGACTGAGTCGAGCGAGACGTGTTGGTGTTGACTTCCATGTCGTTTCCTTCCGTGCTACCTGAGCGCTTCCGCGCCGCCGACGATTTCCGCGAGTTCCTTGGTGATCGTCGCCTGGCGCAGGCGGTTTCTCAGAATAACCAGATCGTTCAGTTTCTCTTCTGCGTTCTTGGTGGCCTGCTGCATCGCCGCCATGCGCGCCCCGTACTCGGATGCGAACGAGTCCGCAAGCGCCGAGAAGACGCACGATGTGGCGTACAGCGGGATCAGGTCCGCGAACAACTCGTCGCGTCCCGGCTCGATTATGTAGTTTTCGTCCGTCGTCGCGCCCTCGGCCGGCGGGATGCTCAGGAATTTCTGCGTCGTCACCCGGTACACGGCCGCCTTCACCGACTTGGCGTAGATGAAGTACAGGGCGTCGACCTCGTCGCTGGCGTACAACTCGAGGAGCCGGCCCGTGATCTCCTTGATTTCGGGGAGCTCCAGCCGATCGCTGACGCCGATCCTGTTGTAGAGAATCGGCGTCGAACGGCGGCGGAAGAAGATCTGGCCCTTCTTGCCGATGGTGATGAGCCGGCAGTCCCGGTCCGCGTGTTCCTTCATGAACGTCTGCGCGGCACGGATGAGGTTGGTGTTGAACGCGCCGCACAGCCCGCGGTCCGCCGTGAAGAGGACGAGGCCCGGACGCTTCTCCTCGGTCTGGGTGAAGACGCGCTCCAGCGTGGTCCGGACCGGCGCCGAACCCTCCGCCGGCGAGAACTCCACCATGACGTCGGACGTCGTGTCGACGCCGCCGCCCGCGAGACCACCCAAAGTCCGGTCGAGCTCGTCGGCGAACGGGCGCACCGAGTGGGCGCGATTCTGCGCGCGGTTCAGCTTCGCGGCTGCAACCAGCTGCATCGCGCGCGTGATCTTGCCGATATTCTCGACCGACCGGATCCGAAGTCTGATATCGCGAAGTGTCGCCATTCGTTCCTACGCGGCCGCGCGCAACCCGGCGGCGAACGCCGCCTTGAACTCCCCGGCCGCCTTCCGTGCCTCACCCTCGAGATTCTTGTCGAACGCCTTCTTCTCGCGAAGCTGGTGGACGACGTCGGGATAATCCTTGTCCATGAACGTGGAGAACTCCGACTCGAACCTCTTGAGGCTCTCGGTCGGGAGATCGTCGAGCAGCCCCTCGTTGGCGCAGAAGATGAGCAACACCTGCTTCTCCGCCGGGAGCGGCAGGTTCTCGTCCTGCTTGAGGATCTCGACCATCTTTTCGCCCCGTGTCAGCTGGGCCAGCGTGGCCTTGTCCAGGTCGGACCCGAAACGCGCGAAGTTTGCGAGATCGCGGTACTGCGCCAGCGAAAGGCGAAGGCGCCCCGCCACCTGCTTCATCATCTTGGTCTGAGCATTGGATCCCACTCGCGACACCGAGATACCCACGTTGATGGCGGGCCGGACGCCGGCGAAGAAGAGATCGCCCTCCAGGAAGATCTGTCCGTCCGTGATCGAGATCACGTTGGTCGGGATGTAGGCCGTGACGTCGCCCAGCTGCGTCTCGATGATCGGCAGCGCCGTCAGCGAGCCGCCGCCCAGCTGGTCGGAAAGCTTCGCCGCGCGCTCGAGCAGGCGCGAATGCAGGTAGAAGACGTCGCCGGGATAGGCCTCGCGACCGGGCGGGCGGCGGAGCAGCAGCGACATCTGGCGGTACGCCTGCGCGTGCTTGGAAAGGTCGTCGTAGAAACAGACCGCGTGTCCCCCGCGATCGCGGAAGAACTCGCCCATGGCGGCGCCGGCATACGGGGCCAGGAACTGGAGCGGCGCCGGATCGCTGGCGGAAGCGCTGACGATGGTCGTGTACTCCATCGCCCCGTGCGCCTCGAGCGTGCGCACCAGTTGAGCCACCGTGGACTCCTTCTGTCCCACGGCCACGTAGATGCACTTCACGTCGGTGTTCTTCTGGTTGATGATCGTATCGATGCAGATCGCGGTCTTTCCCGTCTGGCGGTCGCCGATGATCAGCTCGCGCTGTCCGCGGCCGATGGGAATCATCGAGTCGATGGCCTTGAGTCCGGTCTGGAGCGGCTCCTTCACCGGCTGCCGCTGAACGACGTTGGGGACGACCGATTCCACCAGGCCAAACGTCTCGCTCGTAATCGGGCCCTTGCCGTCGATGGGCTGGCCGAGCGAGTTGACCACGCGTCCGAGCAGCGCTTCGCCCACCGGAACCTGCGCGACGTTGCCGGTGCGCTTGACGGTGTCGCCCTCCTCGATCTCGGTGTCCGAGCCGAAGAGCACCGCGCCCACGTTGTCTTCCTCGAGGTTCAGGACCAGGCCCATGATGCCGTGGGGGAACTCGAGCAGCTCGCCCGCCATCGCATCGGTCAGGCCCCAGATACGCGCGATGCCGTCGCCCACGGACAGGATGGTGCCGACCGACTCCATCTCGAGCTTCGCCTCGGACTTCTGGAGCTGGGCCTGAATGATGGAACTCACTTCTTCGGGTCGAAACGCCATTCTCTATCTCCTCATGTATCGTTCGATCAATGCACTCTCAGCTCGCGCAGCTCCTGACGCATCTCACTGAGACGATTTCGGATGCTGCCGTCGATGATCTTGTCGCCCGCGATCATGATCGCCCCGCCGATGATGTCGGGGTCGATCTGCTTCACGATCCGGGCCCGCTTGCCGGTCCGGCGCTCTATGGCGGCGCGGGCAACCCGCTCGAGGTCGGCGTCCAGGGGGATGGCCGTGATGATGCTCACGCGCACGATGCCGCTGTGTTCCTCGTAGAGGGTCTCGAATACCTCGGCGACCTCCTGAATCCTGTCGATGCGCCGCTTATCGATGAGAAGCAGCACGAACTTCAGGAACAGGCCGGATGCCCGGTCGCCGATGGCGCGGACGATCAGGTCCTCCTTCTCCTCGGGCGTCACCTGCAGGGAGGTGAGGAACTGCTGGAACGCGTGTTCTTCCTCCACGAGCCGGGCGAAGCTCGCCATGTCACCCTGAACCTGGTCCAGGATGTCTTCCGCGAGCGCGGCGTTGAAGAGGCCGATCGCGTAGCGCTTGCCGATTCCGCCCAGCGTCACCGTGTTACCTCCCCGCCGTCCCGGTGCCGACCTCGTCCAGGAACTCGGCGATCAGCTTGCGGTGCTGCGCGTCGTCGAGGCGCTGGCGGATCAACCTCTCGGTGGCGGTCAGGACCGCGTCCACCATCTCGTCGCGGAACGTGGCGTTGGCCTTGTCCATCTCCAGCTCGATGTCCTGCGAGGCCTTGACGCGCATCGCAACCGCTTCCTTGCGCGCTTCATCCCGCAGCTTGCCCGCGATGTCGTTGGCTTCGTGCACGGCGTCCTGGATGCGTGCCCGTCGCGTGGCCTCTATCCCCGCGAGCTCTTCATCGAACTTGCGGCGCAGGGCGTCGGCGTCCGCTTTGGCCCTCTCGATGTTCTCGAACTCATCGGCGATGGCCTGGCGGCGCTTCTCGATGAAATCGAGAAGCTTGTCCCACGCGTACTTGCGCAGCAACCACAGGACGACGAGAAACCCGACGACCTGGGTCAACAATGCTTTCCACTGAAGCTCCATCTCACGCTCCTCGGTCCGACGTCGTCACCGGGCGCACTGCGCGCGGCGCCGTCGGTTCCATGACCAGTGACCGACTACTAGATCTTGCCCATGAGCAGGAAGACCGTGACGAACGCGTAGATCGTGAGCGCCTCGATGAGACCGGCGCCGATGATCATGGCCGTCTGGATCTTTCCGCTGGCTTCCGGCTGGCGGCCGATGGCCTCCATGGCCGACCCGATGGCGCGGCTGAAGCCGATACCGGAGCCGATGGCCGCGAGACCGAGGCCGATGGGAAGCGCGAAGCCAAGAGCGGTTGACGAATCCATTTCTTTTCCTCCTTGGTTGCCGGGGATCCCCGGTGGTTTCGGGCCTAGTGCTGACCCTCTTCTGCGTGCTCCTCGTGCGGCAGCCACAGCAGTATGTAGATCGTGCTCAGCAACGTGAACACGAGCGCCTGAATGAAGCTGGTCAGAAACGCCAGCAGGATGAACGGGATCTGGAACGGTATTCCCACGGGCGAATTGATGAAGGACAACGTCATCACGCCCAGGCTGGAGAACGCAAACAGGAGCACGTCCTCGCCGGTCACGTTTCCGAAGAGTCGCAACGAGAGACTGACCGGACGCGCGATCTCGCCGAGAATATGAATGGGGAACATGATGGGGACGAACGCCCATTCGACCGCGCTGCGAGGCGATCCCGCCAGATGTTTGAGATAACCGAGCGGGCCGTTGCGCGTGAGCCCGATCCAGTGGACGTAGACGAATACGCACAGCGCCAGCGCCACCGTCGTGTTGGGATTGGCGGTGGGCGACAGACCGAGCGGAAGAATTCCGCAGATGTTCATGGCCAGGATGTAGAGAAACAACGTGCCCAGGAAGGGGACGAATTCCCGCCCGCCGGGGCCCAGGATGCCGATAATGAAATTGGAGAGCCCTTCGACCACCATCTCGACGACGTTCTGCAGCGGTCCCGGGATCATCTTGGGATTGCGCGACGCGAGGCGCGCGAAGAGGATCAGGATCCCCGCGATGGCGAACGCGTAGATCATGCCCTCCCAGTGGTGGAGGAAACGCCGGAGGGGCGAGTCCTCCATGAAGTGCGTGATCACGGTGATCAGGTTGGCGAGCTCGTTCGAGGCCTCTTCGTGGGCCAGGTCTCCCTTGCCCTCGGTGAGCAGGCGGACGACGCCCAGTCCTCCGAGCTTGCCGATCCATGGATTCATCCAGACAGCGTTCATCGTCCTCGTGGAGGTGCATCGACCGTCTCGTCGAGCCCCATGTAGATGCGTCCGGCCGCCTTCATGACGGCGACAAACAGCGGCCACGTGAAGCCCGCGGCCAGCCACATGGGCGGCAGGCGCAGCAGGGCGAGGGCCGCGAACCCCACCGCGTAGAGAACCGGGAACTTCACCGCCAGCGCCACGACGATGGCGCTCTTGTCGCGCGGCTCATCGGCGAGGATGCGCCGAACCAGGGCGGCGATGACGCCCAGGTTTACGATCGACCACGCGAAGCCCGCTACCCACCCCGCCGCCGCCCAGAGGCCGAAGTACGTCGCGAACGGCACGCCCAACACCAGGCCGAGAATGAGCGATGTCTTCCGCACGCGATGCAGGAGATCCGCGTCGAGCGCGGACCACACGGCGACCGTGGCGTTATGACGCACTTCCGTCACGCTTGTCTCCGTCGTCGGGGGGAGTCGCCTTCCGTATAACGAGTACCACCTCGCGCACACCCGCGGCGAAACCCAGCAGCAAGAAGACGATGGTAAAAACGGGGTTAAGGTTGAGTTTCTTGTCGAGATAACGGCCGATCAGAAGACCGGCGATCGGCGGCACCGCCATCAGGAACGGGATCGTCGAAAGCAGCCCGGCCTGCCGTGCCCACGCGTATCGGTCCTTGTCTGATTTCACGACTCGGACCCGGGGCTCATCTCCAGCACGCCGGAACAACCGGTGGGCCCATTCCTCAAGAGGCCAGACATTAACGTGCGAAGATTCCCCGTAGCAACCGCCATTATCCTATGTGAAACCTTTAACAAAGTCAATGCCAAATGCGGCCGGCGTGTCGGGCGGGCCAGATGCCTGTCCGGAAACATGTTACGGGCTACTCCCGGTCCTCGGGGGACCGGGCCGCGGAGGCCTTGCGGACGTCCTCGACGCGCATCTCCAGCGTCGAGAGCCGCCGTTTCAGGTCCTCGATGTCGGCGCCGAGGGCCTCGGTCCGCCCGGTCTCGGCGGCGCGGATCCGCACGCGATCCACCGCCTTGCGGGCGCGCCCGCGCACCTCGGCCAGCGGGTCGCTGGATGCCACCTGCTGGAGCCGGGTCACCGACGACGGATCGCCGATCGTCGCCAGCGCATCGATCACGGCCTCGCGCGTGCGCAGATACCAGTCGTCGAGGAACGGATAGAGAAACTCGGCGGCCCTGCGGCGGTCGGATTCCTTCTCGATGTCCCCGGCCAGGGTCGCGTACGCGGCGATCGCCGGGTGCCGGTGATCGCGCCGGTTGCCCGGCGTGCAGTAGGGCCGGATGCGACCGAGAACGCTCGGATCACCCAGGTCCGCAAGACCCTGCAGCGCCGCGTCGCGCACGATGCTCCGGTCCGACTCCTGCTTGAGCGCATCCAGGCAGATCCGGGATGCGTTCTCCGCACGGATCTTGACGATGCTGGTGACGGCCTCGGCGCGGACGCCGTAGGCCGCGTCGCCGGTCACGGAGCGGGCGAGTGCGGCGGCGGCGCGCTCGTCGCGGTAGAAATTGCCGAGGGCTTGCGCGCATGCGAGACGCACATAGGGATCGTCCACGCCGAGTCCGCCGATCAGCGCGTCCCGCGCGTCATCGCCCCCCGCCCGGCCCAGGGACAGGGCCGCCTCTCGGCGCAGGCCGTAGTGCCCGTCGGCCATCAGGACGCGGCGCAGCGTCGGCACCGTGCTGGCATCGGAGCCCTTGGAGCCGAGCGCCACCGCCGCCCGCACGCGCGCCATGTAGTCGCCGTGATCGATCTGGTAGACGAGCTCGCTCGCCCGCTTCGGGAAATCCAGCTCCTTGAGCACCCAGTCGCCCTTGTCGAAGATGACCATGCGGGGCTCGGCGGGGAGGCTGAAGTAGAAATCCTGCGCGGCGCTGTCGATGAGGATGCGTTGTGTGCGCGTGCCGCCGTCCCAGGTGAACTCGACGTCCAGCGGAACGCGGAACACGGGAACGAGGCCCTCGGCCTTCTGCGTCTGCTCCACGTGGAGGTGGAGCGTGCCGCCGGGGGCGTCCCACGAGTCGGAGACCTTGAATTTCGGATGACCGGCGAGGAAGGCCCACTGCTCGAAGAACCAGTCCAGGTTCTCGCCCGTCGTCTCCCGCACCGTGCGCATGAGATCCTGCGTCTCGACGACCTGGAACTTGTGATCCACTCCGTAGCGATGGATGGCCTCGTCGTAGAGCGCGTCGCCGAGTGTGAAGCGCAGCATGTGGAGCAGGCTGGCGCCCTTCACGTAGACGAGCGCGTTGTTGCGCGCATCCTCCCGGTTGAAGAAGTCGACCACCATGGGCCGCGGCTCGGTCTCGTCCGCCTTGATGACGTCGTTGTGTACGTCCCACATCTTGTAGCGAAAGGCGTCGTCGCCATCGTGGTGCTCGATGTACAGGTAGGCGTAGTAGGTGGCGAACCCCTCGTTGAGCCATACGTGGCTCCACTCCCGGCATGTGAGCAGGTCGCCCCACCACTGGTGCGCCAGCTCGTGGGAAACCAGGTTCTGCACGCTGCGGGTGAGTGCGGCCCGTTCGTCGCGCAGCGTCCGCATGTTCATGACCGTCGCCGTCGTGTTTTCCATGCCGCCGTAGATGAAGTTCTGCACCGATATCTGCGCGTACTTGGCGTACGGGTAGTCGATGCCGATCTTCTTGGAGAAGAAGTCCATCATATCGCCGGTGAGGCCGTAGGCGCGCAGGATAGTGGCGTCGTCCGCGTCGGGCGGGACCACGTACCAGAGGGGAACGTCCTTCCAGGCCTCCTTGTAGACCCGGTATTTCGCCACCGCGAGCATGATGAGATAGCTGGCCTGGGACTGGTCGAGCCGCCAGTGGAACTCGGTGCGGTCACCCACGTCGCGCTGGTCGACGAGCTCGCCGTTGGAGATCGCCGTGTAACCTTTGGGGACGCGAAATCGTCCATCAAACGTGGCGCGGTCGTCCGGATAGTCGTGGCAGGGGACCCAGTAGCGGTTGTCCTCGCCCTCGCCCTGCGACCACACCTCGAGGCGCTTCTCGGGGATGCCCTTCTCGGGGCGGATCCAGTAGAGCCCCTTCAGGGGGGCGCCGGAATAGACGATCCGGACCGCCGCCTCCTGGCCGCGTGCCAGGGCCGGGTCGCAGTGAACGACGAGCTGTTCGTCGGCCCGGTCCCCGCCCTGACCGGCGATCCACGACGTGTGGCGGTCGCCCGGGACGGGGTAGTCGAAGGTGGCCGGGCGGCCGTCGACGACGACGGAATCCACGTCGAGTCCGACGCAGTTGAAGCGGATCTCCGTGGTGCCGTCACGCAGGGCGCGGACGGTATGCGTCACGCTGCCCGCGATGTGCCGGCCCTCGAGGTCGATATCGAGATTCAGCGCGGTGTGGACCGTGTTGAACACGCGGCTCGGGGCGACGTACGCCGGCGGGTCCGGCGCCATGCTTCGCGGCGGGTCGGCCGCACGCGCGGCGCCTCCGAGGGCCAGCGCCAGGGCCGCCGCCAGGAGGACCGGAGTGCGGCGCGTCCGCCGGGGGCGCGGGCAGATGCACTCGAATGAAACCCGCGCGGCGGTGTAGACTTCGACGTACCACGCGACGGGTGTCGCGGGACGGAGGGAGGAAATGATCGAGCTTTCCATACTGGTGATCCTGGGGCTGGTATTCGGGGCGTTCTTTGTCGGTGCCATCTTGCTTCACGTCCTCCTGGGTCTGCTCCTGCTGCCGTTCAAGATCGGTTTCGGCATCATGAAGGCCGTATTCGGGGCGTTCGTCGTCGTGCCGGCCGTCGCGGTGGGCCTGTCGCTGTTCGTCGGCGGCGTGGCGGTCGCGATCGGACTGGCCGTCGTCGGGATCATCCTGCACGCTATCTTCTAGCGGCCTCGCTTCGGCGCGCCATGTAGCGTTCCAGCGCGTCCCTCCACTGCGGCATGACGTCGAGTCCGAGGGCGCCGAGAGCCTGATTGCGCAGCACCGAGTTTGCCGGCCGGCGCGTCGGCGACTTCCATTCCGTGGCCCGAATCGGCTCGACTCCGGCGGACAGGCCCGCCAGGCGCACGATCTCCAGCGCGAATTCGTGCCATGAGCAACCGTCCGGATTGACGGCGTGATAGACGCCGGCGGGCACGCCGCGTTCGATCATCGCGCTCATCTGACGCGCGAGGTCTTCGGTGAACGTCGGGCTCAGCCGCTCGTCCGAGACGACGCGCAGCGGTCCCCCCGACGCGGCTCGGGCCAGGATGGTCTCCACGAAATTCGTGCCCTTGCCCCGGCAGGGATGGATCCCGTACAGGCCGCTCGTCCGCACCACCACGTGGGGTGCGGACTCGGCCCGCACGAACCACTCTCCGGCGAGTTTGCTCATTCCATAGACGTTGATGGGACGGGGCGGGTCGTCCTCGGTGTAGGCGCCGGACCGGGCTCCATCGAACACGTAGTCGGTGCTGACATGCATCAGGCGGGCGCCGTGCGCGGCGCACGCACGCGCCACGTGGCGGGCGCCGAGCGCGTTGATCTCGAAGGCGTCGAGCGCTTTCGTCTCGCACGCGTCCACGTTCGTCATCGCGGCACAGTTGACCACCCAGTCGGGGTGTTCGTCCCCGACGACGCGGGCCACGTCGGCGGCGTTGCGAATGTCGACGCGGGAATGGTCCAGGGGGACGGTATCGTGTCCCGAGAACGCCGAGGAGACGTCGTGGCCGAGCTGGCCGCTGGCACCGAAGATCGCGACCTTCATGCTGGAAGGAACCGCCTGCGCGTTAGGACGACGATTGCGGGGTGCGCGGGCCGGAATCTCGAATACGGCCCGCCAGGATCAGGACGCCTATTCGTACCACATCGAGGGTGAAAAATAAAGGCATCGTCAGCCGGTGGTACCAGCGCGCGTAGCGTCCGAAGAACCGCCGGGTGCTCCGCAGCTTGAGCCCGATCTTGCGGCGCGAGAGCTGGCCGCCGGTGCTCGCCGAGATCTTGTGCCAGACCTTCGCGGCCGGCACGTAGCGGATCTCGAAGCCGGCCCGCCGGGCGCGCATGCACAGGTCGGCGTCTTCGAAGTAGGCGGTGTAGGACTCGTCGAGCAGGCCGACGCGCTCGAAGACGGCGCGGCGGGTGAGCAGGGCGCAGCCGCTGATGTAGTCCACCGAGCGCGGCGTGTCGTACTGGCCGCGATCGGTCTCCCGGATGCCGATGTGCCGCGCCGTCCCGCGCCACATCGATATCGCACCACCCGCGAACCACAGGCGGTCGGGCGGCGAGTCGTAGTAGATCTTGGGTCCTGTGATGCCGACCTCCGGCGCACCCGGCATGGGGCCGACGAGGGCGTCGAGGAACGCCGGGTCGACCCGCGTGTCGTTGTTCAGGAGCAGTATGAAATCCGCGCCCTCGTCGAGGGCGCGCCGGATGCCCGCGTTGTTCCCGCCCGCGAAGCCGAGGTTGGCGCCGGTTGCGACGACCGTCACGCGGTCGCCGTACCGGTCCCGGATCGCGTCGACGGTTCCGTCGGTGGATGCGTTGTCGACCACCATCACGCGGACGTTCGGCGTCGTCACCGCTTCCAGCGATGCGAGGCACTCGAGCGTCAGTGCGCGTCCGTTCCAGGTCAGGACGATGACCGCAATCGAGGGACCCGCAGGCATGGCGGGATTATAGGCAGCGGGCCGTCTCCCGGCCACGGCCTTTCGGCGCGGCTTGACGCCGCCCCTGGCGCACCGTAGGCTCTAAGAAAGGTGTTCCGCGACGCGCGTCCCCGCTGCTCCCTCGATGCCCGCCGCCAACCCCATCGCAATGAAACGACTCCGTATCATCCTGATCGCCCTCGCGGCGCTCCTCGTCCTCGTCGCCGCCGTGGGGCTCAAGCACGTGCCTGCGGGCTACGAGGCCGTCAAGGTCGCGCGGGACGGGAGCGTTCACGTCGTCTCGTCGGGGTGGGGGTTCGCGGGGCCCGGGACCCGGCTGATCCGGTACCCGATCGGGGAGCACGCCCTGCGCGCGCCGGAGAGCGGGGCGGAGCCGGTCATGTTCGAAGACGGCGATTCAGTCGCCGTGGCGTTTCGCTTCGACCTCACGATTCCGGCCGGGGCGTCGGAGGTCATGTATCGCCGGTTTTCGCAGGACTTCGCCCCGGCCTTCCGGCGGCTCGTCATCGCGGACGCCGAGATCGAGGCGGCGGCCATCCCGCGCCCCGCCGATCCCCGCGCGTACGAATCGTCCGTAGTGGCGCGCGTGGGCCACGACCTGGCGTCGCTCGGGATCACCGTCCGCGCGGGAACGCTCGCGCGTTTCGGGGACCGCACGCTCGGAAACGACACCGGGACGACGGCCTCGGGGGGCGCACCCCGGCGGTTGATCATCGTGGGGATCGACGGCGGAGACTGGCAGAATCTCCGCCCCCTGATGGATGCGGGGAAACTCCCCAATTTCACGCGCCTGTCGGCGGACGGCGCCACCGGTCCGCTCCGTTCCCAGGAGCCGATGCTCTCGCCGCTGTTGTGGACGACGATGGCGACCGGCCGCGAGCCGGAAGACCACGGCGTGCTCAACTTCACGGTCGCCGATCCGAAAACGGGTGTGCGCGTTCCCATCAGCCGGCTCTACCGCAAGGTGGACGCGTTCTGGAACATGCTCGGTGACTACGACCGCAGCGTGGCCGTGATCGGCTGGCTGGCCAGCGACCCGGCCGAGGAAGTGAACGGTGTCGTGGTGACCGACAAGTTCGGCTACGTCGCCTACGCCCCGGAAGATACCGCGCGCGCCGATTCGGGGAGCGTCTACCCGCCCTCGCGCCGTGACGAATTCTCGAAGCTCGCCGTCCACGGCGACCAGGTTTCCGACGACGAGGTCCTGCGCTTCGTTTCGATCCCGCCATCCGAGGTCGCGCGGCACCGGGGCGATTTCGACGCCAAAGATCCCGTCAACGGTCTCATTCATCTCTACGCCTCCACGCTCACGTACCGGAACATCGCCCGCTACGAACTCGAGCACGATCGTCCCGACGTTCTCGCCGTCTATTTCGAGTGGGTGGACGCGATCAGCCACCTGTTCATGCTCCATGCGCCTCCGCGGATGCCCGACGTTCCCGAGGATGAATACGAGCGGTATAACGGCGTCATCGAGCAGGCGTACATTCTGCAGGACGAGATTCTCGGTCAGATCATGGATGAAATGGACGACCGGACCGTGCTCATGGTCGTCTCGGATCACGGCTTCAAGAGCGGCTCGTCGCGGCTCCACAACCGGCCCGAGATATGGGCGGGCAACGCGGCGAAGTGGCATCGGATCGACGGCATCGTCGGCTTCTACGGCGCGGGCGTCAGACACGGCGTGACCATCGAGGGGGCGTCGATCCTCGACGTCGCACCGACCGTGCTCGCGCTGATGGGTCTGCCGCATGCGGCCGACATGCCCGGCTCGCCCATCGCGTCGGCGTTCGATGCCGGCGTCGTGGCCTCGTTCAATACACAGCAGGTGAAGACGCTGGACCGGCCGCGGGAGCAACCGGCGACCGCGTCGGGTGGCGCCGCGTCCGAGGAGACGATGAAGAAGCTCGAGGCGCTCGGGTACCTGGCGCCCGAAAACGCGGACGCGCACAACAATCTCGGACAGCGGTATCAGCAGCGTGGCGAATACCAGAAGGCCATCGAGGAGTACCAGCAGGCCATCGCCATGCGGCCCAATTTCCACGCGGCGTACAACAACCTGGCCGTGTGCTACGGCAAGTTGAAGATGTATCCGGAAGCCGAAGAGTCGCTTCAGAAATGCATCGCGATCAATCCAAAGGACTTCTATGCCATGAACAATCTGGCGGTCATGTACATGCACACCGGCCGCATGGACGATGGGCTCCGGATGGCCGAGAAAGCGGTGGCCACCGAACCCGGCTACGCCAACGGGCGCGTGACGCTCGGCTCGGTCTACGCCATGCAACGGCGGCTCGACGACGCGGAGGCGCAGTTCAGGGAGGCGCTCCGTCTCGACCCCGAAAACACCGCGGCCCAGACCAACCTCGAGAAGCTCCAGGCGCTGCGGGGGTCCCGGTGAGCGCCCGCGGCAAGAAGGTGCTCCTGCTGATCCTCGACGGGTGGGGCTGGCGCGAAGAGACCGAGGCCAACGCCGTGCGCCTCGCCGAGACGCCGAACGTGGACGACCTGTGGAGCCGGTATCCGCACACGCTGATTGAGGCGTCGGGACCGTGGGTCGGTCTCCCGGAAGGGCAGATGGGCAACAGCGAGGTCGGACATCTCAACATCGGGGCCGGACGCGTCGTGTACCAGGACATCGTTCGGATCGACCGCGCCATCAAAGACGGATCGTTCTTCGAAATTCCGGCCCTGGTGGAGGGCATGGACCGGCTGCGCGGCGGCGGCGCCCTCCATCTCGTGGGGCTGCTTTCCGACGGCGGCGTGCACAGTCACGAGAGGCACCTCTATGCGCTGCTCGAGATGGCGAAGCATCGCGGCGTGAAGCGAGTCTTCGTTCACGCCATCCTCGACGGCCGCGATACCTCGCCGCACGGCGGCGCCGAGTATCTGCGCCGTCTGAACCAGAAGATGCATGACATCGGCGTGGGCCATGTGGCCACGGTCGTGGGCCGCTACTACGCGATGGACCGCGACAAGCGATGGGATCGCACGCGCCGCGCCTACGATCTGTTCACGAGGGGAACAGGATTTCGGGCCGACGACGCCATCGATGCCGTGAAGCGATCCTACGACAAGGGCGTCACCGACGAGTTCGTCGAGCCGATCGTGGTCGTCAGCGGCGAGGACGAGCCGGAGGGACTCGTCCGTGACGGTGACTCCTTCGTCTTCTTCAATTTCCGCGCCGACCGCGCGCGCCAGATCACGCACGCCTTCGTGGACGACGACTTCTCCGGCTTTCCGAGAGACCTTCATCCGAAGGTGCACTACGTCTGCATGGCGCGCTACTACGAAGACGGTTTCGATCTTCCGGTGGCGTTTCCACCGGAGTCGCGTACGCACATTCTGGCCGACGTGGCCGCCTCGCACGGCAAGAAGACGCTTCGACTCGCGGAGACGGAGAAATACGCCCACGTGACCTATTTCTTCAATGGCGGCGAAGAGCACCAGTTCGAAGGCGAGGAACGCAACCTGATTCCGTCGCCCAAAGTGGCCACCTACGACCTCCAGCCCGAGATGAGCGCGTCCGCCGTGTGCGACGCGCTGATCGAAGCGCTGCGCGGTGATCGTTTCG
>CAZCQM010000061.1:0-14500 GCA_964500785.1 uncultured bacterium
TCGATGCAACTTCCGCTGCCGGTACTGCATGCCGCCTGACGGTCTCGACGAGCTCCCGCGCCAGGACTTCCTGTCCATCGATGACGTCGCGCGCCTGGTCGGGATCACCGCGTCGCTGGGCGTCTCTCGCTACCGGCTGACGGGTGGCGAGCCGTCGATGCGCCGGGACATCGTCGACGTGGTGTCGTTGCTGAGCTCAATCGACGGCGTGCGCGAGCTGTCGATGACGACCAACGGAAGCCGGCTGGCCGCGCTCGCGCGACCGCTCCGCGACGCCGGGCTCGACCGCATCAACGTGAGTCTCGACAGCCTGGACGCGACGCGCTTTGCGCGCGTCACCGGATCGAGGACGTACGCGCGGGTCCGCGAGGGGATCGAGGCCGCCATTTCCACCGGATTCCCGGTGAAGATCAACGTGGTCGTGCTGCGCGGCATGCCGGACGCCGAGATCCTCGAGTTCGTGGACCTCGCCCGCGGGTGCCGCGTCGAGGTGCGCTTCCTGGAGTTCATGCCGCTGTGCGGCTCGGGCTGGGAGCGCGACGCCGTCTATCCCATCCCCGAAGTCCAGGCCCTGGTGGCGCGCCACGTGGAGTTGCGCGAGCTTGCGCGCGGCAGCGAGCCCGCGCGAACCTACGCGCTCGACTCCGGGGGGATCATCGGCTTCATTTCGCCGTTGTCGGATCCGTTCTGCACCACGTGCTCGCGCATCCGGCTCACCGCCGACGGCCGCCTGCGACCGTGCCTGTTCTCCGACTACGCGGTGGACCTCGGGGCGCTCCTCCGCGCCGGCGCGACGGACGACGAGCTGCGCGACGCCGTTCGCCTCGCCGTGCACAACAAGCCGCGCGGCAGCGCCTTCGCCGACACGCCCCTCGATCGAATGGACGCCGCCGCGCTGGACGCGTCCGCCGGTCCGCCGATACGCGCGATCGGGGGCTGAATGCGGCGCATCACTCGCAAGACGACGACGCTACGGCGCGCGGTGGCGCGAGGGAGTGTGCGCGTGTCCGCGGACACCATCGAGCGCGTGCGTTCCAACCAGACCTCGAAGCCCGACGTGCTCGCGGTGGCCCGGGTCGCGGGGATTGCGGCGGCCAAGAAGACACCGGACCTCATCCCGTACTGCCACCCCGTTCCGATCGAGTTCGTCGAGGTGACGCTGGAGATCGAGGGCGACGCGGTCGAGATCACGGCCGCCGTCGAAGCGGTGGCGCGGACCGGACTCGAAATGGAGGCGCTCACCGCGGTGACCGTGGCGGCGCTCACGGTCTACGACATGCTCAAGCCCGACGACAAATCGATTGTCATCGACCACATCCGCCTGGAGTCGAAGAGCGGCGGGCGTTCCGACCGCGCGCGCGGCGCCGCACCGGCGGGCTTCACGGCCGCGGTGGTGATCGCGTCGGACAGCGTCGCGGAGGGAAGCCGCCAGGACCGCTCGGGTGCCGCCATCGTGGAGCGCCTGCGCGCGTGGGGGGTGGAGGCCGCGTACGAGACGGTTCCGGACGACGAGGAGCGGCTCACGCACGCACTCCGGGACCTCGTCGCACGCGAGATCGACCTCGTCGTGACCACGGGAGGCACCGGACTCGGGCCGCGCGACGTCACATTCGAGGCGACGCGCGCGGTCATCGAGCGCGAAGTTCCCGGCATCGCGGAAGCGGTGCGCGCACACGGCCAGGCGCGAACGCCGCACGCGATGCTCTCGCGCGGCACCGCGGGCGTGTGCGGGCGCACGCTCGTCGTCAACCTGCCCGGCTCTCCGGCGGCCGTCGAGGACGCGCTCGACGCGCTCCTCCCGGGGCTCTTCCACGCCTTCGATATCATCCGTGGCGGAGGCCACTGACGCGTGACGGAACCGTTGTCGGTGTTCGTTGCTGCGGTGCGCGTGGCGTGGGGAGCCCTTCGTCCATGATCCAGCCGCAAACCGCCTTGCGTCGCATTCTGCGCCACTGCACGCCGCTCGGCAGCGTCCGCGTCCCGATCGGCGACGCGCTCGGCCGCGTGCTGGCCGACGACGCGCGCTCGCGCATTCCGTTGCCCCCCTTCGACAACTCGCAGATGGACGGATACGCCGTGCGCGCGCGCGACTGCCGGCACGCCACGTCCGCCCGGCCCGCGCGGTTGCGGATCACCGGCACGCTCCACGCCGGCGCGCGGCGCTCCCGCGCGATCCGCTCCGGCGAAGCGGCCGCCGTGGCCACGGGCGCGCCGGTCCCGCGCGGCGCGGACGCGGTGGTACCGATCGAAGGGGTGGCCGTGGAGGGACGATGGGTGTCGGTGCCCGCGCCGGTGGCGCGCGGCCGTTACGTGCGCCGTCGCGGTGAGGAGATGCGCGCGGGTGAGCGCGTGCTTGTGCGCGGAGCCGTCGTTCACGCCGGGGCGGTGGCGTGTCTCGCGTCCGCCGGACTCGGTACGGTGCGCGTCGTCCGGGCCCCCCGCGTGGCGGTGATCACCACCGGCGACGAGATCGTCGATCCGGGGACGCGGCTCGAGCCGGGACAGGTGTACGACAGCAACGTGGCGTCACTCGCGGCGCTCCTGCGCCAGGCCGGCATCGTTGCGGAGCGCCTGCAGCGCGTTCGCGACGATCCGCGACGGGTGTCGCGCGCGCTCTCCGGCGCCCTGGCGCACGCCGACGTGGTCGTCACCGTCGGGGGGGTGTCGGTCGGCCCGCGCGACTTCGTGCGCGGTGCGCTGGCGGGGCTCGGCGTGCGCGAGGTGTTCTGGGGTGTGCGCCAGCAGCCGGGCAAGCCGCTCTACTTCGGCCACCGCGGGCGCCGGCTCGTGTTCGGCCTCCCCGGCAACCCCGCGAGCGCGTTCGTGTGCTTCTGCGTCTACGTACTGCCCGCGCTCAGGGCGCTGGGCGGGCACGCCGGGCCGTACCACGTCATGGAAGAACGGGTGCTCGCGTCTCCGGTGACCGCCGACCCGTCGCGCTGGCGCCTGCTCCGCGCCCGCGCGAGCGACGACGCGCCCGGCCGCATCGACGTCTCCCCCCGCCAGGGGTCGCACATGGCGACGGCGCTGGGTTGGGCCAGCCACCTCGTTCTGATTCCGCCGGGTGGAACCGGGATTCCCGCGGGGCGCCGGGTGCAGTGCCTGCGGCTCCCGCACGCGGGGGATGTTCGGTGACGCTCGAGCTGCTGCTTTTCTCCATGCTGCGCGAAACCGTCGGTACCGGTCGCGTGACGGTGCACGCGGCCGACGGCACCGACGTGGCCCGGATCGCGGGCGATTTCCTCGCCGCGCGGGGCATCGAGGCGGCGACACTGCCGCCGCTGCGCTTTGCGGTGAACGAGGAGTTCGTCCGCGGCGATCACGTGCCGCGCGACGGCGACCGCCTCGCCGTGCTCACACCGTTTGCGGGAGGATGACGGTGTCGGACGAACGATTCTCGGTGCGCATCGACGAGGAGCCGATCGCCGGCGACCCGGTGGCGGGCGTTGCCGATGAGACCTGCGGCGCCGTGGCGACGTTCCGCGGCGTCGTTCGCGCGCGCGGCGCGGGCCGACCCGTCGTGGCCATCGAGTACGAGTGCTACCGCGAGATGGCGGAACGCGAGATGATGGGAGTCGTGACGGACGTCGCCGGGCGCTACGACGTGCACGCGGTGCGGGTCGTCCATCGGACGGGGCGGGTGAGCGCGGGTGAGACCTCGATCCTGGTCACGGTGAGCGCCGCGCACCGCGCCGCCGCCTTCGACGCGCTCCGCGCCATCGTCGACGAGCTCAAGAAGCGCGCCCCGATCTGGAAGAAGGAGCACTACGCGGACGGCGCGTCGAGCTGGCTGTAACGAGACCCGCCTGAACAGCGGCGCCGGGCCCCGGAGGCCTGCGGACGCCCCTGGCGCCGAACGCCCCGTCGTGACGGCGTAATGGCCTTGACGCAACGCCGTTTTTGCGGTGTTCTCAACCGTGTGAGCCAAATCCCCAGACGACTGCGCGTCTTCCTCGCGCAGCCCCGCAACATACAACGAGTCGGCATCATCCTGACCGCCTTCTTCTCCGGTCTGGTCGCGGTGAGCTATGCCAAGCTCTACAAGGTCGCCGAGATCTTCGCGACCGATCTGTGGACCGCGCACCCGGTGTGGCTCTGCCTGGGTGCACCGGTGCTGTTCGCCGCGGGGTGGTGGAGCGTCTATCGCTACGAACCGTTCGCGCGCGGCAGCGGCATCCCCCAGGTAATGACGGCCATCGAGATCGAGGACGAGCGCCCGGGCTCGGCGGCCAAGGCCCGGCTGCTCGGCATGCGCGTGGCGCTGATCAAGATGATCAGCTCGCTGTTCTGTACGCTGGGCGGTGGCGGTATGGGCCGCGAGGGGCCGACGCTCCAGGTGAGCGCGTCGATCTTCTACGCCGTCGGGGCGCGCGTCCGGCGCTTCACGCGGATTGGAAGCATGGAGTCGTGGATGCTGGCGGGGTCGGCCGCGGGTCTCGCCGCCGCGTTCAATACGCCGCTCGGCGGGATCGTCTACGCCATCGAGGAGCTGGCGAGCAAGCACTTCGCCCGGGTCCGGACGACGGTGCTGACGTCGGTGCTGGTGTCGGGTCTCGTCTCGCAGTGGCTGGTGGGAAGCTACCTCTACCTGGGGTTCCCGCGCATCGGCAAGGTCAACTTCGACGTCATTCCGATGGCGTTTTTGATCGGGATCGGCGGCGGGCTGATCGGCGGCGTGTTCGGCGTCATGCTCTTCCGCGGCCGCGGCGTTCTCGAGAGACGGCTCCACGGCAAGCGCGCCGTGGTCGGCCTGATCATCGCGGTGATCTGCGGATTCGGCCTGGTGGGCCTGCGTTTCGTCGACGCGCGCTCGCTGGGACCGGGAAACCGCCTCGTGTCGCACATTCTCGCCGGCGACACGGCCGGAAGCGCGCTCCTCGTCCTCGTCCGCATGGGCTCGACGATCGTGTCGTACATGAGCGGAAACGGCGGCGGTGTGTTCGCGCCCGCGCTGGCCGTGGGGGCGAGCTTCGGCTCGTGGGTGTCGTCGTGGGTGCCCGGCCTCAACGGCGTGCTGTTGTCGCTGCTGGGCATGATCGCCGTGCTCACCGGGCTGACACGAACCCCGTTCACGTCCTTCGTCCTCATCCTGGAGATGACCGACCGGCACAGCGCCATCTTCCCGATGATGCTGACCGCGATCGTCGCCTACGGAAGCGCCCGCCTGGTGGGCGGCGCGACCTTCAACGAGCACACCAAGCACGCCATGCTGCGCCAGCTGGCGAGGGAACGCCGCGCCGCGCGCCGCCGCCAGGCGGAGGAACCGGCGCCCGCCGCCCCCCCGCCGACCACCGTACCGGGCCAGGCCTGAACGCACGAAAGCGAGCCGCGCCGGACGCGACCCGCTTTCGCTGTGGGGGACGTGCGCTGGCTCGGGCAAAGGCGCGCACCGTCATACAAGGGACACGCGGCCCGTGCATTCGTCACACGGCGGGCCGGGGAAAATGCTCCCTCTGGCCCCGGCCGGGGCGGCCCAATTCTGTAATTTATTATAAATTAATGAGTTAAAGTCCTGCGACGGCGCGTGAAATCGCCGCCCGCAGGCGTGCCCACCGCTCGCCGCCCGCCCGCACCAGCCCCTGGCTGACCTCGAGCTCGATGCCGGCGTAGCGGGCGGCGCCGAAGCGGCCCCGCAGCGATGTCGTGAGCCCGTCGGTCCACCCGCGGTAGGGGAGGTTGCGGCGGATCCGGAGCGCCGGGACCTCGTCGCGGAGGCGGTCGACCAGGCGGTCCGAGACCGTGCGTTCGAGGCGCCGGCGGGGGTCGAAGAGGACGCCGACGTCGACCCGCCGCCGCCGTCCATCGTAGACGGGCGTGAAGGTGTGGACGCCGACGTGCACGACGCGGCGCCCCGGTCGCGACGCGCGCGTGACGGCGCGCTCCACCGCGGCCCGGTGCGGGCGATAGTAACGGTCGAGGATGCGGCGCTTCTCGTCGTCGTCGAGCCCGCGCACGAACTCCGAGAAGAGCGCCGGGTGCCCCGGCGAGCGGTTGCACTCGACGACCAGGCGCGACACCGTGGTCGCGACGAGCGGCGCGCCGGCGGCGCGGGCGATGTGCCGCGCCAGATCGAGTGCGCCCGGATCCCACCCGCGGTGCGATGCAAGCACGCGTGCGTGGCCGCGAAACAGGCTGCGGTATCGTGCGGGCACGGTGTGGCCGCCGTGTTCGCACGAGAGCACGAGCGCGTCCGCCCGCGGCGGTCGCTCAGCGCGCGGCATGAAACACCCGGTTCTCGGCGAGGCAGTCGCACAGCCGCGTGTAGGTCGCGTGGAGCACGTCGTGCGAGAGCGCGAGGTGTGCGGCCGAACCCGGCGTCTCGCCGGCGACGTCGCGGACGATGCGCCGGGCCAGCGGGCCTTCGTCGAGGATGGCGGCGATCGCCCCCTGCCAGGCATCGGAGAAGTCGGCGTCCGGCGCCACCACGTGATCGACCAGGTGCCGCCACACGTCGCCCGCACTCGCGCGTCGCGCGCGGATGCCGAAGGCGTCCAGATAGTCGGCGTCGTCGATGACGGCGGCGTCCGCGGCGGCACTCGTCGCCACGAGGATCGCGTTGAGCGCGTCGGTGTCGGCTCTCTTCTGTCGTTCGAGTGGCTGCCACTTCTCCGCCGCGAGCGCGCGCAGCACGCACACGACGGCGTGGAAAACGGCGAGGTCGGCCGTGGGGCACTCCTGAATGTCGATGATCCGGATTTCGATGGTGTCGCGCTCGAAGCGCGCGATCGCACCCCGCGCGTTCAACCACTCTTCCTGCAGCGTCTTGTCGGGGTCGTGCGGGGCGATGTCGGCGTACATGGGCCCCAGGATCTTCTCCTCGTAATCGCGCTTCGTGTAGACCGGCTCCGGGATCACTCGTCCGCTGATCGACGGGATCATCTTCTGGTTGTTGCGGTAGTAATGCATGCGGCTGTCGAGCAGGCCCGTCAACCGGCCGTCCAACACGGGCGAGCTGGCGGCGAGCGCGGGGATGACGGGGAGCAGGAGCCGGACCGCCGCGTGCAGGCGGGCGAACTCGGCGTCGCCGTGGAAGGGGAGGTTGGCGTGGATGCACTGCAGGTTCGCCCACCCGTGCCCGCGCGCGCCGAAGATGCGGTCGAAGGCGCTGTAGACGGCGTTGTACTCGTGCGGCCACAGCACGGTCTCCCGCTCGGGATCCATCCACGGGTGCGCGGCGGTCGGCATGAGACGGCCGCCGACGGGCACCAGGATGTCTCCGACGGAGGCGACGTCGCGTGCGAACGCGGCGTCGAGGCCGCCGAGCCCGCTCGCCGGCCCGTTGGTCTTCAGCTCGATCACGTGGTTGACGAGCTCGTTGGACCACGCCAGGTCGCCCTGCTCGACCTCGGAGACATAGTCGCCGGCCACCGTGAGGAGAATCTTGTCGGCGGCGGGGAACACGTCGAGCGAGTCGGCGTGGACGATCATGTACTCGAGCTCGACCCCGAAGCCTTCGAAGAGGTGGAGCGACACGACGCCTACTTTCCGCGCAAGTGCAGGATGCGACGGTGGAGGGATTTCATGATGCGCAGATAGATGGCGTCGCCGACGATTTTGTCCTCGTAGCCCGCCTCGATGCTGGGATTGTCGTTCACCTCGATCAGGTAGAACTCCTTGCCGCGCTGCTTGATGTCGACGCCGTAGAGGCCGTCGCCCATCAGGCGCGCGGCGGCGACCCCGAGGCGGATCGCCTCGCGCGGGGCCCGTCGCGCCTCGATGGGCTCCACCCGGCCGCTGCGGAAGCCCCCGCGCCCGGTGCGCTTCATGATCTGCCAGTGGTGGTGCGCCATGTAGTACCGGCAGACGTAGAGCACCTTGCCTTCGAGAACGCCGACGCGCCAGTCGAAGTCGGTGGGCATGAACTCCTGCGCGATGAGGAGGTCGGAGCTTTCCAACCGGCGCGCCACTTCATCCTCCAACTCGGCGCGCGAGTTCGCCTTGACCACTCCCTGCGAGAACGCACTGTCCGGCTGCTTGATCACGCACGGAAGCTGCAGCGTGTCGGCCGCCTGGCTTGCGTTGTCACGGGTGATGATCATCGTCCTGGGCGTGGGGAGGTGGTGGCGTTCGAACATCTCGGCCAGGTACACCTTGTTGGAGCAGCGGATGATCGATTCGGGGTCGTCGATGACGGCGAGTCCCTCCGCGGCGGCGCGGCGCGCGAAGCGGTAGGTATGATGATTGACCGCGGTCGTCTCGCGGATGAAGAGCGCGTCGAATTCCGCCACGCGGCGGTAGTCCTCGCGGGTGATCAGGTCGGGGTCCATGCCCACGTGCTCCGCCGCCCGGCAGAACTTGCGCAGGGCGCGCGCGTCGGACGGCGGTTCGTGCTCGTCCGGGTTGTAGAGGATTGCCAGGTCGTACTGGAACCGTTTGCGGCGTCGCGGCGACCGATCCACCTTCAGGAAATACTCGCCGGCCGCGGTGACGACGAACGGCCGCTGCCAGTCGGGGATGTCTTTCACCGCGATCGGGTACACCTGGTCCAGCTCCCACTTGCGGCGGAAACTGAAATGGGCGCGCAGCAGCGGCGCCTCGAAGTACGAGAACAGCTGCTGGGCGAGTCGCGCGTAGCGCTTCACGATGGTCTTTCCGAAATAGATGTTGAGCTGGTACTTCTCCGCCTTCAGGTGCGAGAGGCTCTTCTGGATCAGGTCGTCGAGGTCCTCCGAGCGCAGGCGGAAGATGGCCTCCGTTCTCATGTCCTGCAGGGCGAGAATGCTGGGGATGGCCCGGTGTCCGCGAGCCTCGGCAAGGAGCGACACGTAGTAACCCGTGCTCATGTACCGGTACGTGCGGCACAGGTTGAACACCTTGGCGTTGGGGATGTCGCTGTATTCGGCGTCGGAGAGGTAGGCGCGCGCGGACACGACCTCGACGCCCGGGATCTGCAGCGGCCAGTTCTTGGGATTGTTGACGACGAAGAGACGCGACATGAACGATCAGCCTCGCTTGCGTCCGGGCGACACCACGAGAAGGTTGGCGTCGTACGTGAGAACGCCGAGCAATATGGAACAGATGAGACGGTTGATACCGACGTCGTAGTAGAGCTTGAGCGTCGGGTTGGGCTGGTACGGATCGGCGACGACGACGTCACGCGTTCCTCTGTCATACCCGCACAGCACGACGAAGTGCCCGGCCGGGAGACCGCGGACGTCGTCGTACTCGCCGCGCGGCCCGTACTCGCGGGCGCTCTGGTAGAGATACGTGGAGCTCAACCCGGCGATGATCGGCACGGACCCGTACAGGTGACGGCGGATCAGCTTGGGTGACATCTCGGTGAAGCGGATCTCGCCGCCGAGCTTCATATAGTCGATGTACGCCTTAGACGCGACTTTCAGCTTGTGCTGGTGCTTGACCTTGATCTGCTCCTCCAGCTTTTCGATGAGCTGCTCGCGGTCCAGGCGGTGCCACGTCGGGTCGAACACCTGCAGGTTGTACGAATAGAGGCTCACCCGGTACCCGCGCTTGAGCGCGTGCGACCCCAGAAAGACGCCCAGCGTGCCGCCTTCCTCCAGCTGTTCCACGTCGTGCACCAGGTCGTGGAGGTCGAGCGTCTCGCCGTGGTAGCGGTAGATCGCGTGCAGGCAGGTGGCGCCGCAACTGACGTCGTCGGGCTGCGGGGTGATATCGAGGTCGAGGAGCTTCTTCATTATGGGGGCGATGGCCCCGCGCGCATCGTACCCCGCGGCACCGCCCGCGTGCAAGCGGGACCGTCAGGCGAGAAAGCGAGTGCGGGGGTCAGCGCAAGAGCACGATCTTGCGGCTGGCCGTCCCGGCCTCCGATTGGAGGCGCACGAAGTAGACGCCGGCGGGGACGTCCCGTCCGTCACGGCCGCGTCCACTCCAGACCAGGTCGTGGTCGCCCGCGGGACGAGTCGCGTCGAGCAGTTCGGTGACGACGCGCCCGGCGACGTCGTAGATCGTGATCCGAATGTGCTGCGCGCGGTCGAGCGAGTATGCGATCGACGTCGACGGGGAAAACGGGTTGGGGCGCGCGGGTCCCAGCGTGACGCTTGTCCCCGGTGCCGGACGCACGGGCGTGACGTATTCGTCGTAGGGCACCGCCGCGGCAATGAAGTTGAAATACAGCCACCAGCCGGTCGTCGTCCCGTCGGTGCCGAGGTCGCGGTCGTCGTGGACCGCACAGTTGCCAAAACCGCCCGGCAGCAGCGTGGACAGCGGGAGTCCGCCGACCGTGGGCCAGGTGGCAGGCATGAGCATCGCCTGCGCGGAGGCCTCGCTCACGAATCCGCGGACCAGTCCCTTCTGCAACCCGCTCGCCGGTGTCCCGACGTAGAGTGCCGCCACGCGGGCATCTTCCAGCGTCAGCGTCACGCCGGCCAGGTCGAGCGTGATCGTCGCCGCGTCGGTGACGAAGCACGGATGCGACGGTACGGTGACGTCGGGGTCGTAGGGCGGGTACGTCGTCCCCGGGATCGTGGCCAGGCACACACCGGCCGTCGAGTTGGCGAAGACCAGCGACACGAGTGGGTCGACCGCCGGCCCGCACGTCGTGCCCGCCTGCGGCGCGGTACACCGCGCGCTTCCGAAGCGCAGCGTTCCCGCCGCGCCCGGCGTCTGGTCGAGGGCGTCGAACACGATGACCCAGTTGAGATCGAGGAATCCGTCGCCATTATTGTCGTGGGCGATGGCGTTCTGGAGATCGTCATTGAAACTCGGGGCACCGAGGACGCCGGTCTGCGTGATGTCGAAGCACCCGAGCGGCAGCGTTGCGACGACGTGCGGGTCGCGCAGCTCGAGGGCGGTCACGCGGTAGGCGGCCGGGGTGGCTGGCGTGGCGGTGGGGACCATCCCGACGGCTAGAACGGCGCATATGCATCGGCAGGCGGACACGGCAAAGGCGCCGCGCGGCGGCGCGGACTCAATTGTAGCAAACGCGTGGCCGGGGCGAGCGACTACTTCACCAGCTCGAGATAGTACAGGTCGCGGCCCTGGCGCGCGTACTTGGCCTCGAAGTGGGTCTGGACGCCGGGGTCGAGGATGCGCTCATTGCGGTTCTCCCGCACGCGCGTCCACAGCGTGTCGCCCGCCTCGATGAGCGCCGCCTTGAACGCCATCAGATATCCGAAATTATCCGTCGCGATCTCCAGCATGCCGCCCGCTCTCAATCGGCGGTGGAGCAGCTTGAAGAAATCGGGCGTGAGCAGGCGTCGCTTGCGGTGCTTGCGCTTGTGCCACGGGTCGGGAAAGTAGATGTGGAAGACCTCGACGCTGGCGTCGGGCACGAGAAACGGCACCACCTCCTCTGCCTCCGCCTTGTAGAAGAGCAGGTTGGTGAGGCCGCGCTTCTCGGCGCGCTCCACCCCCTCCTTGAGAAAGCGCCAGCGGTAGTCGATGCCGAGGAAGTTGTGCTCCGGGTGCGCGGCGGCGCGGTGGAGCAAAAAGCGCCCCTTGCCCGACCCGATCTCGATCTCGATCGGCTGCCGGGAGGCGAAAAGGTCGAAGACCGTGCCGCCGGAGGTTCGGTCGAGTCGGCGGTCGTCGGTCAGACGGTAGCTCGGGAAGGCGCACATGGGGAGATTATAGCAGCCCGCCGCCGGGGGGCGCAGCCCTCGGGGAGGCAACCAGTCCCCGCGCGTCCGGGCGCCATCCCGGCCCCCTTTTCCTTTACGCGTCGTGGTCTCCTCCTATAATGAGCGCCATGGCGCAGAGCCTCCTGGGGCTGATCGTGTTTCCGCTGCTTGCGTGGGCGATGAGCGAGAACCGCCGCCGTTTCCCCGTACGCATCGTCGCCGGCGGGATGGTGCTGCAACTCGTGCTCGCGGCGCTGCTCCTGGACGTGCCCGCGTTCGGCGACGTGTTCGCGGGGCTCAACCGCGCCGCCATGGCCATCGAAGAGGCGACGCGCGCGGGCACCACGGTGGTCTTCGGGTTCCTGGGGGGCGGACCGGTTCCGTACCACGAGACCATCGCCGGCTCCACCGTTACCCTGGCCTTCCGCGGGCTTCCCATCGTTCTGGTCATGAGCGCGCTCTCCGCGCTTCTGTTCCACTGGCGCGTGCTGCCGGTGATCGTGCGCGCCTTCTCGCGCGTGCTCGAGCGCACGCTCGGGGTCGGCGGTGCGGAGGGTGTCGGCGTGTCGGCGAACATCTTCGTGGGCATGGTCGAGGCGCCACTCCTCGTCCGCCCGTATCTGGCCTCGATGACGCGCAGCGAGCTGTTTTCGCTGATGGCCGTGGGCATGGCGACCATCGCGGGCACGGTGATGGTGCTCTACGCCACCATCGTGGGCAGCGTGGTTCCCGATGCCATGGGCCACATCCTCACTGCGTCGGTCTTGAGCGCGCCGGCCGCGGTACTGATCGCGAAGCTCATGGTGCCGGAGACCGGGCCGGTGACGCGCGGCGCTCTCGGTGTCGAGCACGACACACGCTCCGCGATGGATGCGATCACGAAGGGCACCACGCAGGGCATCGAGCTGCTGCTCCAGATCGTGGGGATGATCATCGTGCTGGTGGCCTTCGTGCAATTGATCAACATCGGGCTGCGGCTCCTGCCGGACGCGGGCGGGTCGGCGTTGACGCTGCAGCGGATGATGGGATGGGTGATGGCGCCGGTGATGTGGCTGGTGGGGATCCCGTGGTCGGAGTGCACGACGGCGGGATCGTTGATGGGGACGAAGACGGTGCTCAACGAGCTGATCGCCTACATCGATCTCGCACACCTTCCGGGGGCGGTGCTCTCTGAGCGCACCCGGATCGTCCTGCTGTACGCGCTGTGCGGATTCGCCAACCCGGGGAGCCTGGGGATCATGATCGGCGGGATGGGGACGATGGCGCCCTCGCGGCGCTCGGAGATCGTTTCCCTCGGGCTTCGCTCCATCGTCGCCGGCACACTCGCCGCGTGCATGACGGGCGCGGTCGCGGGGTTGTTCATCCGCTGAGGGGGCCGGGCGCGGATTGCCGGCCGGCCGGGTTCTTGCTATATTCGACGGGTAACCACGTCCTGAAGGGTATGGGGGCGAACAGGTCTCGACGGGGAAGATGGGCGTACCGGTTGCGTGTCGAGCAATGTCACCAGAGCTCGTTAATCTTCGTGACAAAACCGTAAGTGTCGACAATAACGTCGCACTGGCAGCTTAACTAGCTAAGCTAGGGTAAGCTCCCGTCCCCACCGGTTGGGTCTCCAGGGCCGGTGAGTGGGCGTCATACTCTGGGGGCTGGTGCGTCGGGCCCGCCCGGGTTCGACGTGCGAGAAAACACCGGGCTGGTCTCCACTCATTTCGTCCGCGGTGGGTGTGGAGATGAGATTTCACCACGGACTACACACGTAGTGACCGTTGCGGCTGCTTCTTCGGACGCGGGTTCGATTCCCGCCGCCTCCACCACCTCATGTCCTCGTATGACGAGGACCATGAGTCGGCTCTGAGCAGCGCCTTCGGCGCTAGCCGCCGCCTCCACCATTCCTCTCTCTCTGCGCTGGACCCGCTATCACTTCTTCCGTCGGTTCCCACAGCAGCGACAACACATCGCTGTCTATCTTCTTGTCTGATTCCGAGTTGACACAGCAGACCCCAGGGGATGGGAAACAACTTCAAAATAGCGTTCGAAACTCCTATCCTTCACGCCATGATCGGTAGGACCGTCGCTCATTACAAGATCCTGGAAAAGCTCGGCGAAGGCGGCATGGGCGTTGTCTACAAGGCAGAGGACACACGGCTGAAACGCCTGGTTGCCCTGAAGTTCCTGCCTCCGCAAACGACGATGGACAGATCGGCCGTCGCGCGTTTCGAGCGCGAGGCGCAGGCGGCGGCGGGACTGAGTCATTCCAATATCGTAACGATCTATGAGGTCGGCGAGCACGACGGACAGACCTTCATCTCCATGGAGTACGTGCGGGGCGTGCCGCTGCGCGAGCTCATCGAAAAAGGGCCGCTCCCCGTTGAGCGTGCCCTCGCGATCGCGATCCAGATCGGCGAGGGCCTCGTCAAGGCGCACAAGGCCGACATCATCCATCGCGATCTCAAGCCCGACA
Source organism: uncultured bacterium (assembly GCA_964500785.1). GTDB lineage: Bacteria > Krumholzibacteriota > Krumholzibacteriia > WVZY01 > JAKEHA01 > JAKEHA01. The sequence continues at coordinate 13,999 of CAZCQM010000061.1, forward strand.
ATGTCCTCATCAACGAAGACAGCCACGTAAAGCTTCTCGACTTCGGCCTGGCCAAGCTCAAGGGCGCGACTCGCATCACCGAGGAAGCGTCGACGGTCGGCACTGTATTGTACATGTCGCCGGAGCAGACGCGGGGAGAGGACGTCGACCACCGAACGGACATATGGTCGCTCGGCGTCATTTTCTACGAGATGGTGACAGGGCGAACGCCGTTTCGGGGCGACTTTCCCAGCGCCGTCGCGTACGCAATCGTGAACGAGTCCCATACGCCGATGACGGCCGTTCGCGCCGACGTGCCGATCGACCTGGATCGCTTCGTCGCCAAGGCGCTCGCGAAGGATCCGGCGGACCGATACGCAAACGTCGAAGATCTGCTCGTCGACCTGCGCACGCTGCGAAGAGAGATGGAGAGCGGACGGGGCACGATATCGTCCATCGACCAGGCCACGACTGCCCGATCGCGTCTCAAGCCGCTGCTCGCCGGGGCAATCACGGTGGCGGT
>CAZCQM010000062.1:0-14316 GCA_964500785.1 uncultured bacterium
CCCCCCGCTCGTCCGCACCGCCAGGGGCAGGGCCAGGACGAACGCCTTGAGCGCCATCGCGGTCGGCATGGGAAGCAGCGTGCAGAACAGCTCGGCACCCTTCATATCGACGTCGAAGATTGTCCCGGCCGGGTAGCCCGCCATGAAGTAGGGGCTGTAGCAGTCGACCCGCCCCGTGTGCCAGAACACGGCGCGCGCCCGCGCACACTGGGCGTAGTGGACGGCGTAGTCGGTCGTGACGATGGGACGCGGGTCGACGAGGACGCGCGCCGGCAGGAAGTACAGGGTGGCGATCGCGTTGACGACGAAGAGGGCGGCGACGAGACGGCGGTGGGCGCCGTCGATGCGGCCGCCGGGCAGGAGGCGTGCGAGGGCCACGGCCGCGGCGATGAGTCCCGGCACCAGCGGCACGAGGCGCAGGGCGGGGTGGGCGCGAAACGCGGCGCTGTCCGGCGTGCTGGCCGCCAGCAGGACCACGGCCGTGAGACCGGCGGCAGCCGTCACCGGGCGGCGGAACGAGTCTGATGCGGCGTCAGGCATGGGCTCCCGTTCGAAACGGGTAGGCGCATTATACGCCGGGAGCGGAAACTCCGGGCTTGCCACCGTGCACAAATCTGCGAGAATCGTCGGTGCATGCCCATGAACATCGGCGTCATCGGCGGGGGCCCGGCCGGGCTGTACTTCGCGATTCAAATGAAGCTCCGGGACCCGTCCCACGGCATCACGGTCGTGGAGCGCAACCGCCGCGGCAGCACGTTCGGGTGGGGCGTGGTCTTCTCGGACGGCACCCTCGGACGTCTCGCCGACGCCGATGAACCCACCTATCGCGCCATCACCGACCGCTTCGTCCACTGGGACGACATCGACGTGTACTACCGCGGGCGGGTCATCCGATCCGGCGGGCACGGCTTCTGCGGCGTCGCCCGCCAGACGCTGCTCGATATCCTCACCGCCCGCGCCGAGGAGCTCGGCGTGGCGATCCGCTTCGGACAGGAAGTCGCCGGGGAGCGCGACCTGGGAGCCGTCGATCTGGTCGTGGGTGCCGATGGCGTAAACAGTATGGTGAGAAGGAAATACGAGGCTCACTTCAGGCCCGACGTCGACGTGCGGCGCTGTCGCTACGTGTGGCTCGGGACGCGAAAGCCCTTCGACGCCTTCACATTCTACTTTGAAGAGACGGCGCACGGCTGGTACCAGGCGCACTGTTACCCGTTCGGAGGCGGGTGGAGCACGTTCATCGTGGAGTGCCCCGAAGAGACGTGGAAGGCCGACGGCCTCGAGCACGCGTCGCCGGAGGAGAGCGTCGCCTTCTGCGAGGCGCTGTTCGCGCGCCACCTCCAGGGCGAGCGGCTGGTGTCGAACGCGGAGCACCTGCGGGGCTCGTCGGTATGGCTGAACTTCCCGCGCGTGAACTGTGAACACTGGCACCACGGGAACGTCGTGCTCCTCGGGGACTCCGCGGCGACGGCTCACTTCTCGGTGGGATCGGGCACGCGCCTCGCCATGGAGAGTGCGATCTCGCTGGCCCACCACCTGAGCGGGGCGGGAAGCGTGGACGAGCGCTTGCAGTCCTATGAGTCGGAACGGCGCCTGGACGTCATCCGGCTGCAGAACGCTGCCCGCAACAGCACGGAGTGGTTCGAGCAGGTCGGGCTCAAGACGCGCCTCGAACCGGAACAGTTCGCTTACAGCCTGATCACGCGCAGCCAGCGCGTGAGCCATGAGAGCCTGCGCCTGCGCGACCCGGCCTACCTCGAGTCGTTCGAGACGTGGCTGTGCGAACGCGCCACCGGGGGGAGGCGGTCCGAGGCCGTGCCGCCCATGTTCCTTCCGTTGCGCCTGCGTTCGATGGAGCTGGCCAACCGGGTGGCGTGCTCACCCATGGCGATGTACAGCGCCGTCGACGGGTGCGTGACCGAGTTCCACCTGGTCCATTTCGGCGCGCGCGCACTGGGCGGCGCCGGACTGATCTTCACGGAGATGACGTGCGTGTCGCCCGAAGGACGGATCACGCCGGGGTGCGCGGGCATGTACGACGACGCACACGTCGCGGCCTGGAAGCGCATCGTGGACTTCGTCCACCGGGAGAGCCCGGCGCGCTTCGCCCTCCAGCTCGGACACGCCGGGCGCAAGGCGTCGACGCGGCTCGCCTGGGAGGGCGACGAGGAACCGCTGCCGGCCGGCAACTGGGATATCATGGCGCCGTCGCCGCTTCCGTGGACGGATCGCAATCAGACTCCACACGAGATGACGCGCGCGGACATGGATCGCGTGCGGGACGAATTCGTATCGGCGGCGCGCCGCGGTATCGAGGCGGGGTTCGACGCGCTCGAGCTTCACTTCGCCCACGGGTATCTCCTGTCGAGCTTCATCTCGCCCGTCACCAATACCCGGAGCGACGCGTACGGCGGCTCGCTGGAAAACCGCCTGCGCTATCCGCTCGAGGTGTTCGATGCGGTGCGCGCGGTCTGGCCCGGGGAGCTCCCCATGGGCGCGCGCGTGTCGGCCACCGACTGGGTGGCGGGCGGCATCACCGTCGAGGACAGCGTCGAGATCGCGCGGGCGCTGAAGGCGCACGGCGCGGATTTCGTCGACGTATCGGCGGGGCAGGTGACGCCGGACCAGAAGCCCGTCTACGGGCGCATGTTCCAGGTTCCGTTCGCCGAGCGCATCCGTCTCGAGGTCGGGCTGGTGACACTGGCGGTGGGGAACATCTACGAGCCCGATCACGTCAACAGCATCATCGCGGCGGGACGCGCGGACCTGTGCCTGCTCGCGCGCCCGCACCTGTGGGACCCGATGTGGACGCTGCGCGCGGCGGCACAGCTGGGGTACGATGGGGTCGAGTGGCCGAAGCAGTACCTCACCGCCCGCCGCCAGCTGGAAACGCTCATGCGCCGGGCGCGCGAGGCGCCGGCCGGACCCATTTAGCGGCCGGGGCCGCCAGCGACATGCCGGATCATCCAGCCGAGACTCTTCCCCTGCGCGACCGCCACGCCGTCGTGACGGGAGCGTCGCGCGGCATCGGCGCCGCCATCGCGCGCGAGCTCGCCCGGCGGGGCGCGCACGTGACGTTGGTCGCGCGTGACGCCGCGCGCCTCGACGCGGTTCGCGCGTCGCTGGCGGGGCCGGGAGCGCACCTCGCGATTGTGGCCGATGTCACCGACGCCGTCGCCGTCGGGCGCGCCATGGACCAGGCCCGCGACGGACGCGCGGCTCCCTTCGTCCTTGTCAACGGGGTGGGAGCGGCGGACTCCGCCGCGTTCCTCGGCACCTCGGACGCGGTCTGGCGCCGCATGCTCGACGTCAACCTCATGAGTGCGGTATTCTGCACGCGCGCGCTGCTGCCCGCGATGATCGCCGCGGGCGAGGGACGAATCGTCAACGTGGCGAGCACCGCCGGGCTGGCGGGCTACCGCTACGTGAGCGCGTACGCTGCGTCGAAGCACGCGCTGGTCGGCTTCACCCGGTCGCTGGCGCTGGAGACGGCGCGATCCGGAGTGACGGTGAACGCGGTGTGTCCCGGCTACACGAACACGGAGCTGCTCGCCGAGTCGGCGCAGCGGGCGGCGTCGAAGACGGGGAAGTCGACCGAAGCGATCCTGGCCGCATACGCCGCGGCCAATCCGCAGGGGCGTCTGATCGAGCCCGACGAGGTCGCGCGCGCCGTGGCCTGGCTGTGTCACCCGGGGCAGCGGTCGGTGTCGGGACAGACGCTGGTGATCGACGGCGGAAGCATCCTCTAGAAACGGAGCCACCGAATTGGACCCTCGCACGTTTCAACCGCAGCACTTCCGCTGGGACTTCGACCGCGCCGTGGCGACGATCACGCTGGATCGCCCCGACCGGAAGAACGCGCTTACGTTCGAGTCCTACGCGGAGCTGCGCGACACGTTTCGCGCGTTGCGCGACACACCGGAGGTGCGCTCGGTCGTGATCACCGGTGCGGGCGGCAATTTCTCCTCCGGGGGCGACGTGCACGAGATCATCGGCGAGCTGGTGAAGATGACGCCGGAGCGCCTCGCGGAGTTCACGCGCATGACCGGCGATCTCATCGTCGCGATGCTGACCTGCTCGCAGGTGCTGGTGGCCGCGGTGGATGGCGTGTGCGTGGGGGCGGGAGCCGCCATTGCCATGGCCTCGGACATGCGCTTCGGGACGGCGCGCAGCCGCGTGGCCTTCCTGTTCGTCAAGGTGGGTCTCGCCGGCTGCGACATGGGGGCGTGCGCCATGCTGCCGCGCATCGTCGGGCACGGGCGCGCCGCCGAGCTCCTCTATACCGGGCGCGTGATGGGCGGCCACGACGCGCACGCGTCGGGCTTCTTCAACCGCCTGTGCGATTCGGATTCGCTGGCGGGCGACGCCGCCGCGTTCGCACGCGAGATCGCCGACGGTCCCATCCTGGCGCACCGCGTCACCAAACGCATGCTCGTCGAGGAGTGGAACATGGGTCTGGTGGAGGCGGTGGAGGCCGAGGCGCGGGAGCAGGCGGGCCTGATGACGACGAACGATTTCCGCCGCGCGTTCGAGGCGTTTGCGAAGAAAGAAACACCGGAGTTCAAGGGAGACTGACCATGGTGACGTCGCACCTGGAGTGGCCGTTTCTCGAAGCCCGTCACCGAGCCCTCGCCGGCGAGGCGGGGGTGTTCGCGGCGTCGGCGCTCGCCGGGCTGCGCGCGGTGCCGGACACCGACGCCGCGGCGCGCGGGCTGGTGAAGGCGCTGGGGCACGCGGGGGTGCTGCGCCACGCGGTCGCCGACGAGCGCGGACAGCTCGACGTGCGCGCGCTCTGCGTGCTGCGCGAGACGCTCGCGTACCACTGGGGACTCGCGGACTTCGCCTTCGCCATGCAGGGGCTCGGGAGCGGCCCGATCTCGCTGTTCGGGTCGCGCGCCCTCAAGGACGAGTACCTGCCGCGGGTCGCCGCGGGCGAGGCGGTCGCCGCCTTCGCCCTCACCGAGCGCGACGCCGGCTCCGACGTGGGTGCGGTGGCGACGACGGCGCGACGCGACGGCGGGTCGTACGTGCTCGACGGGGAGAAGCGTTGGATATCGAACGGCGGCCTGGCCGACTTTTACGTCGTCTTCGCGCGCACCGGCGAGGGCGAGGGGACGCGCGGCCTCTCGGCGTTCGTGGTGGATGCAGGCACGCCGGGCCTCGACGCGAGCGAGCGCGTGATCGTCACCTCGCCCCATCCCATGGCGACGCTCACGTTCTCCGGCTGTCGCGTGGATGCGTCCCGCCGCGTCGGCGACCCCGGCCGCGGCATCGCCGTGGCGCTGGGGACTCTGGACGTGTTCCGCGCCACCGTGGGTGCGGCGGCGGTCGGGTTTGCGCGGCGCGCGCTCGCTGAAGCCACCGCGCACACCACGCAGCGCCGCCAGTTCGGATCGCGCCTCTCTGAGTTTCAGCTCGTCCAGGCCAAGCTGGCGGAGATGGCGACGGCGATCGACGCCGGCGCGTTGCTCGTCTACCGCGCGGCGTGGGCGAAGGACACCGGGGACGGGCGCGTCACGCGCGAGTCCGCGATGGCCAAGCTCTTCGCGACCGAGGCGGCGCAGCGCGTCATCGACGACGCGGTCCAGGTTCACGGAGCGCTCGGCGTGGTCAGCGGCTCGGTGATGGAAGACCTCTACCGCGAGATCCGTCCGCTGCGCATCTACGAAGGTGCGACGGACATCCAGAAACTCGTTATCGCGCGCTCGCTGCTCGAGACGGAGGTAAAGTCGTCGTGACGCGGATCCTGCTGCCCGATGGATGGAAGCGGCCGAGCGGGTACAGCCAGGGCATGGTGGCGGACGGCCGGGTGGTGGCGGTCGCGGGACAGAACGGGGTGCATCCGGACGGCACGCTGGCCGGGACGGACCTCGTGGCGCAGACGGCGCAGGCGCTGCGCAACATCGTGTCGGTGCTGGAGAGCGCCGGCGCGTCCCCGCGCGACGTGGTTCGGATGACGTGGTTCGTCGTCGACATCGAGGAGTACCGGCGCAGCCGCGCCGCCCTGGGCCGGGTGTACCGCGAGGTGATGGGGGAGCACTACCCGGCGATGACGCTCGTGGCGATCACGGGTCTGGTCGAACCGGGCACGCGCGTGGAGATCGAGGCGACGGCGGTGGTGCCGCGATGACTGCAGGCCCCCTGCCGACCTTCCCCGGCGACTTCGGTCTGGCAGACTATTTCCTCTTCGACCGCTTGAAGGAGGGGACGGGGAGCCGCGTGGCGGTACGCTACGGCGCGCGCGCGTACACGTACGACGACGTCGCCGCGCGCTCGCGTGCGCTGGCATCGTGGTTGATTGACGCGGGCGTCCGTCCCGAACAGCGCGTTTACATCGTGCTCCCCGACACGCCTCCGTTCGCGTGGGCGTTCTTCGGAACCCTGGCGGCGGGCGGCGTGGTCACGATGGGGAATCCCGCCGCCCCGACCGATGACCTCGCCTACGTCGTGGACTACGTGCGCGCCGCCGCTGTGGTGACGCTGCCGCGCGTGGCCGACGCCCTCGCGCCGGCGCTTCGATCGTGCGCCCATCTCTGCGCCGTCGTGCTGGTTCCCGACACGGCGACGGGCGAGGATCCCGAGGGACCGTGCGAGGTGCCGGCGTCGGTGCGCGACGTCCCGAGCGCCGTGGCGACGATGTCCGAGGCGGTGTCGCAGGGGGACGCGTCCCGCCCGCTGCCGGCGGTCCGTCGCGACGATCCCGCGATCTGGCTGTTTACCTCGGGCTCGACGGGAAAGCCCAAGGCGGCGATGCACACGCATCGCGATTTCGCTTACAACACGGAGGTCTACGCGAAGCGGACGGTCGGGTACCGGAGGGACGACGTGACGGTGAGCGTGCCGGGCCTCTTCTTCGGATACGCGACGGGCACGAACCTGATGTTCCCCTTCGCCGTGGGTGCGACGACGTGCCTGTTCTCGGAGCGGCCGACGCCCGAGACGCTGGCGCGCGCGATCCACGACTACCGGCCCACCGTCGTGACCAACGTTCCCACGATGATGTCCAAACTCCTCGACCATGACCAGGCGCTGCGCGACGCGGGGGAGAGCGGGCTCGATTTCGGGTCGATCCGGTTTCACCTGTCCGCGGGCGAGGCACTGCCGCCTCCGCTGCTCGAGCGGTTCGTCGCGCGCTTCGGAAACGACGTCTACGACGGCATCGGGTCGGCGGAGATGTTCCACATCTATGCGAGCAACCGTCCCGGTGACATCCGGCCGGGATCGCTGGGGCGCGCGGTCGAGGGCTACGAGATCCGCATTCTTCCCACGGACGCGGACGGACCCGGCGCGGCGGAGGTCGCGCGCGGAGACGTCGGCGTGATGTGGGTGCGCGGCGACAGCGTGGCCCTCGGCTACCACGGCGACCGCGACAAGAGCTGGGGGACGTTCCACGGGCACTGGTGCCGCACGGGCGACCTGTTCCGGATGGACGACGAAGGGTACCTGTGGTTCTGCGGCCGCGCCGACAGCCTCTTCAAGGTGGGCGGCGTCTTCGTCGCACCGCTGGAGATCGAAGAGTGCCTGGCGGCGCACGACTCGGTCGCGATGGCGGCGGTCATCCCCGCCGAAGACGCGGGGCTGGTCAAGCCGAAGGCGTTCGTCGTGCCGCGCGAGGGCGCCGCTCCCGTGGATGCGGCCGCGGCGGGTGCGCTGTGCCGTGCGCTCCAGGATCACGTCAAGAGCCGCCTCTCCAGGCACAAGTATCCGCGCTGGGTGATCCTGGTGGACGATCTCCCCCGGAACGACCGGGGCAAGATCGACCGCAAGGAACTGATCGAGCGCGAGAAGCGGGGTGAGAATCCATGGCGTTAGAAGAACCGGGCGTCTTCGTCGCGCGTCTGACCACCGAGGAGCTCGCGTCGGCGCTGGCCGCCGCGGGGCGCTGCGCGGTTCTGGTTCCCGTGGGCGCCATCGAGCCCCACGGCCCCCACCTGCCCCTCGACACCGACCTGATCATCTCGCGCGCGGCCGCCGTCCGGGCGGTCGCCACGCTGCGCGGTCTCGATATCGCGGCCTTCGTCGCTCCCGACGCGTGCTACGGGGTCACGGAGTGCGCGAGTGATTTCGCGGGCGCGGTGAGTGTCCCCGCGCCGGCAGTCATCGGCTATCTCCACGGCGTCGCCGAGGGGTGGCTGCGCGCCGGATTCGGTCACGTGTGCCTGGTGAACAACCATCTCGAACCGGCGCACGACGGCGCGGTGCGCGCGGCCGTGGCGACGATCCCGGGGGGGCGCGCCAGCGTCGCCAGCCCGCTCACGAAGCGCTGGGCGCGTACGCTGTCGGAAGAGTTCAAGCGCGGTGCCTGCCACGCGGGAGAGTACGAGACGTCGATCGTCCTGGCGGCGTCACCCGCGGACGTCCGTGAGGAGCTCCTGGGGACGATGCCCGACGTCGACATCAGCCTCTCCGAAAATCTCAAGAAGAACGTGGCGCGCTTCCGCGAGATGGGCATGGACCGCGGCTACGCGGGTGCGCCGGGGCGGGCCACGCAGGGTCACGGGGAGACGATGCTCCAGCGCCTCGCCGAGATGATCGTGGGCGAGATCACCGACGCCCTCGGTGCGTGAGCGCGGTCAGCCGACCTTTCCCTCCGACAACTCCGAGAAGCTCAGGTGCGAGCGCCAGGCGTAGTAGAGCCCGGCGATCGTGATGGGGAAGAACTGCGTCGCGTGGTAGATCGTCGAGTAGGCCAGCGCATCGGCGCGCTCCACGCCGAAGGCGGCGAGCCCGATGACGCAGGCGTACTGCATCGTCCCCAGAAACGCGGGTGCCGACGGAATCATCGACCCGATGGAGATGATGACGATGAGGAACACGCTGGCCATGACGGGCACGTCGAAGTTGAACGCCAGCACACAGGAATAGACGCCGAGGATCGCACAACCCCACACCACCACCGACAGGGCGATGATGGGGAGGGCGGAGCGGAAGTCGGTCACGACACCGAGGCCGTCGACGAACGCGTCGGCCGAGCCGTGGATGCGCGTTCGCGTCTGGAGGGGGAGCGGCTGCACCGTGCGTGCCACCAGGCGCTTGAACATCGCCCTCCATCGCACCATGACGAAGAGCAGCGCGAAGAGCGCGATGTTGAAAACCACCAGAATCTCCGCGCTCCGGGCCAGCCACGGCGGTCCCGAGATGCGGACCATGCAGAACCACAGCAGGAGGATGAGGACGAAGACGTCGACGACGCGCTCGTAGACGATAGTGGCGAAGCTCGCGGACCGGCTCACGTGCTCGGTGCGGCCGATCGCCATGGCGCGCACGAACTCGCCCAGGCGCGCGGGGAGCAGATTGTTGACCATGAATGCGATCGCCGTGGCCGACCACAGGCGATTGATGGAGCACCGCTTGATCGGGAGCATCATGTAGCCCCAGCGGATGGAGCGGCTGAAGTGACCGAGCATGGTGAAGACGACGGCGGGGATGAGATACAGATAGCGGGTCTTGCGCAGCGCGACCATGAACTGCGTCCAGTCGATACCCCGGACGGCGAGAAAGAAGAAGACCGCGCTGATGACCAGACCGATGGCGAGTTTACGTTTCACGGGCCGATCACGCGCGCGCCGAGGCGGCGTCCGGAATGTTCCAGCGCCGGGCGACGGACGCGGGCGGCGCGATCTCGTCGGCCGCGATGAAGCGTTCGTACCAGAGCTGGAAGCAGATGAGTCCCCAGATTGCGAAACTGTGGTCCGCCCGCCGGGCGGCGTGCTCATCGAGCAGGCGCGTGACGGCCTCGGGGCGGAAGAATCCCGCGGCCGCGATGCGGTCGGGGCCTAACACGGTGCGCGCGTGCGTCCCCAGCGCCCCGTGGAGCCAGGCCGCGACCGGCACGTTGAATCCCGCCTTGCGGCGGTAGAGGATGTCGGCGGGCAGGACCGGCTCGAGGGCCCGCTTGAGGATGTGCTTCTTGCGGCGCCCCTTGAACTTGACGTCGGAGGGAATGCGGGCGGCGAGCTCCATGAGCTCGTGGTCGACGAAGGGACTGCGCGCCTCGAGTGCGTTGGCCATGCTCATGCGATCGACCTTGGTGAGCATGTCGGCGGGCAGGTAGAACCTCGTGTCCGCGTAGAGCATGCGACTGAGGGGGTCGTCCGTCCCCGAGCGCCGGAAGTGCTCCCGGTAGAGGTCGCTCGACGGGCGGTCGCCCACACGCTCGCGGAAGTCGGTCGTGTAGAGGTCGCGCTTGGCGGACTCCGAGAGGATGACGCGCCACCAGAAGTGGGCCTCTTCGGCGTCGAGCTCGGCGCCGGCGACGAAGCGGCGGGCGCGGAAGTCGAAGCTCACCTTTCCGGTGGACACCGGCAGCGCCTCCACGAGGCGGCGCACGAGGTGCTGTCGGACGGGCCGCGGCACGCGCCGGTAGAGACGGCGGATGAAGTAGGCGTTGTACGTGGGATACCCTGCGAACGCCTCGTCGCCGCCGTCGCCGGTGAGCACCATGGTTACGTTTTCGCGCGCGAAGCGGGAGACCAGGTAGACCGGGATCATCGATGAGTCCGCGAGCGGGTCGTCGGCATGCCACACGAGGGTGTCGAGGAGGTCGACGGCGTCGACGCGGGCGGTGTGCACGTGGTGTTCGGTTGCGAACAGCCGGGCCACGCGCTCCGCGTACGCCGCTTCGCTGAACGACTTCTCTTCGAAGTCGATGGAAAAGGTCTTCACCGGCGACTCGAGCGATCGCGCCATCATCGCAACCACGGCGCTGGAATCGATGCCGCCGCTGAGAAACGCCCCGAAGGGCACGTCGCTCATCAGACGAACGCGGGTCGCCTCCTCGACCTTGTCGCGAACCCGGCGCGCCCACTCGTCCTCGCCGACTCCGGCCTCGGGCTCGAATCGCAGGTCCCAGTAAGGGCGCGTGCGGACGCCGGAGGCGTCGCAGACCAGCACCTCGCCGGGAAGGAGCTGGCGGACGCCGCGCACCATGGTCATGGGGGCGGGAACGTAGTTGAAGGACAGGTAGTGATGCAGCGTTTCCGGGTCGACCTCGCGCCGCACGTGCGGGTGGCGGAGGACCGCCTTGATCTCGCTCCCGAAGACGAGCACGCCTCCCCCGTCGCAGTAGTAGAGCGGTTTCTGTCCCAGGCGGTCACGAACCAGCGCGAGACGTCGGGCGCGCGCATCCCAGAGGGCGATGGCGTACATCCCACGCAGGTGAGCGGGGAACTCGTCGCCGTGCTCCTCGTAGAGGTGGACGAGCGGTTCGATATCTCCGCGCGTCGAGAAGCGATGCCCCTCGCCCGCGAGCTGTGCGCGAAGCTCGCGGAAATTGTAGATCTCGCCGTTGCACACGACGGCAAGCGACCGGTCCTCGTTGAAGATCGGCTGCTGGCCGGTGTCCAGGTCGATGATGCTGAGCCGGCGCATTCCCAGGCCGACGGGACCATCGACGTGCAGGCCGCTGTCGTCGGGACCGCGGTGCATGATGACGTCCGTCATCCCGCGCAGCACGCCGGCATCGGCGTCGCCGCCTCCGTAGTGAAACACGCCGCAGATCCCGCACATGTCAGCGCCGGTCCGAGTAACGTCGCTCGCGGCGCAGGGAGGCCACCTGGTCGGCGAGCAGGCCGAAGAAGAAGATGATGATGCTCGATACCAGCAGGAACAGCGACGCCGTGGAGAGACCCCGGCCGAGGCTGATGTAGTGGATGCCGCGGATGGTCCCGAAGACGAAGAGGACCAGACTAACCGGCCCGAAGACGCGGAAGGGATCGAGCAGGGTCGTCAGACGCACGATGAGGAGCGCGGTGTCGAGGCCGTCCTTGACGGGCTTGACCGTGCTGGTGCCGATGCGCTTTTTCACCGTCACCGGAACGAAGCGGACGTCGTGACCCTCCTTGAGCAGGACGAGCGTCGTCGTCGTGGACGCGGAGAACCCGTTGGGGAGCAGGTGGAGGTAATCCAGCAGGACGTCGCGGCGGATCGCTCGCAGGCCGCAGTTGAGGTCGGGGATGCGTGTGCGCGCGAGGTAGTTGGCGAGCCACCCGAGGACCTTCTTGCCGCCGCGGCGCGAGAAGGGAGCGTGCGACTTCGAGGTGCGGGCGCCGAGCGCGGCGTCGTGATCGGCCAGCTCATCCACCATGCGCTCGATGTCGGCCGGGTCGAACTGGTTGTCCGCGTCGTAGAACAGAACGATGCCCCCGGTGGCCGCGAGGACGCCGGACTTCAGAGCGGCGCCGTAGCCGCGGTTGCGGCGGTGCGTGACCACGCGGACATCGCGGCTGGCCGCCTGCTCCGCCGTGCGGTCCGTGGAGCCGTCGTTGACGACGATGATCTCGTAGCGCCGGCTCGAGGGCCCGAGGACGCCCTTGATCTCGTCCAGGGTGGTGCCGATGGCGGCCTCCTCGTTGAAGGCGGGGATGACGACGGAAACGTCGTTCAATCGATCAGAATCCCGATTCACGGATCAACTCCTCGGGTGAAGGGCCGGGTGGCGCGGCGTTCATGGCGTCGCGGCACGCGTTTCGATCGACGCGGTACAGGGCGAGGTCGTCCTCGTCATAGACCCGGGTGAAGAGGTCGGAGCGCCGGAGGACCGTGGCGCCGGCGGCATGCTCCCCGGGGCGAACGACGACGTACAGGGGAGCGTCGACGTGCGCGAGGACGCCGAGCGCGGTCCTGTCCAGAGGCCCCGGCTCGTAGAGGGCGCGCCGCGCGTGAAAGCGTCGTGACATCTCCGGCCGCGGGTATCCCCACTGCCATGCATACGACCACTGCCCGAACAGATAACGCCGGGGCCCGGTCACGAGCAGGGGGTGGTGGTCGTCGGTGTCGATGAACACCGCGTCGCGCGACGTGTGCTGGCGCACCCAGGCCGACAGGCCCTCTTCCGCGGGGGTCACGACGACGCCGTCGGTCGCGAAGGACGAGGCGATGGCGATGGCGTTGACGGGCACGAAGAACAGGAGCACCCAGGCCGCGGCGGCGAACCGGCGCCGCGCGCCGGAGCGGGAGAGAACGGAATCGGCCACGGCGAAGCCGGCCGGTACCGAGAAGGGAACGAAGACGAAGTAGCCCAGTTTGTCGTACGTATTCGGCCCCGGCAGGCGGATGGAGAGACAGAAGGCGGTGACGGCGAGGGCGGCGAACAGGAAGAAGCGGAGCGCCATCGACCGATCGGTGCGCAGCGGGCGCCAGCGCCACGCCATGACGAGCACGAAGGCACAGGAAATGAAGATGCTCGCGATCTTGGCGAAGGAAACGCTCACGGGAAATACCTGCTCGTGCGTCTTGAGGTGCATGACCTCGTAGAGGTAGGGCGTCATCGCGATGAAGCAGCCGAGCGAGACCGCCAGCACGACGACCACGTCGCGCAACCGGTAGCCGTCGATGCGCCGGCGGAAGACATGGCTCAGGATGCCCCCCCCGAAGACGGCGACGAGCATAACAAATCCCACCAGGCTGTGAAAGCCGAGCATGCCGACGAACGCGCCGGCGAGGAGGAGGAGGGCGGCGCGTCGCCCGGTGGCGAGGTACGACGCCGCGGCCGACCACGCCAGGGTCATGAACGCCAGCGCGAGACCGAACGCCGTCGCGACCATGTACTTGTCGAGAAAGAACTCCTGGTTGAAATAGATGCTCAGAAATCCGGAGGCGGTGTCGTAGTTGAAGGGCGTCAGCGTGAACGTCCGTCTGATTTCCGCCATCCCGCGCACGTCGCCGATGACCGCCCGGGCGAGCTTCACCGGCAGGAACATCCAGAACGCGGCGTTGAAGCAGAGCAGCAGCGCGGCCGTGGCGGCGAATCGATGGGCGAGCCGGCGGTGGAACACGGATGCGAGGTGGTAGGCGGCGACGGTCAGCGCCGCCAGGGCCTGGACGTTCACCAGCGCCATCACCCAGAACGCGCTGAGTCTCATCGCGTCGGCCAGCTCGAGAACCATCACGTGGTAGAACCACATATACTGCAGCGGCATGCCGACGAAATAGGGGTCCGCCGGGGGGACTCCGTAGTGCCGGATCTGCGCGACGACGGCGGCGTGGAACCACGCGTCCGATCGGGCACGCCACCACTCGTGGGTCATGGGCATCCAGGCGGTCAGCACGGCGAGGACGGTGAACAGCAGCGAGACGGCGACCACGGTGCGCCGGGACGGGACGGCGACCGGGGCGCGGCCGCTGCGCACGGCGGCGACGATGCCGACGATCACGAAGACGCCGGCCACGGCCCGCCCGACGGCGAAGGGGGTGGCCCCGGCGAGGAGGCCGAGGACGCCGTCGGTGGCGAGGATGACGGGGGACAGGGCGAGCGCCGAGAGCGAGCCCTCGACGGCGTCCGGGGCCTTCCGGGCCGTGATCCGATAGAGGGCCCACCCG
>CAZCQM010000063.1:0-9853 GCA_964500785.1 uncultured bacterium
GCTTCCAGCTCTCAACCTCGATGGTGTCAAGCATCTGCTCGTCCTCGGTGGTGCCGAGGGTCGCTGTGACCAGGGCCTGCGTCTCGCCGCGCGTGAACAGCGCCGAACCGTGCGCGCGCGGGAGCACGCCCACCTCGCAGGTGATGGGGCGGATGTCCTCGGAACCCCGCCCGTCGAGGCGGAGGCCCTGATCCAGGATCATGCCGCGCATGAGCTTCTTCTCGATTTCCTCGAGGACGACGCCGATGTAGGCGTCTTTCTCCGGATAATCGACCTCGAACATCGCGCTGGCCTCGGTGTGGATCGCCTTGAGCGCGTCCTGGCGGTCGAGCTTCTTGGAGATCGCGAGCGCCTCTTTGATGCGATTGGCGAACGCGGCCTCGATCTTGTCGTCGAGCTCCGCGAGACGCTCCGGAATCTCGACCACGCGCTTCGTCCTGGCGCCGGCCATTCCCACGAGCTCGCGCTGAAGCGCGTTGAGTCCCTTGATGGCGTCGTGGCCGAAGCGAACCGCCGCCAGCATGTCCTCCTCGGCTACCTCCTTGCACGCACCTTCGACCATCAGGACCGCGTCATCGGTTCCCGCGATGATCACGTCGATGTCGCTCGTCTCCATCTGGTCGACAGTCGGGTTGACGACGAACTCGCCGTCCACTCGCGCGACGCGAACGCCGGACACGATCTCGGTGAAGGGGATGTCGGAGAGCGCGAACGCGGCCGACGCGCCGACGATGCCCAGCACGTCGGGCTGGTTCTGGCCGTCGTAGCTGATCGGCGTGGCGATCACCTGCGTCTCGCACATGAAATGTTTCTCGAACAACGGGCGAATGGGACGGTCGATGAGGCGGGAGGTGAGCGTCTCACGCTCGCCCGGGCGCCCTTCGCGCTTGAAGAAGCCGCCGGGAATGCGTCCCGAGGCGTAGAACTTCTCGCGATACTCGACCTGGAGCGGGAAGAAGTCCCGGTCCGTCTTCTTCTGCGACGCGACGACCGCCACGAGCACCAGGGTGTCGCCCATCCGGACGACGACGGCGCCGTCGGCCTGCTTGGCCATGCGCCCCGTCTCGATGCTGAAGGTCTGGCCATTCAGCGTCTTCTTAGCGATATGCATTGTCATCTTGGAAGCAAACCTGCCTTGACTTGGTCAAAGAAACACGCGCTCGGAGCGCGCGCCCGAAAAAATGCGGCCAACAGACCCGAGTCGTCCCGGAGGACTACTTGCGGAGGTTGAGCTGCTTGAGCATTTCCCGGTAGCTATCGATCTTCTGGTTTTTGAGATAGTCCAGGAGTTTTCTCCGGCGACCCACGAGCTTCAACAAGCCACGCCGTGACGCATGGTCCTTCTTGTGCACCTGGAAGTGATCGGTGAGCATCCGGATACGCTCGGTAAGGAGAGCAATCTGAACTTCGGCCGATCCGGAGTCCTTGTCGTGGAGCTTATATTTCTCAATTACGTCCCGCTTCTGTTGCGGAGTCATTGCCATCGTCTGATCACCTCCTGATTACATCGGTACGCGACACGATGGCGACAGCTGGCGAAAGACCAGCCGTCAGACTAGGTCGGTACGGTAGCACAGCCCCCGGGGGGGTGTAAAGGGGCAATCCCCCTCCCGGGAGGCCGCCCCCGGCGGCGCCGCGGCGCCCCGCGCTCACGCGCCCCCCAGGCGCTCCCGGGCCTCCCGGCGGTCGGCCGCGAGCTGGTCGATCAGGGCGGTGACGGTCGGAAAGCGCCGCTCGGGGCGCAGGTAGGCTTCGCAGTACACCGACAACTCGTCGCCGTAGATGTGGTGGTCGAAGTCGAAGATGTGCACCTCGATCTGGTCGTGGTCTCCCCGCTTGATGGTCGGCGACCGGCCGATGTTCATCATGCCGTCGTAGATCCGCCCGTGCCAGCCGACCCGGACGGCGTAGACGCCTCCGGGCGGCCACAGCTTGTGCATGTCGTTGACCGCGACGTTGGCGGTCGGGAATCCGAGGTCGCGCCCCCGGCCGTCGCCCTCGATCACCGTGCCCCGCACCAGGTAGGCATGACCGAGCAGATCGTTGGCCCGCCCGAGGTCGCCCCCCAGGAGGGATTCGCGGATGGTCGTGCTGGAGACGATCTCGCCGTCGACGCGTACGGGGGGCACGACGGTGACTCCGAATCCGCGGCGGCGTCCCTCCTCCGCGACACGCTCCGGACTGCCCTCGCGCCCGTGTCCGAAATGGCAGTCGTAGCCCAGCACCAGCTCGCGCATGTCCATCGAATCCAGGAAGTAGCGCTGGATGAAGTCTCGGTACTCGACCTGCGCCGTCGCCCCGTCGAACGGAAGGACGAAGACGCCGTCCAGTCCCGTGCGGGAGAGCAGCTCGAGCCGCTCCTCGACCGTCGTCAGGATGCTGGGCGTGGCGCGGGAATGCGTGACGAGGACCGGGTGCGGGTCGAATGTCACCACCCAGGCCGCATCGACCGCACCGGCCTCGCGGCGCGCGATGAGCTCCCGGAAGATGCCGACGTGGCCGCGATGCACCCCGTCGAACACACCGATGGTGACGCCCGTCCGCACCAGACACATGGCGACCAGTTCGTCGAGCGTGCGGGCGACCCGGAGTTCAGCCATGGAACCGTCAGCGCGCGGTGCGCGGTGCACCCCGCATCGGCGCGGGGCCGGGACTGGCTTCGATGAACAGGCGCAGCGAATCGCATACGCGCAGCGGATCGCGCGGGCGCTCCGCGTCGCGCGTGCCCACCGCGAGCAGCGTCTCATCCTCGTCGAGGACGCGAATCGCGCCCCCGCGCGGCGTGCCGATGGTCCGGATGACGTCCTGCCGCAGCGGGAGCGTGCCGAACTGGAGGGCGCGCCGGGCGCGCGCGGATACGACCACGCCGGGGAGGAATGAAAGCGCCTCTCCGAGACCGAGGCCGACGAGGTCGTCCGCCTGCCCGGGGACGAGCTTTTCGGAGGGGAATGCGTCCGCGCGCGCGAAGGCGCCGATTCGCGAGCGCGTCAGCGAGAACAGCGATGCCGGCACGCCGAGACGTTCGCCGAAGTCGCGGGCCAGCGAACGCACGTAGGTCCCTCGCGAACAGCGGACCACGCACCGGACCCGTGGCAGATCGACGCCGACGACCTCGAGTCCGTAGATCTTCACCGTACGCGGTGCGGCGTCGGCGGGCTCGCCCGCCCGCGCCAGTTCATAGTGACGGCGGCCGCGGCGCTTGAGCGCGGAGTAAGCCGGGGGCGTCAGCGTGTAGTCGCCCACGAAGGACTCGGCGGCGTGACGCAGGTCCTCCACCGACAGGCGCGGCACCGGCGCCTCGCGCGCCACGTCGCCTTCGGCATCCAGGGTCGTGGTCTCGACGCCCAGGCGCACGTCGAACTCGTATTCCTTCTCCAGGTCCATGAAGTGCTCGACCGCGCGCGTCGCCGTGCCGGTGCAGACGAGGAGCACGCCGCGTGCGAGCGGATCCAGCGTGCCCGCGTGCCCGACCTTGCGCAGGCCCGAGACGCGGCGCATGGCGGCGACGACGTCGAACGAGGTCGGGCCGATGGCCTTGTCGATGACGAACACGCGATTGTCGAATCGATTGGTCATATCCGTTGCGCCGCCCACCGGCAGTGAATCAAGTCGTCTCCTCGTCGGCATCCGGCTCCGGGGCGGAACCGGAGGGGGCTTCCCCGCCTTCGTGGCCCGCCGCTTCTTCGCGGAGCACCTCGTCGATGCGGAACGCCCGGTCCAGAGAGTCGTCGTATTGCCAGCGCAGCTCGGGCGCGGTGCGGACATCCAGCTCGCGCGCGATAGTCCCGCGCATGAACCCTCCGGCGCCGCGCAGGATGCGGAGCGTGGTGGCTCGCTGCGCTTCGTCCCCGAGAACGCTGAAATTCACGCGCGCCGTCGACAGATCCGCCGCCACGCGTACCCCCACGATCGTAACGAGTCCGAGCCGCGGGTCCTTGATGTCGTTCAACACGATCTCGCTCAGGATCTCCTTGATGATCGCGTTGACACGTTCGAGTCTGAAGTTCGGCCTGGCCATTTCAACCTCCACGCCTTCCCGCCGCCCGGCGACGGCGGACCGCTAGCGAAACTCTTCCTCCGCGTCCGCGAGCTGCACGCGGTGGTCGCCTTCTATGAACGTCCGCACCCGCGCGCACGTGCCGTCGAGTGAGGCATGATCGGATCCGACGATGGCGACGGCCAGCATGGTGCGCTGCCACTTGTCCTGGAAGTCGACCTCGGCCACAGAGACGTTGAAGCGCTTGCGCAGTCTCGCCTTCAAGCTGGACAGCACGAAGCGCTTTTCCTTCAACGAAGAACACCCGGGAATCAAAATATCGACGGTCAGGAGCTTGACGAACATCGCCTCGCCGCCCGCCCGCGCCGAACGCTCGAATCGCGACTAGACGACGCGGGCTTTCTCCTCGACGACGAACGCCTCGATGATATCGCCCTCGGCAAGGTCGTTGAACCCGTCGATGTCGATACCGCACTCGAATCCCTGCGCCACATCGCGCGCGTCGTCCTGGAACCGTTTGAGGGACGCCATTCTTCCCGTGAACAGAACCTCGCCACCGCGAAGCACGCGCACGCTGGAGTTACGATTGATGGTTCCGTCGATCACCATGCACCCCGCAATCGTCCCGAGCCGCGCGACGTGGAACAGCTTGCGAACCTCCGCCTGACCCGTGACGCGTTCGACGAACACCGGTTCGAGCAGCCCCACGAGCGCCTTGTGGATGTCGTCGAGCACCTCGTAGATGATTTTGTAGCTCCGAATACTGATTCCCTTGAGCTTGGCGATGTCCTTCGCCCGCGGCGCCACGCGGGTACTGAACGCGATGACGATTCCGCCCGTGCTCTGCGCGAGCAGGACGTCGGACTCCGACACAGTTCCCACAGCGGCGTGAACGATGTTCACCTTGATACCTTCTACATCGAGGTTCGAGAGGCTGTCACGCAGCGCCTCCATCGAGCCGTTGGTGTCGGCCTTGATCAGGATGTTCAGTTCCTTGACTTCGCCTTCCTGGATCTGGGAGTAGAGGTCCTCCAGGGTCAGCGCCTTCGCCGGCTGCAGGTCCCGGTTGCGCGACACTTCCTGCCGCTTGACGGCGACCTCGCGCGCCTCGCGCTCATCGCGCACGGCGATGAAGTTGTCCCCCGCCTCCGGCATGCCGTTGGACCCGAGGATGACGACGGGAACCGATGGGCCGGCCTCGCGCACCGACTTTCCCGCATGATCGAAAAGCGACCGCACCTTCCCCCACTCGTTGCCGACGACGAACACGTCGCCGATGCGCAGCGTTCCCTGCTGAACGAGCACGGTGACCAGGATGCCGCGTCCCTCTTCCTTGCGCACCTCCACCACGACGCCCTGGGCGCGGGCGGTCGGATCGGCCTTGAGCTCGGCCAGCTCCGCCTGCAGCAGGATCATCTCCAGCAGCTTGTCGATGTTCTTGCCCGTACGCGCCGAGACGTCGATGGCGAGCACGTCGCCGCCGAATTCCTCCGTCACCACGTTGTACTGCATGAGCTGCTGCTTCACCTGCGAGGGGTTGGCGCCCGGCAGATCGGACTTGTTGACGGCGACGATCATCGGAACGCCCGCCGCGCGGGTGTGGTTGATGGCTTCGATGGTCTGCGGCATGACGCCGTCGTCGGCGGCCACGACCAGCACGACGATGTCGGTGCTGCGGGCGCCCCGGGCGCGCATGGAGGTGAATGCCTCATGGCCCGGCGTGTCGATGAATGTGATCTTGCCGTTGGGCGTCGTCACTTCGTAGGCGCCCACGTGCTGCGTGATCCCGCCGACCTCACCCGCCGCGACGTTCGCCTTGCGGATGTAGTCCAGAATCGATGTCTTCCCGTGGTCGACGTGACCCATGACGGTGACTACGGGCGCACGCGCAACGAGCTTGGACGGGTCGACTTCGGCGTGCTCCCGCAGCTGCATCTCGCCGTAGACCGCTTCGACCTCGACCCGCCGGCCGATCTCATCGGCGGCCAGCTCGATGGTTTCGCGTCCGAGCTCCGAGGTGGGCGTGGCGCCCGACTCGATCTGCGCCACCCGCGACATGACGTCGTCGACGCTGATTCCCAGCGCCGCCGCGAGCCCCGCCGGCGTCACACCCTCCTGGACGCGCACCGGGGGCAGATCGGCCGGCGGCGTGGACACGGGGCGCGATTTCCGCCGCTTGGTCTTGCGCGTCGTTTCCATCTCCGCGATGCGGCGACGCACGCTCTCGCGCACCTGCTCGGCCTCGCGCGCCTGGCGTTTGGGCTCCGCGACACGGGGTTCCAGATCGGTCTCGTCCCCGGCATCCGCCGCGACCGGGAGGATCCGTTCGTCGGGCTCCGCGGACCGCTCGTCGGCGGAGGGGGCGGGCCGGGCCGGTTTGGTGCGGGCCGACTTGCCGCGGGTCGGTGCCGCCTCGGCGGCGGCCTTCTTCGTCCCGGCGGTCTTTTCGGCCTTCGCGGCCTTCTCGGCCTTCGGCGCTTTCTCGGCCTTCGCGGCCTTCTCCGACTTTGCCGCCGCCTTCTTCGGTTCCGCCTTCGCGGCCGGCGCTTCCGCCGTCTTGGTCTTCGCCGCCCTGGTGAGCTTCGCCTTCGGCTTTTCCTCCGCCTTCTCCTCGGCGGCCGGAGGAGTTTCGACGGCCGCCTTGGCCTTGCGCAGCTTGACCTTGGCCCGGGTGGTCGTGGCGGCCGCCTCCACTTCCCTGGCGGCCTTGGTGGCCCGCGCCCGCGGAGACTTCTTCGCCGACTTCTTGGTGGGCGTGTTCGACCACGAGAAGTGCCGGTCGAGCGCCGTCAACATGTCGTAGTCGATGGCGCTCATGTGATTCGACACGTCGTAGCCGGCGCCCTTGAGCAGGGCGATCAGCTCTTCGCTTGTGACGTTGTACTTCTTTGCCAGCTCGTGAATGCGCATCTATTCGGTCGCGTCCTTCTTTTCCGGATCTTCTTCAGTCTCCGGCTCGTGTTCGCTCCCGGCCGCCGCCTTCGGTTCTTCCGGGGCGGCCTCCACAGCGGGCGTCTCTTTCCCGGTCCCCTCGGCTGCATCGTCCGACGGCTGGGTCTCCGACGGCTCCGTGGCCGGCGCCGCCTGCAGCGCCTCGGCCTCCTCCGGCGGGGCGGCGGTCGCCTCCGGCGCCGTCGACACCTCGGGCGCGGGGGTTTCCTCCTCGTCGAGCTCGGACGGGTCGCGGAACAACGTCTCCTCGGTCAGCTTGACCGGCTCTTCCTTCGCGGGCTCCTCCGCGGTGAGGAGGTCCTCGTCGAACAGAGGCTTCTCCTCCTGCTTCTCGCGCTCGCGCTCCTCGTTCTCCTTCTGGATCAGCTCTTCGAGCGCCCTCTCCAGCTCCTTGACGGTACCGGCCGCGGTCTCGTGCAGCTTCTCCACCGTCTTCTCGCCGAAGCCGGGGATCGCAAGCAGCGTCTCCACGGGCGTCTTGATCAGCTTCTGCACGGAGTTGATCCCCGCCTCGCGGAGCTTCTCCGCCATCCTCTCGCTGACACCCACCATCTCCTCGATAGGCATGAGGAGCTGCTCCTGCAGGCGCTGACGCTGCTCGAGCTCGCGCGACGACACCAGCTCGATCTGCCATCCGGTGAGGCGCGATGCCAGGCGGACGTTCTGTCCTTCCTTGCCGATCGCGAGCGAGAGCTGGTCTTCCTCGACCACCACCAGGACGGACTTGTTCTCGAGGTTGGCCTTGACCTGGGTGACCTTGGCCGGCGACAACGCCCGCGAAATGAACGTGGTGATGTCTTCGCTCCACGGTACGATATCGATGCGCTCGCCGGAGAGCTCGTTGACGACGGCCTGCACGCGCGAGCCCTTCATGCCCACGCACGCGCCGACGGCGTCGACGCGATCGTCGCGCGAGAACACCGCAATCTTGGAGCGGCCGCCCGCTTCGCGCGCGATGCTCTTGATCTCGATCAAGCCCTCGTAGATCTCCGGCACTTCCTGCGTGAAGAGGATCTTCAGGAACTCGGGGCTCGTCCGCGACAGCGTGATCATCGGGCCTTTGGCTTCTTTGTCCACCTTCATGATGACCGCGCGGATCGACGAGCCCTGGTTGTAGCGCTCGCGCCGGATCTGGTCCTTCTTGGGCATGAACGCTTCCGCGTTGCCCAGATTCACCAGGATCCCGGTCCGATCGATCTGCTGCACGGACCCGGATACGATCTCGTTCACGCGGTCTTTGTACTCCTCGAAGACGCGGTCGCGCTCGAACTCGCGGATCTTCTGCATGAGGATCTGCTTGGTGATCTGGATGGCGTTGCGGCCGAACTCGTCGAAGGGGATGTTGATCTCGATGACGTCCCCCGCCTCGGCGCCATCCGCGTAATCCTGGGCGTCCTCGACGGAGATCTGGATGCTGTCGTCCTCGACGGTGTCGACGACGTTCTTCACCAGGAACAGCTCAATGGAGCCGTGGCCGTCGTCTTCGATACGCACCTCGGCGTTGGCCCCGTGCTTGCGCCGTACGGCGGACGTAAAGCCCTGCGTCAACGTGTCCATGAGAATGGCACGATCCAGCCTCCGTTCCCGGATCAGCTGGTTGAACGCTTCTGCAAAATGGATGCTCATTCAGTTCTCACCTCTGCGTCTCGCCGCACGCGACGACCGCCGGTCTTTCGATCGCTTCTTGTCGATTTTGTATTCCTGATTGATGAGGTTGGCGCGAACCACCTCATGGAGTGCGAGCGCCACGGGCCCGTCGTCGACATCGAGGGTCAGGATACCATCCTGACACGAACGGATGCGGCCCGTATACGTGATTCTCTCCTCACCCGGCCGCTCCACCACCACGCGCGCCTCGCTGCCCGCGAAGCGCTGAAAGTGCGCTTCCGTCACCAGCGGGCGGCTGCTGCCCGGGGACGACACCTCGAGCAGATACCGACCCGGGAACGGGTCCTCCCGTTCCAGCACGAGGCCGATCGTACGACTCGCGAGCGCGCACTCCCCGACCGTTACGCCGCCCGGCTTGTCGATGAATATGCGAACCACGGGGCTGCGCGCGCTTCCGACCACTTCCAGTTTCACGCACTCGAACCCCAGTCTCTCTATCTCGGGGACGATTATTTTTCCGAGTTCGTGTTCCTGCATGGTCCGACCGGCGCCGGACAACAAAAAAGTGGGCGACCACCCGCCCACTCAAAGTCGCTCAGCACTCCCACTCCCCGAGATACTTAACACATATCGCGAATGCACGCAAGGGGCACGAAAACGGCCGCCTGAGGCCCTCCGGGCCGGATCCGGGGGCTAGGGACGGTGGTAGCGGAAGTCGTAGACGACGTCCAGCAGCAGCGTCCCCACCTGCCCCATCAGCCCCGGGTCGCACTGGTCCACGTCGTCGCGCCGGGTGTGCCAGGCGCCGTACCCGTAGCCGAAGACGTCCATCGACTCGATCCCGGCCTGCAGGAGCGGCACATGGTCGTCGTACATGGGCGCACCCGGGACGGCCTCGAAATAGGTCAGCCCCAGGGCCGCCGCGCGTCCGAAGACGTAGTCGACCAGGCCGGGCGCGTGCTGGGCGGATATGCCCTCCCGCTGGATGCGGGTGCCGACTCCCCCGACCATGTCGAGCAGGATCGCGCATACCGGGCGGTACCCCTCCAGATGGCCGGCGAAGTACCGGGAGCCGAGGAGGTAGTTGTCGGGGTCCCCCTCGCGGCCGTAGTCCTCCCCGTCGAACAGGACGATGTCGACGCCGATCCCCCCGGGAGGGTGCGCCCCCATGGCGCGCGCGACTTCGAGGAGCACCGCCACCCCGGTCGCGCCGGCGACGGCGCCCGGGCTGGGTGTGCGCCACAGCGTCGTGTCGGGCTCCGGGTCGGCCCAGGGACGCGAATCGTAGTGCGCGGC
>CAZCQM010000063.1:9863-13967 GCA_964500785.1 uncultured bacterium
GTTACCGGACGGCGTTCTTTGCCTTGCGCGCAGGCGGCGAGCATGACGCGCCGCGTCCGATCGGGCGAGAAGCTCGCGATGATGTTGATGAGCCGGAGCGTACCGGAGCCGTAAGGGTCGTCGACGTCGAAGGATTGGAGCGAAACCCGCGCACCGTAGCGCTCCAGCGTCCGCGCCAGGTATCGGGCAGCCTCGTTGCGCGCCGGGCTGCCGGCCACGCGCGGCCCGAAGGCCACCTGCCGCCGGACGTGCACCATGGCGCTGTCAGGCTGGAACACGGGGGGACCGCCGGCGCCGCACCCCGCTCCCGGGGCGAGGGTGGCCGCCAGGGCGCCCGCCACGGCCAGCACCCGCCAGATTCGTGACGGGGCCGTCCGGAACGCGCGGGCCGTCACGGCCGCTCCCCTAGAAATTGATCAACGCCGTGATGCCCACCCGGACGGTGGTCGTGGTGACGTCCGTGGCCTCCGCGTACGTGCGGGAGTAGTCCACGAACGCGCTCCCGCTGACGTTCTTGCTGAAATAGTAGCGCGCCGTCGGCCCCACGCGGATGCTCGTCGCCGACGGAATCGGTTGCGCAACCGTCGATCCCTGCGCGAATCGTTCGCCGCCGTTCTTCGTGTACGCGATGATCAGCGTGGTCTCCAGCTCGTTGTTCCATTTCAGTCCTTTGCCGAACAGCATCAGCCCGCCACCGGCGCGGAAGTTCTTCCTCAGGTCCAGGTTGACGGAGAAGTTGGTCGTCGTGCTCTTCGATCCGCTCACCTGGGCGGTTGCGCCCCGGGTTTCACTGCTGTTCCTGCCATACGACACACCCAGTGTCGAATTCAACTCGTTCTTCCACATGAACTGAAGCCCCGGCGCCACGGTCAGCGCCTCGCTGATCGAAATCGGCGGCTGGTCCGCCGGACCCGACTCGGTCCGGTTCTGCCGGTAGTCGACGGTGAGCTGCCCGCTGGCGAGGATGGGCTTCAGCGGCTTGAACTCCTGCAGGTTGTCCCACTTGAGCTGCAGATCGGGCCAGGTCTCGGTGACCGTGCGCGTGCGGCTGTCGCGAAAACTGTTGGTTGCCTGGTTGTGCGCAAACCGGGCCTGCAGGTCGACGGTTTGGGCCCCCCGCGAGCTCTCCTTGAGGCGCACGCTGCTGTTGAAATTGTAGGTCAGGTTCTCGCGCTGCTGGTCCGGGCTGGATACGGGGTTTCCCTCCGCGTCGAGGAGGCCGGTGTCCGTGGTCCATCCCAGGCGGTACGCGTAGCTGGGCCGCTCCGTGATGCGGTTGTAGCTGGAGCTGAGCCGGTGCTGGACGTTGCCGCTGATCGGCTGGATGCGCGTCAGGATCCGCCCCACGCCGCCGAAGAGGGTCCCGAGACCCGGCCGCGGCTTCGGGGTCGAGTCGGGCTCCGCCGTCGCAGTCGTCCCCGCGCCGGTGTCGTCTCCCTCGGGCGGCGGCGGCGGTGGTGGAACGCGCCCCGTTTCGCCGCCGGTCGGGTCCCACCCGATCCACTTGAAGATCGTCTTCACGTGGCGGCTGAAGTCGAAGCGGACGCGGCCGGTCGTATTGCGCGACGCGGAAACGTTGCGCGTGCCATCCGGGTCCTCCTCGCGTCGCACGTTGGGACTGGAGTCCTCGTTGTACCCCGATTGCACCTCGATGCTCGGGTCGAAGAGGCGGAACACGGGCCAGTCCGGGGGGATGAACGCCACGCGCGCATTGCTGCCGCGCGCGGTCTCCTGCCCGATGTTGACGCCGAGCCACTCGTGCGGGAGGGAGACGTCCCGGTTGATGGTCATCCCGTAGCTGGTTTCCAGCGACTGAAACGGGTTGTACCGAACCGAGCCCTGACTGATCAGTGTGGCGCGGTACTGGACCGGGTCCTGCCTGAACTCGCCGTTGCGCAGGCTCCACCGGTGGGTCTTCTGGCGCGTCGCCGTGGACGAGAAGTCGAACGAGTTGGGCCACCAGCGCAGGCGGTTCTTGCCGAACAGGGGCACTGTCATGCGACCGGCCCAGTTGACCTGGTACGCCAGCCCCCCGGTCATGCTCGTGCTGGTGTCGCGCACCGCCGGGCTGATCCCCCGCTGGTCGCTGTAGGCGAAGGTCGGCTTGATTCGATCCATCGTGTAGCGCATGAGAAAATTCTTCGACTGCGTGCGCCGGAGGAGCGACGTGGAGAACCCGCGGCCGACTCGCTCGGTTCGCAGGCTGTCGATGACCGCCGGGTCCTTGATCTCGGTGTCGCTGTTGGGGGGGAACTTGGGCAGCGACTTCAGATGCGTGTAGTTGCCGGATATCGGGATCGAGAACCCCGCCAGGGGCAGAAAGTACTGGAGGTCGGTGCGCGCGTTGATCCCGTAGTTGGTCTGGTCGGCGCCCGCGCCGCGCGTCTGGCGCAGGCCCCGGTAGTCCGCGCCGGTCCGCGCCCAGTTGCCGCCGATGGCGATGGCTCCGCCGGCGACACTGAGATTGGCCGTCACGCGTTCCGAGTGGTCGAAATCGCGCATGACGTTGCCGGTGAAGATATCGTCCATCCAGATCTCCCCCGTCTGGGGCGCCGGGTTGGAACGGTTGCGCACACCGGCGTAGAGGAACCGGACTCCCTTCAGGTTGGGAATGCCTCGCATGAGCACGGGATACACGTGGCTCGCGTCGGCCAGGTCGACCGCAGTGCCGGTTACCACGCTATCCGGCGTCTCGAACTTCAGGTTGGTAAGGTCCGCCAGCCGCACCGACACGCGCGCCCAGCCCGTGTTGTTGTAGAACGTCTTCGTGAACGGGACCTGGATCTCGTAGTAGTTCTTGTCGTTGGACCCCATGCGGAAGTAGTACTCGGCGCCGTCGCGCATCGAATCCGTGTGCACCCAGAAGTTCAGGTCGCGGTAGAGCGTCAGGTCGGTCCCCTGTCCGGTGAATCGCTTGAGGATGCGCAGCTGCGTGCCCTCCTGAAGGCCGGCGTAGCGCAGAGCCAGCGACGACTCCTTGTCGTAGACCTGGTTGACCTTGTTGGGAACGACGGGCGGGTTGTAGACGCCCGGATCGGTCTTGGTGCTGATCACGCCGATGGCGAAATCGGCGCCCGTGGTGTCCACGTGGGCTTCGTAGAGATTGCGCACACCATCCTTCTCCCAGCGATTGCCGCGGACGGAGAATTCACAGAGCTGGATGCGTCGCGCCCCCGTGCTGTCCGTGCGCACGATCTGGTTGGCGTTGTCGAACCAGATTCGCATCTGACGAATCTCATCGAGTCTCGGCTCGATGCCACGCGGCGACACGATGGTGTTGTTGTCGATCTTGATCCGATACAGCCGCCAGGCGTCGTTCTGGTGTCCCTCGTTCTGAAACCCCTCGTAATTCGGGTACAACTGGCGGATGTCGATCTCCGCGCTGTCCGCCAGATCGATGGTGTAGCTGAAGTAGGCGTTGTCCCGGGTCATCTGCCCGTTGCGGTCGAGGTCCTCGGTATCGTAGAGCTGGTTGGCTTCGGTCCCGTTGATCTTGAGGTAGCGTCCACCGATGCGCTGGGTTTCGATGTCGTCGCCGTTGGGATCCTCGGCGTTCCCCCCGGGTTTGATGGCGCCTTCGTCCTTGTTGAAGAGCCCGTCGAGCCCGGTGTCGTCGAAAGCGGCGGCGAAGCCGTCCCGATTCTTGTCCTCGTCGTTGAACTCGCTCTTTTCCATCTCGAAGAAGTTTTCATCGATGATGCCGAAGTCGATGTGAAGCTTCCCGTCGCGGTTGAGCGGATTCGGCTTGAAGTCGTTCACCCAGATCTCGAGGAACTGGCCCTGCGAGAAGTCCAGGCCGCCCCCGCTAAACCCGAGCATCACCCCCGCGTATCTCGCCGAGTCGGCCACACTCGGGTTGGTGTTGAGCTCGATATCGAGCGACTGCACCAGCGTGTTTTCGGTCTTGTCGAGATTCGGGTTCAAATCCTTGCGGTGGACACCGATGCTGGGATCGATGTTGTACCAGAACTCCTTCAGCCGCGACGAATCCGCGGAGACCTTGCCGACCGGCGCACTGGCCGGGTACCACGACCGGCGCGCCATGGTGATGCGATCACTGTCTTCGACGCCCTCGAAATCGTCGATGTACGCCTCGTTCTTCGT
>CAZCQM010000064.1:0-13944 GCA_964500785.1 uncultured bacterium
GCTCGGGCAGACGCGCCGCCACCGGCTCGGCCGACGGACCCGACGACGCCGCAAGCGCCGTCGCCGTGGTGGCCAGCCAGTCGAGCGCGCGGCCGAGAACGGCCGCCCGCCGGGCGGGTTCCTGAATGTAATACAGGTTGAAGGCGAAGTAGACCGCCGCGTGGTGCGCTCCCACGTACCGGACGGCGGCCAGAGAATCCGGACCCGTGGGCGCGAACGGCCACAGCTTCGGATCCCAGTCCTTCCCCTCCTTCTGATAGAACTGGCGCCAATCGGTCTCGCTCTCGAACCGATCCGAGGCGGAACCCGTTCCGCTGTAGCGGTACACGGCTTCCGCGCCCGGATAGGTGGTCGAGAACTTGAGCTCGTCCGGGTAGCTACCCGAGATGACGAAGGTCTCGTCGGCGCCGATCGGATCGCCCGGTGCGCTCGTCAGCTGATACCACGCCGGGTTGTCCTGCTGGTACGCCGCTCCGGTGTACTGCTCCATGAACGGCCGCGCCGACGACCCGTATGACAGATCGCGACCCAGCATGAAGATCTGCTGGCGGCTTCCGTCGTCGGTATCGAGGTACGCGGTCAGCGCGGCGATCTGCGCCGCGTCGAAGTAGGAGCTCTCGTCGATGATGATCGCCTGGTAGGCGTTCATCAGCGACAGAGGCGGTACTCCGTCCGTGTCCCAGTCCCAGATGTCGAACGTCCGGCCCAGGGTGGCGAACGCCTCCTGGTAGAGCAGCGGATCGGTTTCGCCCGTACCGCCGTGGATGACCAGGTAGTCGCCCGAGGGCAGGATGCCGAACTCGTATGTCGTCCCCGGCGCACCCGCCGGATCGTTGCTGACGTTGGAGGCGTTGTCGGCCGCACTCATGTACACCTTGATCCGCGTGCCGCTCGACTGGCCGGGAACGTCGCCGGCGAATTCGTCGGGGTTCCCCGTCGGGGCCATCGCAACCGTGGAGTACGACGCACCGTCATTGGTGCTGTAGTGCAGGTCGACCGACGCCAGGCCCGAGAGCGCATCCACGACGACGGCCGTCACGGTGTACGGTCCCGTCTCGTCGAACGTGCTGTTCGGGATCGAACGAGACACGAACGACGGCCCCTCGGTGTCCTCCGCGCCCTCCAGGCGCATGTCGTCCACGTAGAAGCCCGGATACTGAACGCTCGAGTCACTGCCGAAGTGCAGGCGAACGATCACGGTCTGCCCCTTGTACGGAGTCAGATCGAAGATCGCCTTCTCCCAGAACTTCTGCGCGTGCCCGCTGAAGCAGGGCTCGCCCGGGATACCGGCATTGCCACTGGTTGCCGTGGCGTTGTAGCCGATGTCCGGCGTGAGGATGGTCCACGTGGAACCACCATCGGTCGAGAGCTTCACGTTCATTCCGTCGTAGTTGAGCTCGGTGTCGTACCACATCCACATGCTCAACTGCGCGTACGTGCTGCCCGCGGGCACCGCGACCGGCGGGGTGTCGAGCATCGAGTTGCTGCTCGACGAGTAGTTCCCTCCCAGCTGCGTGGCCCAGACATTGACGCCCGAATTGGCGTTGCCCGGACCGGAAGTCGGAGAGCCCCACTGCCAGTCGGGACCGGTGGCGGAGAACCCGCCGTCGTCGGCCTCGAAGTCCCAGACGAAGTAGTCGACGATCGAGAACGAGTGGTAACCGGTCGCCGGGTCGCGGGCCGTGTTGGGCACCGCGGCCAGATCGCGGGCACTGATGAAGTAGTTGAACACATCACCAACGACCGCCGGCCCCGGAATGTCCGCTTCGTAATCGTCACCTCCTACCGGTGCCATGGGTATGGTCGAGTTGGCCCCGCCGTTCTTGTTGTAGGTGACCGAGACACCGGCCGGGTCGACGCCCACGTTGTCCGTGACCGTCGCGCGGATGGTGTACGGGCCGGCGGGATCCGCCGAATACTCCAGCGGCACGTGAGCGATCTCCGGCGGCACGTTGTCGGAGAGCACGTTGAACGTGTGCTGTTCCGTGGGCGCATTCGCCGGATGGTAGCTCGTCGCACCGTCGAGATTGGCGGCCGACAGATAGTAGTGAACCGTCGTGCCGTAGCCCTGCGCGGGAATCCCGGCCGAGTATTCGTCCGGATTACCCGTGGGCGTCATCAGCACTTCCACCGGCCCACCACCGACGTCGTAGGTGAGCTTCACCCGCGACGGGTCGAGATCGTCCGAATAGACCTGCGCCGTCACCACGTATGTCGACAGCGTGTCCTCGGTGTCCGGAAGCGCCATGTGGACGATATCCGGAGCTCCGGTCCACTTGATGACGCGATCGACGATCGCGGCCCGGCGGGCCTGCTCCTGGATGTACTCGAGGTTGAAGGTCAAATAGACGGACCGATAGGTATCGCCGTTGTAGCGAATGCCCGCCGCCGCGTCGAGACTGATCGGCGCGTCGGCTACGACGCCGTCCCATTCCTTCTCAGCCTTGTCGTACTCGTCCCGGATCTCGGCATAGCTCGCCGAGGCCGAACCGGGGCCGGTGTATCGATACACGATGACACCGCCGGGGTTCGCCGCAGAGCGCTGCACCTCGTCCGGATACGAACCCGAGATGACAAAGGTCTCGCCCATGCCGATGGGATCGCCCGGCTCGCCGGTGATCTCGTAGTAATTCGGGTTGTCCTGAACGTAGTCAGCCCGCATGTACTGCGAGATCCACGGTCGCGTCGTCGACGAATAGCCCAGGTCCCGGCCCAGGAGGAAGATCCTCTTCTTGCTCCCCTGCGTCCCCGATTCCAGGAACGCCGCGAGGTTGTCGCGATCGGCCGTGTTGAGACCGCTGCGCGCGTCGAGGATCACCGTCTTGTAGAGCTGGAGCTGGGCCGCACTGAGGGCACCCTGCGTGGGCTGGTCCCAGTAATCGGCCGCGTGGTTGTTGGCCTCCAGAGCCGCCCGGTAGTCGTCCACCGTCGCCCCGCCCGTCGAGTACACGATCACGAGGGTCGATGCACTCGGCAGAATCGAGAACGCGTAGTGGTCCGCGGGCGCTCCGGCCGGCTCGATCGTGGTGTTGCCGGCATTGTCGGTCGCGCGCACGTAGAGGCTGATCCTCGTTCCCTGCGGCTGACCCGGAATGTCGGCGTTCCACGTGGTGCCGGTCCCCGGCGCCATCGGAACCTGGGTGTAGGCCCCGCCGTTCAGACTGTAGAACAGCGTCGCCGTTGCGACTCCCGAGAAGAGATCGCCGATGTCGGCCGACACCGTGTACGGTCCCGCCGTGTCGAACGTGCTGGAGGGAACCGCCACGTTGCTGATCGACGGCGCAACATCGTCGGTGTCGGTACTGCGCAGACGGACGTCGTCGAGGTACCAGCCCGAACGAACGACGCTGCCGTCGCTGCCGAAGTGGAAGCGAATGACGACTTCCTGCCCGGCGAATGCCGACAGGTCGAAGACATCCTCCTGCCAGTACTCCTTGACGTTGGTGAAACACGGCTCGCCGGGAATGCCCGCGTTGGCCGTGCGCGCGGTGCCGTCATAGCCTCGGGCCGGCGTGATCACCTGGAAGGTGGCGCCGCCGTCCGTCGAGATCTTGACGTTACCGCCGTCCCACTCGTTCTCCATGTTGTACCAGTGCCAGAACGAGAACGCCGCATAGGGCCGGTCGGCCGCCAACGTGATCGCCGGCAGGTCGAGCGTGGCATTGGCGCTTACGGGATACGACCCGCCCAGCACCGTCGCCCAGACGTTCATGCCGGAGTGCGCGGCGCCGGGGCCGCTGGTCGGAGCACCCCACTCCCACACACCACCGGCCGGGGTAAAGAACCCGTCGTCCATCTCGAAGTCCCAGACGAACTCCTCGACGATCGAGAATTCGTACACTCCCGACGCCGGCAGCCGCGTCATGTTCCCCGAGTAGGACTCGTCCATGGCCATGATGAAGTAGTCGTAGGTGTCGCCCACCTCCGACGGCCCCGGAATCTCGCCGGTGTACTCGCCGGAGCCCGGCGTGGCGGAATTCGGATCGAGCATCATCTTGACCCGGTGATAGAGACCGTTGTTCCTCGAATACATGAGGTACACGGCCTCGACACCGATGTTATCGGTGACGGTAGCATGCACCACGTACGGCCCCGTGAGGTCGTTGGTATTGCGAAGCGGCGTGTGCGTCACCTCTGGAGGACTCGTGTCCTGGCCGACCATGAAGTGGTGCCGCAGGGTCGGAGCCCCGAGAGGATCGGTCGATGTGTGGCCTTCGACGTCCGCCGCCCGGATGTAGTACGCCACCTCGGTCTCGGCCGACTGGGCCGGGATCGAGGCCCGATACTCGTCCGGTGAACCCGTCGCCGTCATCGGAAGCGTCATGTCGCCCCCGCCGGTGCTGTACACCACGGCGATGCTGGACGGATCCAGCGCGAAGTAGTCCGACGTGACCACCGCCGTGACCGGGTACGCGTGCTGAGTATCCTCGGTATCTCCGAGCGGCTCGTGGGCGATTTTCGGGAAGCCCTGCAGCCAGTCGAGCACGCGGTTCATGACGGCCGTGCGGTCACCGTCCGTTGCGATGGCTTCGAACCCGAACGCGAAGTAGACCAGCCGGTAGTTTCCCTCGTACGCGAGGGCCGCCCCGCCCGAGCTGGTGATGCCGTTGCCGACCACCACGGTGTTTTTCGTCACCGTGGTGGACGACGTCGCCGCTTCGGGCACGTTCGCGTCATAAAGAAACGCGGGGAGTGCGGGAGCGAGGGCATCGATCTCGTCCGGATAGGCCTGGTTGTTGGCTCCGGAACCACCCTTGATGTCGAACATGAAGCCGGTGCCGACCGGGCTCGCCGGATCGCCAACCACACCACCCAGCTTGACATCGTCCTGAACGTAGGATGCGTGCAGGTAGTTGGTGTAGAAGGCGTCGGCATGGATGTCATAGCCGATATCCTGGCCGGAGATGAACAGCCGGCCTCCGGCGTCGAGGAACGACACCAGCTCGGCCTGATCGGCTGCGGTGAGCGTGGTCGTGTAGTCATCACCGGTGAGCCAGACGACCGCATCGAAGGAGCTCATTTGAGCCGCAGACGGAGGCGAATCCACCGTCAGATACGAACGCCCGGCGGCGGTGATGGCCTGCTCGTAGTACGTCTGGTACGAGTCACCGCCATCGTCGTCGACCAGCAGGATCTCGGCCGGCATGAGTGTGACGTCGAGCGTCGTCGTCATGCCCTCCATGACCTGGATTCCCGTCCGCGTCGTTCCCGGATACGGGAACACGGGCGCGAAGGAGAGGTCGTAGGTTCCGATGGGCAGCGGGATGCTGTACGCACCCGTGGTCGCATTCGTCGCCGACGTCACGACCACCTGTCCGTTCAGCTTGACGCTGATGGTTGCGGAGATACCCGTTCCCGACTGGGAGTCGGTCACGGTTCCGGCGACGGTACCGGACGGCAACTGGTTCAGCGTGGCGTCCAGCGTGGTCGTCTGATCCGCAACGATCGACGCCGTGGTCGAATAGGTATCGTAACCGAAGCGGCTGATCTCGACGGTGTGGTCACCGGCGACGAGCCGCATGTTGTAATACCCGTTGACGTCCGTGAACACGCGCTGGCCCGTATCGGTAACGAGGACCATGGCGTTGTCCACCGGCCCGCCTCCGGAGCTCGTCACGGTACCGTCCAGGGTTCCGACGCCGACCAGCGCCGCACTCACAGCCTCGAACGCGTTCACGCGCCCCCAGCCGTAGTTGTTGTCCATGCCGACGGTGCCCAGATCCAGCGCCGTCTGCGCGAGGATCGTTTTGATCTCGTCCACCGTCAGGCTCGGGTTGGCCTGGCGCATGAGCGCCACGGTGCCCGAAATGTGCGGCGTCGCCATGGACGTTCCGCTCCAGTCACCGAGCGCGCTGGTCCATTCCCATTCCCCGCCGGGTATCGACGAAAAAATCTGCACACCGGGCGCCGAGATGTCCGGCTTGGTGTACGTGCCGATGTACGGCGCCGTGTTCCACGTCACCGGACCGCGGCTCGAGAACGAGGCGATGACGTCCAGGTTGTTGGTCGCGCCGACGCCGAAGGCGCTGGGCACGTTGCCCGGGCTGCCCGTCGTTGAGGCGTTCGGACCGGCGTTCCCGATCGCAAACGATGGGAACACGTCCGCCGCGATCATGTTGTCGGCCGGCGGAATCATCTCCGGATGCGTTCCGGTGGCACCCAGCGACATGTTGACAACCTGGGCGCCGTCGTCGGTTGCCGGGTTGCCGTCAGGATCGACGATCCACTCCATGCCGCCGATCACCTGGGCGAAGCTCCCGCTTCCCCCCGGGATCACGAGGCCATGGATGAGGTTCGCACCCGGCGCAACGCCGATGTCGTAGCCGCTGGCGCTGCCGCCGATCATCGTTCCCGTCGTGTGCGTCCCGTGCTGATCGCTGTCGTGCGGAACCGATCCCGGAATGACGTTGCCGTTGGCGTCGAACTCGGCCCAGCCGCCCGGATAGGTCGGGTCGGCGGGGTTGTTGGTGATCATCTTTCCCGCGATGTCGGGGTGGTTGATGTCGACGCCCGTATCGAGGCCGCCGACGCGCACGCCCGCACCCGTGATGCCGTAGTTGTTCCACACCTGCTTGGCGCCGATGAAGGCGATGTTGTCCCACGGCTGCGACTGGTGAGAGAAGGGCTCCGGATCACCGGATGGTCGCGGAGCGAGCGACATCGTGAAGTTGTCGAACACCTCTTCGACATCCGCCCGTTTCGAGATCGCCTCGATGACGTCCCGGGGCGCCTGCACCAGGACCAGATTGTCGATCCAGAACTGGCGAACGACGCCGCGCCGCGACATCACCGAGGGCTGATCCAGAAACTGCTTCAGACCGGCCTGGGAAACGCGCGCGTCGTTGCGCAACTCGGAAAACATCCGAGCACGTCCCAGGTGCTGCGATTTGGCGGGCGGGGCCACGGAGTGCAACCGCACCATGGCGGTCACGAGCTCATCGGGCTTCGCCTTGTCGAGCTGGTCCTGCAGCGCGGGCGTGATCACGCTCGCGCCGGGCCCGCTCTTCGCACTGATGGACCGGGTCGTGGTAATCAAGGCACAAACGCCAATGAAGACCACGCCCAGCAGGAATACTTTCATGTATCGTTGCATGGCAGATCTCCTTGTGGCGTTAGTGTTTGCGCGACGTATCGTCTGTGTCGTCGCCGGCTACGCGATAGGCGAGCCGATAGTCCTCGTACTCACCGAAGAGCTGCTCGCCATCGGCGCTCGCGTCCGGGTCGTCGCAGGACAACACCGCCCGCGCCCACATGTAGCGCAGCTCCTTTCCAGAATTTCCGAATATTGCCGTCGAGGCCATCGACATGGTCACGTCGGGAACGATGATAGACGTGAGGTAGTAGATGTAGATGTCATCGAACGTCGTCGGGAAATAGCCGGCCAGAGTGAGCGACTTCTGGATGGTGCGTTCGCTCTCGCTCCATTTCGTGTCCTGATCCCAGTCCACGAACAGTGAGAGGTTGATGTCCGCACCGAACTCCGAGCTTGTGCGCTGATTCGCGTTGGGAATGCGAATCATCCACAGAACGAGCGTCTTCTTGTCCGGCTTCATGAAGCGCGCGTGATTGACGAAGCGAACACCGTCGATCTGCGCACTGGATGTTCCCAGAATTTCGATTCCCGGTTCCGCGATCGCGATTGCCGGGTATTCCGACGGCGCCGGACCCGTCTCGACCCAGTGCGGAAACTCTCCGCCATTGGGCTGTTTCAGGGTGCCGTCGGTCAGGTATGCATTGAGGTCTATTTCTGGTACCACGCTTTCATCATACAAATAGATCGTATTCCCAGCGTGGGCGCTCGCGACCGACGTCACGAGCGCGACGAGGAAGATGAGTAGGCTCGAGCCCCATCGGTTACCCGTCATGGTGGCCCTCCCTGAGGTTTTGAAGTTGCTGGCCCTACGTGGGCTGGACTACGCCCGCGCATCCCCCGCCACGTGTCACATGAGGCGACGCCTCATGCGGCCTGTGTTACGACACGGAGGCACGGAAATTGAGACTGGGCTCGAAACGAGGAGCGAAGACGTGTGGTCCGTGCGGCCAAGATGTAGGTTTGCACGCCGCGAAGGTGCGGGGCGAGGAGCAGGGGCGCAGAACCTGCCTGGATGTCGATGCGTTCGTCGGGGCACAGCGTACGCTCAGACGTTCGACTTTCCCCCCCGGGACGGACCCGGGGTTGATTAACGCATGCCCTTATCTAACGGATAAAAAAGCGCCAAGCCGAGAGTGCTGCGCAAGTGTGTATATCACGGTATCCGAGCGCCGTCAAGACACCGTCGTGAAGAAATGTCCATAAGAGAACGATTTAGCAAACGGATCCTTGCGGGCGGGATCCGCGATCGGTCAGCCTCGTCATTCAATCTGGAAATCGGGAGGCAACATGGTCTGGAAGCACGATGTGTCCAACCCGATGATGGAGCCCGACTTGAAGAACTGCTCGACCACACCGTGAAAACACTCCATGTGGTCCAGCCCGCCCGGCAGATGTCCCATATGGTCGATCACGAGCACCAGGCTGTGGGTGAGTCGAGAGGACACCTCCTGCGCCCAGGACACGGGGGTGACGAAGTCCATCGCGCCCGCGATCAAAAGCGTGGGAATCTCGGACGTCACCGGCCGCAGATCCGATTCCGGCACGGCGTCCAGTCCCCACTCGCTGCACATCGCGATCTGGCGATCGACGAGATAGCGTCCCTCGAAGGTGCCCGCCGTCGCCGCCTCGATCTCCCCGGGGGAAATTTGTGCCGTCCCCTCCCGGCATATGACCGACAGGGTCATCCCTTCGGCGAACGCACCTTCGTCACTCGACAGGGCGACATCCAGGAATGGCTGGAAGTTGCCGGCAGCAGCCTCGTGGATCATGAGCGGGATGCGCCGCTGCGTCGCCGGGGTGATGAGAAGGCCCGCCAGTGTGTCGAAGAACGGTCCGCGCTCCAGCGCGACGTTGCGCGTACCGGTGGAGTCGTGGTACTGCGCGTTCACCGTGGGACGCGCATCGAACGTCTCCAGGAGTGTGGCCCAATCACGCCGCAGGGAGGGGAACGCGCGCCCGCAGTCGGGATCGGCGTCGCAGTCGTCGAGGACGTTCTGCATCACGTCCTCGGCGTGGCGCGGGTGGTAGAGCGGGATCCTGGCGCCGAGCGGCACCGTCCCCAGCATGAGAGCCGCGTGCACGTGCTCGGGATACTCGCGCATGTAGGTCTGCACCACCAGGGTTCCGTACGAGAGCCCCGAAATGTCGATCTGGTCGTAGCCCAGTGCCTCGCGCACGGCGTCGAGGTCGTGCACCGCGTCCATGGTGGTGTAGCACGAGAGGTCCGCAACCTTCGACAATTCGTCGCGGCACGCCCGGACCGCCTCCGTGATGTCCCCTCCGTCCAGCGATGACCGACTCTCCAGGTCCGGGCAGTGGAGCGGGTTCGATTGCCCCGTGCCGCGCTGGTCGACGAGGACGACGTCGCGCTGCTCGCGATGAATGCGCAGGTCGGTCGCATAGGCGGCCGCCTCGTCGGTGGCCGCGAGTCCCGGACCGCCGGCGATGTCGAACAACGGCGGCCGTCCGCTTCCCTTCTCGAGTGCCGGAACGATCACGATGTGGAGCGCAATCTTCCGGCCGTCCGGCTTCGTGCGGTTCTCCGGAACCTCGAGCGTGGCGGTCAGGAACGTGTCGTCGAGACCCTCGATGAAACAGGGCTCGATCGGAATAGTGGGCCCCTTCGGAGCCGCCGCGACGCTGTCCGCGGCCGTGGAATCGGGCGATGCCGGGCCGTCGGCGGGTGTCTGGGCGCCCGTGGCCAGGGCCCCGGCGAGAATGAGCACAGGCAGCATCGAGAATACGGAACGCATGGAGACCTCCTCGCGGAGATCGTACCACGCGGCTGCCCGGAGGGAAACGAGCGATCAGCGCTCGATGCGGTAGAGGCCGTCGGATCGGACGGCGATGGACGCCCCCGGCCCGATCTGATAGGCGGACCGGGCGAAGGGCGCGTTGTGCAGCAGCGTCAACGCGCCCGTGCTCGTATCGAGATCGTAGTACCCGTTCTGGACGTGCTCGACGGCCGGCCTCGAACTCCCCTGGTCCGACTGCTGCACGAGAAGGTGGGTCCCGTCCCAGCTCCCCTCGACGGCGTTCACCACCTTGTCGCTGAGAAGGTCGTCCACGATACGCGTGTTGTCCTTGAACACCACCACACGGCACGGGCCGAAATCGCCAGGATATTCCGTCCCCATCACCGTGGTCAGGTCATCGCTCGCGAAGTACGCCGTGAAGTGCCCGGCATTCCCGGCCGGCACAGAGACGAACGCGAGGCTCTGCGAGTCGAAGACGGAGTTCCCCAGCCAGATCCGATCTCGCGTGTGCGGCCGAAGCGGCACCCAGTCGAAATCGATCTGGTGCACGGT
The DNA here is from genome assembly GCA_964500785.1 of uncultured bacterium. GTDB lineage: Bacteria > Krumholzibacteriota > Krumholzibacteriia > WVZY01 > JAKEHA01 > JAKEHA01. The sequence continues at coordinate 10,402 of CAZCQM010000064.1, forward strand.
GTCGGTGTTGAAGTCGACGACGATCCCCTCCGGGCCGTCGCCCCAGTACGGACGATTCGTGGCCAGAAATCCGTCCACGACCTCCGACAGGCGCAAGTAGTCTTCCGACACCTCGACGATGGGCGTGTACTGGCGGCTTCCGGCGTCATATGAGTAGAGCATCGCCCGGTCCTCCCCCGGGGCACCAATCGTCTTCGCCGTCACCAGCCGGTCGCGCGACACCGAGCGGAAGTTGAGCGGAAAGTCATGATCGACCACGCGGTCGGCCCCGGTCGCGAGATCGTAGACGTGGAGCTCCATAGCGGGGGTGAGACCGTTCCGGTCCAGCGTGTAGTAGAAGGCCGTGTTGTCCGAGGAAAGGCTGTAGTCCTGCAGTCGGGTCGTGAAAGCAACCAGCCGCGTTTCGGTGAACGCCCGCGCGAAGGCGTGGTGATAGCGGCCCAGCGAGCGCGTATAGACCGCTGTGTCGCCCTGCTTCCGGAGTCGAACGCTCACATCGCTGTAGTCCGTCCTGTCGATCGAAATACGCGCGGCGAGCGTGTACTGGCCCGAAGTCGCTTCGAAGCGACCGGACTCCGCGCCCTCGACGAGGACCAACCCGTCCACGAACGGGCCGGCGATCGACAGCACCGCCTCGGTCTCGGACGCCGCCTGGATCGTGAAGCGCAGGTCGTCGAGGGGGACGACCGTGGGTCCGTCGGGAGCCACCACGGGCGTTTCGTCGTGGCGGTCGCACGCGACACCGGCGAGCGACACGCACAGCAGAACGGCCAGGAGGACGGGAAGGGACGCCGAGGATCGAGTCATGACGCACCTCGTTGGGGTTCGGGGCCGAAGCGGCTGGTTGCAGGGGATTATACCGAAGGATATTACAACCCACGGGGGGCGTCAACCGGCCCGAAATGCCGGAGCACCGTGAGCGCGGAGCACGGGGTGCGACGCGAGCCGGCGCCGGAACGCGGCGGGTGTTTTGAAGAACATGAGCTGTTTGTTCATTCGTTCACACATACATCCGTCATTGTCGCAGGCCAATCACGTGACTATACTCACTTTAGCCAGCCTAACGCCCCACGAAGCACTGGAGGTTCGCCATGCGTCGTCGTGCCGCGAGTCTGATTGTGTTTCTCGCCGCCGGCGCACCAGCACTCGCCGCGTTCGATCCGCCGGAGACCTCGTCGCAGGAATCTACCACACCCGCCATGTCGCGGCGGGTGCCGTCCGCGCACTTCACGATGTCGCCGCCGGTTTTCGACGACCCGGGCGGTTTTGCCGATGCGCAGGGCTGGTTGGTCGATTGCACCCCGCCGCCGGCCTACATCCGCGTCGACGCAACCGGAGACGGCGTGGCGGAGCTCCCGGTCTTCTCCAGCATCGAGGACTTCTACGAAACGACACTATCTCCCGACTACGCCCCCTCGTGCGATCCGCTCTGCAATACTGTGGAGGCCCGCGCCGTGACCGGATTCGCGGTCGGGATGGGTCCGACACCGGTAACCGCCACCCTCAAAGAGGACAGCCCCGGTCCCTTCGACCCGGCCACGACCATCCGCTACACGCTCGTCCGCCCGGGCCGGGTGAGCCTTCGCGTGTACGACGCGGGTGGGCGGTTGGTGCGCACGCTTGTCGATGAATTCCAGAGCCCGGCGGATGGCCCGGGCATCGTGAAATGGGACGGTGCGGACGACACCGGCAACCCGGTGTCCAGCGGGGTCTATTTCTATCGACTGGTCGCGCCGGGGGTCAAAGAGAAGCGCAAGGTGGTTTTGTTGAAGTGACGGGCGCGGCCGCGCTCGGAGCGCGTCCGGCGGTCATTCGACTTTCTTCACGTCGAAGTTGGGGTTCTCGATGATCCCGAAGGTGTTGCCGTAGGGATCGGCAACCGCGGCCACCTTGATGCCCTCCCCCACGTCCTGGAGCGCCTCGCGCACGGTCGCACCCAGGGCTTCCAGACGCGCGAGCGCCTTCGCGGCATCTTCGACGGCCCAGTAGGCAACCGTCCCGCCCGGGCCGGGCTTGCCGTCGGGTACCAGGCCGAGCTCGAACCCGCCGACTTCGAAACCGACGTAGAAGGGCTGATCGAAATAGGGCGCCAGCTCGAGCATCTTCGAGTACCAGGCCTTCGCCTCATCGATATTGGTGACGTGATAGACGACGGTTCGTAGTCCGCGGATCATGCGCGGCTCCTTCCTGTTTCTCTACGGATTCAACCGGTTCAGCATCCTCGGGAACGGGATCGCCTCGCGCAGGTGCGAGAGACCGCAGAGGTACGACACCGTCCGCTCGACCCCCAGGCCAAAACCCGAGTGTGGAACCGTCCCGTACTTGCGGAGGTCGAGGTACCACTCGAACGCCGCGCGCGGGAGGTTGTGCTCCTGGATACGCTGCTCGAGGAGATCGAGGTCAGCCGTGCGCTGGCCGCCGCCGATCACTTCCCCGTATCCCTCCGGGGCGAGCATGTCGACCGAGAGGCAGTACTCCGGCTCCGATCGATCGGGCTCCATGTAGAACGCCTTCACCTGCGTCGGGAAGTGGTGGACGAAGATCGGCGTCGTGCGCTCCTCGGTGAGCACGGTCTCGTCGGTCCCGCCGAAGTCGCCGCCCACCTCGAACGGCACGCCCTTCTCCAGCAGGAACTTCGCGGCGTCCTTATAATGGACGCGCGGGAAGGGCTTTTTCACAGCCTCCAGTTTCGAAATGTCACGTTCGAGAACGTCCTTGAGGTCGGTCGCGCATTGCTCGAGAACGCGCTCGACGATGAAGCAGAAAAAGTCCTCGCACAGGTCCATCAGCTCGTCGAGCTCCATGAACGCCACCTCGGGCTCGACCATCCAGAACTCCGTGAGGTGGCGCCGCGTCTTCGATTTCTCCGCGCGAAACGTGGGCCCGAAGCAGTAGACCTTTCCGAACGCGGCCGCCGTCGCCTCGTTGTAGAGCTGACCGCTCTGCGCGAGGTACGCCTTGTCGCCGAAGTAGTCGGTCTCGAAGAGCGTGCTCGTTCCCTCGCACGCGTTGGGCGTGAAGATGGGCGTGTCGAGGTTGGTGAACCCGTGGTCGTTCAGGTAATCGCGGATCGCCTTGACGGTGTGATGGCGCACCGTGAGCACGACGTGCTGCTTCTTGCTACGGAGCCACAGGTGGCGATGGTCGAGGAGGAACGACGACGAGTGCTCCTTGGGCGTGATGGGATAGCCTTCGGCGTGCCCGATCTCTTTCACGGACGCGAGCGTCAGCTCCATCCCGCCGGGCGCGCGCTTGTCCTCGCGCGGCGTCCCGGTGACAACGACGCTGGATTCCTGGGTCAGGCGCCCGAGGACCTCGAAGTCCTCGGCGCTCAGGTCCTTGGCACTCGCCACACACTGGAGGTAGCCGGTCCCGTCGCGGAGGATCAAAAAGCGGATCTTGCCGCCGGAGCGCGTGTTGTAGACCCAGCCGCGGAGCTCCACGGGCTTGCCAGCGTGGGCATGAAGGTCGGATATGTAGACGATGGGAAGTCTTTCCATAGACTCCCCTTATAACACGACAGGCGCGCGGCGCGCCAGCCCC
>CAZCQM010000065.1:0-13648 GCA_964500785.1 uncultured bacterium
CGCCCGCGGGTTACGGGTGATCACGGAGCTGGTGATCAACCACACGTCGGACCAGCATCCGTGGTTCAAACGCGCGCGAAGTGCAAGAGCGGGGAGTCGCTGGCGCAATTACTACGTGTGGAGCAAGAGTCCGGAGAAATACGGCGAGACACGCATCATCTTCCAGGACTTCGAAATGTCGAACTGGGCCTGGGACTCGGAGGCGAAGGAATATTACTGGCATCGCTTCTACTCGCACCAGCCTGACCTGAATTTCGACAATCCCAGCGTGCGTGCGTCGGTGATCCAGATCATGGACTTCTGGCTGAACATGGGCGTCGACGGCATGCGCCTCGACGCCATTCCGTACCTGTGCGAGCGTGAGGGGACGAACTGCGAGAACCTGCCGGAGACTCACGATGTGCTGCGTGAACTGCGGGAACACGTCGACGAGCATTTCACAGACCGAATGTTGCTCGCGGAAGCGAACCAGTGGCCCGAGGATGCGGCGGCCTATTTCGGTGACGGCGATGAATGTCACATGGCGTTTCACTTTCCCGTCATGCCGCGCCTGTTCATGGCGGTACGGATGGAAGACCGGTTTCCGATCATCGATATCCTGGAACAGACACCGGCCATCCCGGATACGTGCCAGTGGGCGTTGTTTCTACGCAACCATGATGAGTTGACGCTGGAGATGGTGACGGACGAAGACCGCGACTACATGTACCGGACATACGCCGGCGATCCGCGCATGCGCATCAACCTCGGGATTCGCCGCCGGCTCGCGCCTCTACTGGACAATCTGCGGCGCAAGATGGAGTTGATGGTCGGGCTGCTCTTCTCGCTCCCCGGCACCCCGGTGCTGTACTACGGTGACGAAATCGGCATGGGGGACAACATCTACCTGGGTGACCGGAACGCGGTGCGCACACCCATGCAGTGGAGCGCGGATCGAAACGCCGGGTTCTCGAGGACGAACCCGCAGCGGCTGTACCTTCCTGTCATCACGGATCCCGAATATCACTACGAAGCAGTCAATGTCGAGGTGCAGCAGAACAACCCGCATTCGATCCTGTGGTGGTACAAGCGCACGATCGCGTTGCGCAAGCAGTATCGGGCGTTCGGGCGGGGGAGTATCGAGTTTCTGCACCCCGACAACAGAAAGGTGCTTGCCTTTACGCGCACGTGCGAAGGCGAGCGGATTCTCGTTGTGGCGAACCTGTCGCGGTTCTCTCAGAGCGTCGAACTCGATCTGTCCCGCTTTCGCGGAGTCGTGCCGCGGGAATTGCTCGGCGGGAGTGAGTTTGCGGTCATCCGCAAGGCGCCCTACGTGCTGACTCTCGGGCCGCACGCGTTCTACTGGCTCAATCTTCAAGATCGCGTGGGTGAGGTGGTGGTGGGTGGTGACCACCTGCAGCTACCGCGCATCGAGGTGAACGGCGCGTGGGAAGACGTATTGCTCGAAGGACCGAGGGAGGATCTTGAACGGGCGCTGCTGCGATACCTGCCCCGCTGCCGCTGGTTCGGCGCCAAGGGATACGAGATCCGGTCCGTTACCATCACCGATGCCGTCCCGGTACGCAACGGCGAGGACACGGCCTATCTCCTGCTGCTGGATGTGGCGTGCCGGGACCGGGATACGGAAACCTATCAACTTCCGGTGGGCCTTCTCGAGGGAGAGGGCACGCAGACGTTGCGTGAACGGCATCCGAAGGCGCTCATCGCGCAGATCGTTCTGTCTCCGGAACGCACCGGAATCCTCTACGACGTCCTGGTGGATGAATCGTTCGACCGCACGATGTTCGACCTGGTCGGGAGTCGCCGTCAGCTCCGCGGGGAACAGGGGGCGGTACGTCCGCGGCGCACGCGAACCTACAGCCGGTCGCGCGGAGGCGACGGCAAGGGACCGCTATCGGTGCGGCTCATGGGCGTCGAACAAAGCAACACGTCGATCGTGCTGGGCAACCGCTTCATCATGAAGGTGCTCCGAAAAGTCGAGCCGGGTACGCATCCGGACCTGGAGATCGGCTCCTTTCTGACCGACGCAGTTCACTACGAACACGTGCCTCCGGTCGTTGGTTCGCTCGAGTACGAGCCGACGGGGGGCGGCTCCGTGGTACTCGCCATCCTGCAGGGCTTCGTACCGAACGAAGGGGACGCGTGGTCGCATACGCGCGATGCAGTGCGCCGCTACCTGGAGGAAGCCCTGGCGTCGAAGGAGCGCGTGGCCGGCCTGAGCGTTCCGGGCGACACGCTCATCGATCGGATTGGCGTGGCGCCGCCCGACAACGCCGTCGCCCTGTTCGGCGGCAGCCTCGATTCGGCGCGAACGCTCGGCCGGCGGACCGGCACGCTCCATCTGGCGTTGGGGTCGCGACCGGACGTCAAGGAATTCAAGCCGGAGCCTTTCTCGATGCTGGATCAACGGGCGCTGTATCAATCGATGCGGAGCAGCGTTCGGCAGGCGGTCGCCTTCCTGCGCGACCGGCGCGGCTCCATGGCTCCCGAAGCGCGTGGAGCGGCGCAGAAGGTCCTTCGAAGCGACCGGAAGATCATGAAGCGAATCGAGGTGCTGACCGAAAGGCGCCTGGGCGGCAGTCGCATCCGCATCCACGGCGACTATCACCTGGGGCAGGTTCTGTTCACGGGCAAGGATTTCGTCATCATCGACTTCGAAGGCGAGCCCGCCCGGTCCGTCAGCGAGCGCCGGTTGAAGCGGTCTCCCTTGCGCGATGTCGCGGGCATGCTGCGCTCGTATCATTATGCGGCAAGTGCGAGCATGCTGGAAACGTGGTTCCGTGAAGAGGACCGATCGTTGGTCGAGCGGCTGAGCGGGGCCTGGTACGCATGGGTGAGCGCCGCCTATCTGGGGGCGTATCTGGAAACCGTCGTGGATAGCACACTGTTACCGAGGGGTGCCGACCAGGTTGGCGTCATGCTGGACGCGTTCCTTCTGGAAAAATCCCTCTACGAGGTGAACTACGAATTGAACAACAGGCCCGACTGGGTGGTGATTCCGCTGCGCGGAATCCTGGATATTCTGGGGAAGGTGGGATAGGCGGATTCGGGGCAGTCAGGAGTGAGCAGATGACACGAAAGCAACATGACAAACGATCGCGGGGAGGCGTGGTGGAAGCGGTGCAGCACGATGTAACCCGCCTCACGGCGGACGATCGCTTCCTGTTCAACGAGGGGTCGCATTTCCGGCTCTATGAGAAGCTGGGATCGCATCTCATGCAGCGCGACGGGGAAGATGGGGTCTACTTCGCCGTGTGGGCGCCGGCGGCGGAAGCCGTCAGCGTCATCGGAGAATTCAACGACTGGGACAAGGATGCACACCCGCTGAAGACGAAAGAGGCGTCCGGCGTCTGGGAGGGTTTCATCCCTGGAATCGGCCCCGGGGCCGCGTACAAGTACCATGTCCGTTCGCGCTACCGCGGTTATCGCGCAGACAAGGCCGATCCGTTCGCATTCGGCGCGGAAGTTCCGCCGAAGACAGCATCGGTGGTCACCGGGCTCGATTATGCGTGGGGTGATGCGGATTGGATGCGATCGCGCGGCGCGCGAAATGCGCTACAGGCCCCGATTTCGATCTATGAGGTGCATCTCGGTTCATGGATGCGGGTTCCCGATGAGGGCAATCGATCGCTCAGTTATCGTGAAATGGCGCAGAAACTGGCCGATCACGTCGAGCAGTCCGGATTCACGCACGTGGAGTTCCTTCCCGCCATGGAGCACCCGTTCTTCGGCTCGTGGGGATACCAGGTCACGGGATACTTCGCGCCCTCGAGCCGGTACGGCAGTCCCGAGGACTTCATGTTCATGATCGATCTTCTGCACCAGCGGGGCATCGGCGTGATCCTGGACTGGGTGCCGTCTCACTTTCCTCGCGACGAGCATGGCCCGGGTTTCTTCGACGGGACCCATCTGTACGAACACGACGATCCCCGCAAGGGGATTCACCCCGACTGGGACACATTCATCTTCAATTACGGTCGGCACGAGGTGCGGAGCTATCTCATCAGTAATGCGCTGTTCTGGCTCGACAAGTACCACGTCGACGGACTGCGGGTGGACGCCGTGGCATCCATGCTCTACCTGGACTATTCTCGCAAGGACGGGGAGTGGATTCCGAACGAGTACGGGGGCAGGGAGAATCTCGACGCCATTTCGTTCCTCAGACGGTTCAACGAGGCCGTCTATGAGAGCTATCCCGACGTGCAGACGATCGCGGAAGAGTCGACCGCCTGGCCCATGGTATCCCGGCCCACGTACGTCGGTGGGCTGGGCTTTGGATTGAAGTGGGACATGGGATGGATGCACGACACCCTGCAGTACATGAGTCGCGATCCCATTCACCGGAAATATCACCAGGGTGAGTTGACCTTCCGCGCGGTGTACGCATTCTCGGAAAATTTCGTGTTGCCGCTATCCCATGACGAGGTCGTGCACGGCAAGGGAGCGCTTCTGGCGAAGATGCCGGGCGACGACTGGCAGAAATTCGCCAACCTGCGGCTGCTGTACGGGTACATGTTCGCCCAGCCCGGGAAGAAACTCCTGTTCATGGGAGATGAACTGGGCCAATGGGACGAGTGGCAGCACGATTCGTCCGTTCAGTGGCACCTCGTCGAGTACCCGCCGCACGCGGGGATTCAGAGACTGGTCGGCGATTTGAACCGGCGCTATCGCGACGTGCCGGCTCTGCACGCGCTCGACGCCTCGCCTGAGGGCTTCCGCTGGGTGGACGTCCAGGACGCCGAGCACGGCGTCCTTGCCTTCCAGCGCCACGACGGGGCCGATTCGACCGTCCTCGTCGTCTGCAATTTCACGCCGACCGTCCATCACAACTACCGCGTCGGCGTTCCGGTCTCGGGGTGGTGGGACGAGATTCTCAACACCGATGCACGCGAGTACGGAGGAAGCGGGCAGGGGAACATGGGTGGGGTCGATGCGGTCCCGGTGTCGTTTCACGGCCAGCGGTACTCACTCAACCTGACGCTGCCGCCGCTGGCGGTCGTGATGCTCCGAGCGCCCATGGCCCGCTGACGGCCGGACCTCGGACGTACGTCACGGCTCCGTGTGCCCCGATTCGTCGCCGGTGAGGGAACGCAGCCAGCGCCGGACGTCGTCGCACTCCCGCAGGAAGTACAGTGCCTCGGTGGAACCCCTTTCGCTGACACCGACGCGGACGCCGATGCCGATTCCCTGGTGACGCAGCACGCGGAACGCGTCCTCGTCGGTCGTATCGTCGCCGACGTAGACCGTGACCGCGTCATCGTCGATCCCCAGGTTCTCCCGCAGCCACAGGACGGCTTGCCCTTTGTTCCAGTCGATATCGGGCTGCAGCTCGAAGACTTTCTTGCCGTGCAGCCGGCGCAGCGACGGATGCCGTACCATCGCGGCGTCCACCCGTGACTCGAGTGTTCGAACGTCCGCACCGGCGTGGACGTGTCTGTAATGGATTGCGATCGAGAAACGCTTTCGCTCCAGGTGTGCTCCTTCGATGTCACCGATCGCGGCTCGCATTTCCGTCTCCGCCGCATCGATGTCGGGCAGCGCGTCGCGGGCCTGCGGGTGTTCGTACCGGAGACCGGGCCCGGCGATGTCGTAGCCGTGACTTCCCGCGTCCACCAGCGAGTCGATACCGACCATGCGCTCCGCATCGGCTCGATCCCGCCCGCTGATGATGGCGACGGTGTGCCGGCCGGCAATCTCGCGAACGAGCGACCTCGTCTGAGGCGGCAGGGTCGCTTCTTCGGGGCGGCCGGCAATGGGAGCCAGTGTGCCGTCGTAGTCGAGAAAGAGCGCGAGACGCTTTCCGCGCAATCGGCTCGCCAGCCAGGCGGCGTTGTCGAGCAGCGGGGCCGGTGTTCGGAGACAGTCCTGCCCGGGAGGGCAGTACGCCAGGGTCTCGATTTCGCGCACGTCACCCACAACAAAGTCGGCGCCGGCCTCGCGAAGCAGCTCGGCGTCGCCACCTGGATCGACACCCACGACCGCCGCGAAACGGCCCGCGCATGCCTCCCGTATGGCATTCGTCGTGTTCACGACGGCGAGCGTCCGGCCGGGGCCGACCCCCAGGCGATGAACGACTTCGCGGAGCAGGTTGGGCACCCCGCTCCCGTCCACGGTCATGCGCTCGATGTCGCGTGCGTCCATGCGCGCGTCGAAGACCCGATCCCACGGGGGTGAGTCCAGCAGCGCGAGATGATTGCGATCGGACGAGAAGACGGCGACCTTCACCCCGTCACAGGTCCACCGTCCGACCTGGCGCGCGACATCCTCGATCGATCGACCACCCACCGTGGCGTGGGCGAGGATGCTCTCCACGTCCAGGACGACCGCGTCGTAGTCAGGCAGGCTCATGGGCTTCCTCGATAGCAAAGTGTCGATTCCGGCAGGATCCTCGTCGCCGATCGCCCGCCAGGTTGTTGGCAAACCCGATCATGGCGTTGCGACGGGCTTTCCGTCGGCATGCAGGCCACCGCCCCGAAACGGTCCACTGCTGACTATCTGGCAGAGTGGGGCTATTTCCGCAGGTTGCTTGTGGAGGCCTGTCGAGATTCATATAATAGCCGAAGGAGTTGCAAACCAACACTCGCTTCCGCCGGTCCCGTCAGGGCACGAAACGAGCGTCGATCGCGACCGCCGACGCCCCTCGCGCGGTTGCCTGCCCGTGCGCACGCCGGGCGTCGCAGCCGCAGCATCCATAGTCCGTCTGCGATCATCGACGGCGACGTCGTCATGCCCACGACGGGAACGCCGGGTCGTTTCCGCGGTACCACAATTTAGTGAGGTGGACGCCGGCGGCGGAGGTACGTGCACGCGCCCCTGTTCCATGCTGAACATTATCTCAAATCGCCTGCCAGTGAGCGTCTCCAAGCGACGGGAAGAGCTCCTGTACACGCCGAGCACCGGCGGTCTGGCCACCGGCCTGGCGTCCTTGTCGCGGGGGGAGACCCGGTGGATCGGATGGCCCGGGATCGCGAGCGAGAACCTGACCCCCGGTCAGAAGGCCGACATCGAGAAGGCCCTGGGGAGGCAGAACAACGTTCCGCTGTTCCTCTCTCGGTCGGATGTCAAACAGTACTACCAGGGTTTCTGCAATCAGACCGTCTGGCCCCTGTTTCACTATTTTCAGACGTATACACGCTACGACGATGCGTGCTGGGAAGCGTACCGGCGGGTCAATCAGGCGTTCTGTGACGCGGTAATCGAAAACTGCTCTTCGGACGACCCGATCTGGATCCACGACTACCACCTCATGCTATTGCCCGGCATGCTCCGGAAGGCATGGCCGAATGCCCGCATCGGCTTTTTTCTCCACATCCCGTTTCCGTCCTACGAGATATTCCGGCTGCTGCCGTGGCGTAGCGAGATTCTGCGCGGGCTGCTCGGCGCGGACTTGATCGGTTTTCATACGTTCGACTACGTCCGTCATTTCATGAGCAGCCTGAGTCGCGTGGAAAATATCCATCATCGTTTGGATAGAGTCGAAGTCGATGGAAGGAGCGTGAAGGTGGAAGCGTTTCCCATGGGCATCGACTACGAGCGGTTTGCCACGGCTGCGGAGACACCCGACGTCGCAAAGCGGCTGGCTGCCCTGCGCGCCAAAGTGGGCGATCTGAAAGTCATCGTGTCGATCGATCGTCTCGACTACACCAAGGGCATCCCGGATCGCCTGAGAGCCTTCGATTCATTCCTCCGCCAGCACCCCGAATACCACGAAAAGGTCACGCTTCTCCTCCTGGCGGTTCCCTCGCGCACGGGAGTGGGAGACTATGCCGAGCTGAAGCAAACGCTGGACCGGCTCGTCGGGCGCATCAACGGCACACATGGGACCATCGGATGGGTCCCGGTCTGGTACCTCTACCGCTCGGAGCCGTTCGAACGGCTCATGGCGATGTACCGGATCGCCGACGTTGCCCTGGTGACGCCCCTTCGAGACGGCATGAATCTCATTGCGAAGGAGTTCGTCGCCGCCAAGACCAATAGCAGCGGTGTGCTGGTGTTGAGCGAGATGGCAGGCGCGGCGAGCGAACTGGGCGAGGCGCTGATCGTCAATGCGAATGACCGACAGGCCGTTGTGGATGCGCTGCAATCGGCTCTCAAGATGCCCGAGGAGGAACGGCGCGAGAGAATGCGGATGATGCAGGACCGTTTGGCGCGTAACGATGTGCATCAGTGGGCCGACAACTTCATCAACACATTGATGGAGCCTCCGGAGGGATCCCTCAGCCGACAGCCCGTCTCCTGCTCACCCGCCATCGTTGACGAGATTCTGGAAAGACACGACCGCGGAAACCGTAATCTTCTGGTCTTCGACTGCAACGATCACATCGCCACGGCGCTGGCTCAGGTGGACGACGGTGGGCATGATCGGATCAGACAATATCTTCGCGCCCTCGCCGCGAAACCCACCAACGAAATCGTGTTCATCAGCAATCTGGACCGCAAGTCGCTGGATCGATGGCTGGGGGAGCTGGATGCGTCCCTGGTCGCCGAGCATGGCGCGTGGATCAAGGAGAAGCATGGCCACTGGCAAATGGTCCAACCCATGCGCAGGGGCTGGAAGAAGACGGTAATGCCAATCCTCCAGATGTACACGACTCGAACGCCGGGGTCCTGGATCGAGGAGCGCGACTTTTCGCTGATCTGGCACTTCGAAAGCGGGGGCACGGTCGCAACCTACGATCGCAAGCAAGAGCTCTGGCAGGCGGTTTCGGATCTCACCGAGCACGGAAGCATCGAAGTGATCGACCACGAGAATGCGATGGAAGTAGTGAGTTCGGGAGTCAACAAGAGCCACATCGCACGACTGTGGATCGGCAGGCACGGTTGGGATTTCATCATGGGAATCAGTGGCGGTACATCGGGCGACGATCTGTTTCATGCATTTCCGGAAGACTCGTACTCGATTCATGTCGGTACGGGACGGACACGGGCACGAATAAGAATGGACTCCGTGGCGGAGTTGCTCGCATTCCTCGACCGGTTCGCATCGAGCGAGCGTGCCGCCCAACTGTGAACGAGTTCACGGACATGAGTGACGCGGTGTATATAGCTTCTATCCAAGGAGATACGCTAACTTGTGGAACTCGCGTGGTGCGCATACAGCGTCCACGCGACAAGAATACATTGGAGTGAAGCAATATGCGCTTGAACACATCGAACATGATCGCCCGCGTCGTGATCGGAGCGTTTGTCGTGTCCGTATGTCTCATCGGCGGCCACAAGCGTGCGAGCGCCAAAGCGGATTTGAGCGACACGTCCATTACGGATGCGGTCGAAAACCAGTTCCTCTTCGATAGTGCCGTTCCCTACAACGATATCGACGTCAGTACCAGCCAGGGTATCGTCACGCTGGACGGCAAGGTGAACAATATCCTCGCCGCGGATCGCGCCGTAGAGATCGCCGAGACCATTCGGGGCGTCCGGTCCGTCGTCGATCGGATCGCTGTCAAACCAACGGTAGCGCGATCTGACAAGGCCGTCCGTCGGAACGTGATCAATCGGCTCCTCCTGGATCCTGCCACGGACTCGTACGAGATCGGTGTGAAGGTGGCGGACGGCGGTTTGGTCACACTCACGGGTACAGTCGATTCGTGGGCTGAAAAGCGACTTTGCGGAGTCGTTGCCAGAGGCGCGGCCGGCGTGACCGGCCTTGAGAACGACATCGACGTCGCCTACAAGAGAAATCGTCTGGACGGGGAGATAAAGCCCGAGATCAAGAAACGACTCCAGTGGGATGCGCTCGTCGACGATGCGAACATCGACGTCCACGTGCAGAAGGGAAACGTATCGCTGACCGGTGCGGTCGGCAGCGCGGCGGAGAAGAACCGCGCCCTGTGGGATGCCTGGGTTGCCGGAGTGCGTTCCGTGGACGCTTCGAAGCTGGACGTCAAGCCATGGACGCACGACGACAATGTACGCAGGACGAAGTACGTCGTGAAGCCTGATGACGAAATTCGTGATGCAGTGAAAGATGCTCTCAGGTACGACCCCCGCGTCTTTTCATTCAACGTCATGCCGAAAGTGGCCAGCGGTACCGTGACCCTGGAGGGCATCGTGGACAACGCAGAAGCCAAACGAGCCGCGGAGCTGGATGCTCGCAACACGGTGGGCGTTACGGACGTGACGAATCGTATCAAGGTCCGCACAAAAACCGATATCAGCGACAAGACCATAGCCGGAAACGTCAGGATGAGCCTGCAGCTCGATCCCGTGCTGGCACCCTATGACCTGAGCGTGCGGGTGAGTGGCGGCATCGTGAGCCTGTACGGAACGGTGGACACGATCTTCGAAAAAATGCACGCGGAGAATGTGGCGAGCCGAAGCACCGGTGTTGTCGATATTCGAAACCACCTCGATGTCACGTTCCCGGATCGGTTTGAACAGAGTCCCTACGTCTATCCCTACTGGTACTACAGTTATCCGCTGGAAACCCGCGTTTTCGAGCAGCCTCAGGGAAGCGACCAGGACATCACCGATAGAATTCGGGAAGAGCTGTGGTGGAGTCCGTTCGTGGATGACCGGAACGTGAATGTGAGTGTTGAGGACGGAGTGGCGACACTGACTGGTACCGTCGACTCGTGGAGGGCCTACAACGCGGCACGGAGCAACGCGCTGGAGGCTGGCGCGGTACGAGTGGTTAACAAACTCAAGGTCGACTGAGTCCGTGCGAACAGACGGAGTCAAATAGAGTGGCCTACCTTCCCATCGAAGACTACGGGGTAATCGGGAACATGCGCACAGCGGCGCTGGTGGGGAAGAACGGCTCCATTGACTGGCTGTGCCTCCCACACTTCGATTCGCCCAGTGTGTTCGCCGCCATTCTCGACGATCGCAAGGGAGGCCGATTTCAGATCGCGCCGGCGGGACAGGGTGAAGTCTCCTTTCAACAGTTCTACTGGCCAGACACCAACGTCCTCGTTTCCCGGCATCTCTCGGCTGGAGGCGTGCTCGAGATTCAGGACTTCATGCCCGTCTCCAGCGCCGAGGCGAGCCAGGCGAGCCATCTGGTCCGCCGGGTCCGCGCGGCGCGCGGTGACGTGACGCTCCGCATGACGTGCGAACCCGCGTTCGACTACGGAAGAGGCGACCACAAAACCCATCTCGCCAATAAGGGGGCCGTCTTCGAGTCGGAGGGTCTGCACCTCAGTCTCCTGACCGACGTCCCTCTTGCCCACACCGATGGCAACGGAGTCGAGGCGACGGTCAAACTCGCCCAGGGCGAATCGAAGACGTTTCTGCTCCGCCAGCACCGGCCCGGCGACGATTTGTATTCCCCGTCCTCCGAGCAGGGCCACGAGCTGTTCCAGAGCACGATCAAGTTCTGGCGCGACTGGATATCGCAGTGTCAGTACACGGGGCGCTGGCGCGAAATGGTCCGCCGCTCCGCGCTCACGCTGAAACTGCTGACCTTCGAGCCGACCGGGGCCATCGTTGCGGCGCCGACGACGAGCCTGCCGACCCTCATTGGCGGAGGGCGGAACTGGGACTATCGCTTCACGTGGATCCGCGACGCAGCATTCACCGTCTACGCCTTTCTGCGGCTCGGGTTTTCCTCGGAAGCCGCCGCATTCATGCGATGGCTCGATGCCCGGTACCACGACTCGATGGCGGACCCGAAGGCGGCCGCCGAGTTCGGGCCGCTGCAGATCATGTACGGGGTCGACGGGCGAACCGATCTGAAGGAGATCACGCTGGATCACCTGAGCGGCTACCGGGACTCCCGCCCCGTGAGAATCGGGAACGGGGCCTACCGGCAGCTTCAGCTCGACATCTACGGTGAGCTGATGGACTCCGTCTATCTGTTCAACAAGTACGGGACGGCGATCTCGTACGAGTCGTGGACACAGCTCCGTTCCGTCATGGACTGGTTGTGTGACAACTGGAACAAGCCTGATACGGGCATCTGGGAGATCCGAAGCGCGCCCCGCCAGTTCGTCTATTCGAAGATCATGTGCTGGGTGGCGCTGGATCGTGCGTTGCGGCTCGCCGGGAAGCGATCCTTTCCCGCGGATGTCGAACGGTGGCGCCGGGAGCGCGACAATGTGTACGAACAGATAATGGAGAAGGGATGGGACGAGGAACGGCAGGTCATGAAGCAGGCCTACGACAGCGATTGCATAGACGGCTCACTGTTGATCATGCCGCTGGTGTTCTTTCTCTCTCCCAGCGATCCGCGGATGCTGAGCACTCTGGATACCATCATGCGACCCACCGACAAAGGCGGGTTGTTCTCGGACGGCCTGGTCTATCGCTGGCAACACCGCTCCGGGTGCGATGACGGCGTCGCCGGTTCCGAGGGAACCTTCAACATGTGCTCGTTCTGGCTGGTGGAAGCCGTCACGCGCGCCGGCCAGATTGACGCCCGCCGGCTGGATGAAGCACGCCTGCTTTTCGAGCAGATGCTCGGCTACGCGAACCATCTTGGCCTCTACGCGGAACAAACGGGCGACAGCGGAGAAGCGCTCGGCAATTTTCCGCAGGGTATTACGCATCTGGCGCTGATCAGCGCGGCCTACAATCTCGACAGACATCTGGGGAAGGGAGCCTAGTCATGCCGCAGAAGAAAACGATCAACAAGACCGATACACAACCTGCCATCGATCACTTGCGGGACATATCGACCCTCGTCAGGAGCTGGATCCTTCGTTGCACGACCCACGCCGGATCCGGGCATCCGACGTCGTCGCTGTCCGCCGTGGAGCTGATGGTCGATCTGCTCTTCGGAGGATCTTTCCGTTACGATGCGGACGATCCCGATTTCCCGAACAACGACCGCCTCATCTTTTCCAAGGGACATGCGTCCCCGCTGCTGTACTCCCTGTGGGCCGCCGCGGGGAAGATCGACGAGGACGAGCTTATGACCTACCGGAGCTTCGGGAGTCCGCTCGAGGGGCACCCGACGACGCGCTTTCGATACTCCGAGGCGGCGACGGGATCGCTCGGTCAGGGGCTTTCCATCGGTGTCGGCATGGCCCTGGATGCAAAGTACCTCGCGAAGCTGCCATACCGGACGTACGTGCTCCTGGGAGACAGCGAGATGGCCGAGGGCTCACAGTGGGAAGCGATGGAAATAGCCGCCCACTACAAGCTCGACAATCTCGTCGGCGTGATCGACGTCAACCGCCTGGGGCAACGGGGCGAGACGATGTACGGCCACGACCTCGGTGTGTACCGGCAACGGGCGGAGGCCTTCGGGTGGCACCCGATCGTCGTCGACGATGGGCACGATCATGCCGCGGTGCTGGATGCTTACCGCGCCGCGATGGAGGTCAAAGGCCGCCCGGTCATGATCATCGCGCGGACCATCAAGGGGAAAGGCGTCTCGTTCGTCGAAGACAAGAACGGCTGGCATGGAAAGACGCTCGACGAGGATCAACTGAAGCGGGCGCTCGACGAGATCGGGACGGTCGATTCCACGGTGCGGGGAGAGATCTCCCCGCCGGAAGGCAAGCTCCCCGGGACAGCCGCGCCGAAGAAGCCGGCGGCCATGGATTATGCCCTCGGGGACAGGCTCCCCACGCGCAATGCATACGGAAACGCGCTCCGGAGGATCGCGCCGGCCTTCCCACACGTGGTGGCCCTGGACGGAGAGGTGTGCAATTCGACGCGGTCCCAGTACTTCCGGGACGAGCATCCGGATCGCTTCTTCGAG
>CAZCQM010000066.1:0-7918 GCA_964500785.1 uncultured bacterium
CTGAGTTCATCAACCGCCTGGATGAAATCATCGTGTTTCATCCGCTCGCCCGCGATGAGATCCAGAGGATCGCACGCATCCAGATCGATGTTCTTGCACATCGGCTCGAGCAATCCGGCATGCGCCTCACCGTGACCGACAAGGCGGTCGAGTTTCTCGCCAACGCGGGATACGATCCGCATTACGGCGCGCGCCCCCTGCGCCGTGTCATCCAGAACATGCTGGGGAACCCGCTGGCGCGCATGATCGTGAGCGGTGATTTCGGTCCCGGCCAGACCATTGCGGCAGACGTGTCGAAGGGCGCGCTCGCGTTCACGGCCGTCGACGCTTCACGTGAATCGGCGTCGGGGACCGCCCGATAATGCAGTACCGCGACTACTACCAGATTCTCGGCGTCAAGCGCGACGCGACCCAGGAAGAGATCAAGCACGCCTACCGCAGGCTCGCCCGCGAGCACCATCCCGATGTCAGCAAGGAAAAGGACGCCGACGCGAAATTCAAGGAGGTGGGGGAGGCCTACGCGGTGCTCAAGGATCCGGAGAAGCGCGCGGCCTACGACCAGCTTGGGCCCAACTGGAAGACCGGCCAGGACTTCCGTCCACCGCCGGGCTGGGACGCGGGTTTCGAGTTCCGGGGCGGCTTCGATCCCCGCGGTGGTGAGGGAGGTGGGTTCGAGGCCGAGGACTTCAGTGATTTCTTCGAGTCGCTCTTCGGCGGCGGCCGTTTCGGTGCGCGCGGCGGTCGCGCACGGCGGCCATCCCGGGCGCGCGGTGAGGATCGCTACGCAAAGATCATGATCGATGTGGAAGACGCGTACGACGGCAATACCCGCACGCTGACCCTGCGCGCCGCCGAGCTCACCGACGACGGTCGCGTGACGACGAAGCAGCGCACGCTGAAGGTGCGCATTCCGAAGGGAATCCGTCAGGGCCAACACATCCGCCTGACCGGCCAGGGCGATCCCGGAGTTGGTGGTGCGCCGGCCGGTGACCTGTACCTCGAGGTCGAGTTCGACTCCAGCGGCCGGTATCGGGTGGAAGGCGCCGACGTGCACATGTCGGTGCCAGTTGCGCCGTGGGAGGCTGTGCTCGGGGCGTCGGTCAAAGTGCCGACACCGCTGGGCATGATCAGTCTCAAGATTCCGGCGGGTTCCTATCAGGGGAAGATACTGCGACTCAGAGGACGCGGGATCCCCGCCAGGGCACCCGGTGATCTGTACATGAGTCTGCAGATCGTCCTGCCACCCGCCAACACCGAGAAAGCGCGCAAGGCGTATGAGGCCATGAAAGAGGAGCTGGACTTCAACCCGCGCGCACCCCTGGGGGTGTAGATGCGATTTCGGTTCGTGGCGCCCAGACCGGAGGAGGAACCCATGAAGCACGTACGTGCGTTCGCATTGATTGCCGGGTGGGTTGGGGGTCCACCGGATCCGTGATTTCGGGTATACTGCTCCGAAAATCTCGATCCCGCACGGCCGCGCGGACACCCAATCATCACCCATAGAATTGACGAGGTTACTGTCATGCCTTCCGGTCACCCTGCAAAGATCACATGGACGAAGACCGACGAAGCCCCCGCCCTGGCCACCTACGCGCTCCTGCCCATCGTGCAGGCGTTCTCCCGGGGGACCGGTGTCGAAGTCGAGACCGCCGACATCTCCCTCGCCGGGCGCATCCTCGCCAACTTCCCGGAGAAGCTGCGCCCTGAACAGAGGATCCCCGACGAGCTGAGCCGGCTGGGTGAGCTCGCAAAGACTCGGGAAGCCAACATCATCAAGCTGCCCAATATCAGCGCGTCCATTCCGCAATTGCAGGCGGCCATCACGGAACTGCAGGCGCAGGGCTACGACATTCCGAAGTATCCGGAGGAGCCAGGGAACGACGCCGAGCGCGAGCTGCAGGCCCGTTTTGCGGTGGTGCTGGGCTCGGCGGTGAACCCGGTGCTGCGCGAGGGAAATTCCGACCGTCGCCCCGCGGCGTCGGTGAAGAAGTTCGCCCAGAAGCATCCCCACAAGATGATAAAGGACTGGCCGAAATCGGACTCGAAGACGCGGGTGGCGCACATGGAGGACAAGGACTTTTACGGCAGCGAGAAGTCGGTGACCGTGGACGCGCCCACCACCGCCCGCATCGAATTCGTCGACGCGTCAGGTACGGTGAAGGTGTTCAAGGACAGGCTCCCGCTGCAAGCGGGCGAGGTCATCGACGCTGCCGTGATGAACGTAGCCGCGCTGCGCGCCTTCTACGCCGAACAGATGAAGCGTGCCAGGGACGACGATGTCCTGCTCTCGCTCCACCTCAAGTGCACCATGATGAAGGTTTCGGACCCCATCATGTTCGGGCATTGCGTGTCGGTCTACTTCGCGGATGCCCTCAATAAGCACGCCGGCACGCTGCGCGAGATCGGCGCCAACGTCAACAACGGGCTCGCCGACGTGCTCGGCAGGCTCGACCGCCTGCCCGCCGACATGAAGGCGAAGATCGAAGCGGACATAAGTGCGTGCTATCAAAGCGGTCCCGCGCTGGCCATGGTGGATTCGCGCACGGGCAAGACCAACCTGCACGTCCCCAATGACATCATCGTGGACGCATCGATGCCGGTGGTGATCCGCGACGGTGGCCACATGTGGAACAAGGACGATCAGCTGCAGGACACCATCGCCATGATTCCGGACCGCTGCTACGCCACCATCTACCAGGCGATGATCGAAGACTGCCAGAAGCGCGGACAATTCGACCCCGCCACCATGGGCGATGTCTCCAACGTGGGCCTGATGGCGATGAAGGCGGAGGAATACGGCTCGCACGACAAGACCTTCGTCGCGCCCGCAAAGGGTACGATGCGCGTGGTGGATGCAGCCGGCGAGACGCTTCTCGAACAGCAGGTCGAAACGGGCGACATCTTCCGGGCCTGCCAGGCCCGGGATGAAGCCATCGTGGACTGGGTGAAGCTCGCCGTCGAGCGTGCGCGTGCCACCCGCGTGCCCACGGTCTTCTGGCTTGACGAGAAGCGCGGCCACGATGCCGAGATCATCAAGAAGGTCCGGTCGTACCTGCCGCAGCACGACACCAGGGGGCTGGATATCCGCATCATGAAGCCGGTGGAAGCCATGAAGTTCGCGCTGGCGCGCATTCGCCGCGGTCAGGACACCATCGCCGTCACCGGCAACGTGCTGCGAGACTATCTCACCGACCTGTTTCCAATTCTCGAACTGGGCACCAGCGCGCGCATGCTCTCCATCGTCCCGCTTCTAAGCGGCGGCGGACTGTTTGAGACCGGGGCCGGCGGCTCCGCGCCCAAGCATGCGGAACAGTTCCTCAGGGAGGGCCACCTGCGCTGGGATTCGCTGGGCGAGTACTGCGCGCTGGTGCCGTCGCTGGAATTGCTCGCAAAGCAGACCGGCAACAAAGCAGCGACGGTGCTGGCGGCCACGCTGGACGCGGCCGTCGGCCGGTACCTCGAGGACGCGCGCTATCCCTCGCGCAAGGTGAACGAGATCGACAACCGTGGCTCGACGTTCTATCTCGCGCTCGCCTGGGCAAGTGCGCTGGCCGCGCAGGACGAGGACGCCGCAATGTCGAAACGCCTCAAGCCGGTGGCTGCGGCACTCGTGGAGAACGAAAAGACGATCGCTGCGGAACTGCTCGCGGCGCAGGGGCAGAAGATGGACATCGGGGGCTACTACCACCCCGATGACGCCATGTGCACGGCGGCCATGCGGCCCAGTGCGACACTGAACCGCATCATCGATGCGATCTGAACGAATGCGCGCGTTCTGGCGGGGAAGGTTGCCTCGACGTTGAGCGGCCTCGGGGGCGCCCTCGCCGGGGTTTGATCAGAACGTCCAGCCCAGGTTGAATGTTATTCCGTAGTCGGATGTGGAACCT
The DNA here is from genome assembly GCA_964500785.1 of uncultured bacterium. Classification (GTDB taxonomy): domain Bacteria; phylum Krumholzibacteriota; class Krumholzibacteriia; order WVZY01; family JAKEHA01; genus JAKEHA01. The sequence continues at coordinate 3,888 of CAZCQM010000066.1, forward strand.
CCGGCGGGCGGTCGGTTGTCCGACGAGAGGTAGTACGTACCCTCCACGAAGAAATCCTTCACGATCTCGCGGCGCAGGTGGAAATCCAGCTCGAAACGAATGCGGCCCCAGTCGCTGAAGCTGGGGTATAACGTGCCGTCGACCGAGTAGTCGATCTTGGGGTAATTGTAGGCGAAGATCTCGTGCTCGAGACTGACGAGACCTTCGAGGTTGTCTCTCTCGCTTCCGTTCGCTTCAAACTCACGGTTCACCGTGATACCGGCCGAGGAGACGAACAGCACGCGGTTGGACTTTACCAGGTTGGCGCCCAGTGCGGCGGCAAGCGACGTTCGCAAATCCAGGCCCAGTTCGTCGTTGCGTTCGGCGCCGACGTTGCCCGACGCAAAAAGGATACCCTTCAGCAGGCGGCGTTGTTCCATGGTCGTGCTGTACCGGATCGTGCGTGCGGTGACGTTGGACTTTTTGGTAATGGTGCTGAAGTCGAGGCGTGTCTGATTGAGGCTCGTGCGCCGCATGACCCACCCGCTGCTGGTGAGTTGCGAGAGCGCGTCGGATTTGGTGTAGCTGAACCCGAGGCTGATGGAGCCGTCCAGCTGGCGCCAGAAGCCCGCCTCGATCGGCGTGATGGCGACGACCGAGTCCTTGTTTACGGTGTGAACCATTCCTCCCTGAATGACCTCCATCACTCGATCGCGCCGAAGGAAGAGCGACCCGAAGTGCCTGGCGCCGTTGCGCTCCTCCACGCGGAACTGGTAAATGCTGTTGAGGGAGTCGATGTCCGCCCACTCGATGTTGACCGTCGACAGGGCGTCCGTGCCGGCTTGCAGGATGCCGCGGTCGAGCTGCTTGATCTCGCAGGTAATCCGGTCGCCGTTTACCAGGTAGACGAGGTCGGTCTTGGAGCGCGCGGTGGCGCCGGCGGGTAACAGAGCACACGCAACGGCGATAGGGATGAGTCTGCCGAGCAGCCGGTACATTGTGGACAGGCCAGCCTACCACACGGGGCGCGGTACGCAGTATGATCTTCGGCGGTCCGGAAGCCGGAAACAACCTGAATCCATGGAGTGCCTGTCATGAGCGTATCGGCCAGCGAATTCAAGCGCCCCGTCAGTCCCAATGTGTCGTCGGAGGAATACCGTCTCATCAAGGAGTTGCGGGAGAAGAGCCCGGCGCAGAATCCACCCCCGGCGATACTAAGGCTCGGGGAACACCTGTCGGATCGCATGGCGATCGTCATGGGGTCGTGGCGCTTCGTGGTCACTCAAACGGTGTTGCTCGCAGCGTGGCTCGCCCTCAACGTCACCGCGTACGTCCACCACTGGGATCCCTACCCGTTCATCCTGCTGAACCTCATGCTCTCGTTCCAGGCCGCATACACCGCGCCCATCATCATGATGAGCCAGAACCGGCAGGCTGCAATCGACCGACTGGAGGCGCACCACGACTACGAGGTCAACATGAAGGCCGAGCTGGAGATCGAGCTGTTGCACGACAAGATGAACGTGCTGCGCGAACAGGAGATGGTGGAGATTCTACGCGTCTTGCGCACGCAGGAGGAACGCCTGGGCCGCATGGAAGCGGCGCTTCTGAAGAAGAGCGATGGGCAGTAGCGCAGGATCTCCGGCGGCGCGAAACGGCCGATCCGTTCAGGCGATGGGCCCCGACCGTCGGCCGGACAACGAGCGATACCAGGTTACGAGGGTGTAGATGGACCACAACGCGCGTCCGTGATCCACTCCGGCCAGGTGCTCGTCCACCATTCGTGCCACCGATCGCCGGTCGAGCCAGGGAGTCGCCCCGAGGTCGTCGGTCATGTCGTGCAACAGCGGGCGCAGCGGTCCCCGGAACCATGACGCCATTGGCAGACTGAAGCCGTGCTTCGGGCGCGTGGCGAGATCGTCACCGATCAGGCCGCGAAAGGCCCCGCGAACCACGAGTTTTCCCTCTCGTCCCCTGCGCTTCGCCCGTCCCGGTATGGCCATCGCGAGCTCGACGATGCGGTGGTCGAGAAACGGGACGCGCGCTTCGAGTCCGTGCGCCATCGTGGCGCTGTCGACCTTGGGCAGGAGGTCGTCGGCGAGGAAGCCTCTGATGTCGATCCGGGCCGCGCGGTTGATGGGATCGGCATCATCGCTGCCCACCCAGGCGGTTTCCAGGGAGCGGGTTACGCGATCGAGAGCGGGGATGCCCCGGAATCCCGGCGTCAGTGCCGCAGCTCTCGCGCCCGACATGACGAATGGATAGCCGCTCGACGCCGAACGTCTCCCACGCGTCGCGAAACGCTTACACCGCTGCAACACTCGTTCCCGCCGCGACGCCAGATGACGATAGTATCCGTAACCGGAAAAGAGCTCGTCGGCGCCCTCGCCGGAGAGAACGACCTTGACGTGTCGGCGCGCCAGGTCGGCGACGTGATGCAGCGGTACGCACGCAGGGTCGCCGACTGGCTCCGTCAGTTCTTCGACAACGGTGCGTGCCGCAGTTGCAAATGACGCCGCGGTCATTTCCGTGTGATGCAATCTCGCGCCGAAACGGCTCGCCGCGAGCCGCGCGTACTCAGTTTCGTCGAAAGCCGCGCCGGCAATGCCGACGGTGAACGCGGCGACCGGACGCTCGCTGTAGGCCGCCATCAGCCCGAGCACGATGGAAGAATCCAGTCCGCCCGAGAGCAGAACGCCGACTTCGACGTCGGCCCGCATGTGACGGCAGACGGCATCGTCCGTCATCGTGCACAGCGCCTCGTGCCAGTCATGCTCGGGGCGATGATCGAGTGCAGGGTTCGGCAGTGACCAGTACCGCCGCGCCTCTCTTACCCGTCCCTCGACGATCGAAACGAACGAACCGGGCGGCACCTTCCCGACGCCGGCCATGATCGTGGACGGCCCCGAAACGAATTGCTGGTGGAGATAGAGACGCACCCCAATCGGATCCACCTCCATCGGAATGCGCCGCGGCGCGAGCAGCGCAGGAATCGAAGAGGCGAAATAGAGTACGTTGTCATGCTGGGTGTAGAAGAGCGGCTTGATTCCGAGCCGGTCGCGGACGAGATGAACCGTCGAGGAGTTTACGTCGTAGAGGGCGAACGCGAACATCCCGTCGATGCGCCGCAGCAGACCTTCGATCCCCCATGCCTCGTAGCCATGGACGATCACCTCCGTGTCGCTCGTGGTGCGAAAGTGATGGCCCAGTTCGAGCAGCTCGGCGCGGAGCTCGACGTAGGAGTACAGCTCGCCGTTCGAAACCACGATCACGTTGCCGTCTTCGCTCGTAATGGGCTGATGGCCGGTTTCGATGTCGATAATCGACAGCCGCCGCATGCCCATGGCGACGGGAGGACGAACGCAGGTACCCTGATCATCCGGCCCGCGGGCGTGCAGGCATTCGACCATGCGATCGAGCGCCTCGACGTCGAGCTGACCGTTGCCGGTCAGGGTAACCATGCCTGCGATGCCGCACATTGCAGTCCGCAGGGTACCACACGTTCGTGAAAAGGGGCATTAGAGGGGCCTGCAACCCGGATGAGAATTCGATAAGAATCGGGGAGGGGCCTCGCCATCGGTGAGGGGACTCTGTAGAATGGTGCACATGCGCATACTGGTGGTCGAGGACTACGAACCCCTGCGGCGGTCCATCGTCCGTGGGCTGGGGGAGGCCGGTTACGCCGTGGACGGCGTTCAGGACGGCGAGATGGCGCTGGACCACGCCGGGTCAGTCGCCTACGACGTCGTCGTTCTGGATCTGATGCTGCCGGGAAGCGATGGGTTCGAGGTCATTCGCCGGATTCGGCAGGGTGGGGACGAATGCCGGATCCTCGTGCTCACTGCACGGGGTGACGTCGAAGACCGTGTGCGAGCCCTCGACCTGGGAGCCGACGACTACCTGGTCAAACCCTTCGCCTTCGACGAGCTCAAGGCGCGCATCCGGGCGCTGCAGCGCCGGCGTTACCGGCAGACTTCCCCGGTGATCCAGGTGGGCGATCTCGAGATCGACACGAGCACGCGCGTCGTCCGGGTCGCCGGGCAGACCGTCGA
>CAZCQM010000066.1:7928-13588 GCA_964500785.1 uncultured bacterium
AATACAGCATCCTCGAGGTACTGGCCTCCCGCAGGGGGCAGGTGGTATCGCGCGACGAGATCCTCGACCGGATCTACGACTTCGCGGCGGAACGAAACAGCAATCTCGTCGACGTCTACATCGGCTATCTACGGAAGAAACTGGAGCGCGAGGGTGTTGCCCGTCTGATCCACACAAGACGCGGCTTCGGCTATTCACTCGACGAGGAATCGTGACGCGGTCGATCCGTGCATCCCTTATTTCGGGGACGGTCGTGGCAGCCGTGGCGAGTATCGCGATCGGCGGCGCGACCATCTATCTCGGGGCCCGATCCAGCCTGCATCGTCAGTTCGACGAAGAGCTCGAAGAGGACGCGCGCATGCTGGCAACCGCGGTGAAAGCGACGCCACGGGGAGTCGATCTCGACTTCGAAGACTTCGACCTCCAGGATTTCGTCCCGGCGGGCGATAGCTACCTGGAGGTATGGGTGGGGGATTCCCTGCTGTATCGCTCGCCGAGTCTGGCGGGGCACGATCTCGATCGCATCGATACGAAGGCCGATGCATCGGAGTTCGGATGGGCACGGGTGGCGGGGGATCGGGAAGTGCGGTCGGTCGCCCTCGTGTTCCGGCCGGCGGAGGACCCGGATGATCCCGGGAGCGAGCCGCCGGGGTACTCGAGCGACGGAGGGAGCCGGGACGTACCGATGGTACAGCTCGAGCTGGCTCGCCCGACGACCGGCGTCGACGTGCTCCTGGGCCGGCTCCGAGCCCTTCTGGCTGCGGCCGGCGTGCTGGCCGGTCTCGTCGCCGCGGCCGTGATCGCCGTGGTGGTACGGAGAAGCCTCCGTCCACTCGATCATCTGGCGGGCGAGATTTCCCGGCTCGGCGACAACGACCTCTCCGCCACCATCCATCTGCCGGCGGCGCCGCGCGAGGTGGCGCCCATCGTCGACGAGTTGAACGGGTTGCTGCGCCGGCTGGAGGGGGCGTTCCGGCGCGAACGGACCTTCAGCGCCGACATCGCGCATGAGTTGCGGACCCCGCTGGCCGGGATGCGGTCCCTGATCGAGGTGGAGGTATCTCAGCCCCGTGGCGCGACGGAGTACAGGACGACTCTCGAAGAACTCCTCGGCATCGTGAACCGACTTCATTCCGTCGTCGAGACGTTGCTCTACCTGAGCCGTCTCGAAGCGGGGCTTGTCGAGGTCGAGGAGAGAGAGGTTGATCTCCGTGAGCTCGTGCAGAGCTCGTGGAGAGTGGTGGAAGCCCGGGCTGCCGAGAGGAAACTCGACGTGCGATGGGACCTTCGGTCGAGCGTTCGCGTGCTCACGGATCCCATCCTCCTCGAGATCATCCTGCACAATGTCTTCGATAACGCGGTGTCCTACGTGGATGACGGGGGTGCCGTCTCGATCGCGGTGAGGGACGCGGGCAATCGCGCCCTGCTTCGCGTGTCGAACACGGGGAGCCAGATTTCCGGTGAGGACGTCGGCAGCCTCACGGAGCGCTTCTGGCGCGGGGACCGCTCGAGAAGCACGACCAATCAGCATGTTGGTCTGGGACTGGCGCTCGTCAGTCGGATTGCGGCGATTCTCCGCTGCACGTTGGAGATCGATTCCCGCGCGGGCGGCGACTTCGCGCTCACGCTGTCGGTGGCGAAACCGCCGCGCTGATCTCGCCCCCTCGGGGAGCTTCAATTTATTTCAAGTAAACACGTTGCACGACGCCATTTCGCGTTTGCCTGCGCCGGAAAATGTGCGTAGCCTATGGCCCGCCATCGGTCCACACGTTGTTGAACCTGTTACGGAGGTCAGCCATGGGAATGATGAAAGAATTCCGTGAGTTCGCGGTTAAGGGAAATATGATCGACATGGCCGTCGGTATCATCATCGGCGGCGCGTTCGGGAAGATCATCGCGTCGCTGGTCGGAGACATCATCATGCCACCCATCGGGCTGCTAATCGGTGGCGTCAACTTCACCGCGCTCAAGCTCACGCTCAAGGCGGCCCAGGGAGACACGGCGGCCGTCACGCTCAACTATGGAAATTTCCTCCAGATCGCCGTCGATTTTCTTATCGTTGCGTGCGCCGTCTTTCTGATGGTAAAAGGCATCAATTCGATGAAGCGCAAGGAGGCCGCCGCTCCGGCCGCCCCGCCGGCGCCGAGCAAGCAGGAAGTCCTGTTGACGGAGATCCGAGACGCTCTCAAAGCCCGATAGGAGATTCCAATGCTGAAAACACTTGCCGCCGCAGCGCTCGCGGTTGTCGTCGCTAGCGGAAGCGGCGTTGTGTTCGCTCAGGAGAAGGGCATTGCGCCCGCGGTGCCCAAGGACAAGAAGGAGAAACGCGAACTCGAGGTCGGGAAGTGGTACCCGACGCTCGAGGGAGGGGTCAACCTGACCCAGGCCGCCTACAGCGATAACTGGAAAGGCGGGGAGACGGGATCGATATCGTGGAACGCGTTCCTCAATGGATCCGCCGAAAAGCAGATCAACCCCGGGCTCAACTGGCTGTCCGGGATGAAGCTCCTCTACGGTCAGACCCGCCGGCAGGAGATCGATGCCAACGGCAGCCGCTCGTGGGGTGACTCCGAGAAGTCCGCAGACCTGATCGAGGTGGATTCGATGCTGCGCATCACGCGCGGATGGCCCGTCGACCCATTCCTGTCGGTTCGGTATGAGTCCTTCTTCCAGGACATCACGGATCCCTTCGGGCGCAGCCTGTGGTTGAACCCGATGACGTTCGAGGAGTCGAGCGGCCTCGCGAAGAAATTCCTCGACGAGGAGGACAATCAGTTGCTCACGCGCGCTGGCATTACGGCACGCGAGACATACCGGAAGTTCTTCACCGAGGACGCCGGCAACGCCACCACGAGTGAGACGGCGTGGGACGTGGGCGCGGAGTGGGTGACGAACTACAAGAAGGCCTTCGACGAACGCGTGACCTATGAATCGCGCCTGAGCGTCTACAAGCCGTTCACGTGGTCGAAGAAGGATGTCTTCGATCAACTGGGACCGGATTCGCTGATGGCAGCCGGGCTGGACGCCAATACGGGAGACTACACGACGACGACGGACATCGACTGGCAGAACACCCTGACGAGCAAGGTGACGAAGTTTATTTCTTTCAATCTCTACTTCGAGTTGCTCTACGACAAGTACGACAACACGATCATACCGATCGTGGACGACACGGGCAGCCTGAGCAATCCCGAAGCGGTCAATTTCGCCGTCCGCAAGAAGGGGCAGTTCAAGCAGACGCTCGGCGTGGGGCTCACGTTCCAGTTCAAGTAGCCTGACTCGGTCAGCGGTACAGCGCCCGGATCGCTGTATGACCGATCCTCGGCACGGGAACCAATTCTGGTCTGAAGTCCACGCACTGGCTCCACGGTGCAGCTGGAACCGCCGTGGCATTCTCGTCCCCGCTCGGCTACAATAGCCCCGTCGGCCGCAGCCGGCCCACATAGTTCCAAGGAGCCTCAACCATGTCCAAATATCGTATCGAGAAGGATTCGCTCGGGGAGATGCATGTTCCCGCGACCGCCTACTACGGCGCACAGACCGCGCGTGCGGTGGAGAACTTTCCCGTCAGTGGGATCACGTTTCCACGCCGCTTCATCCGTGCCCTCGGGATCATCAAGCGCGCGTGTGCGCGGGCCAACATGGAACTCGGAGATCTCGACGCCAAGATCGGCGAGGCCATCGTCGAGGCCTCCACGGAGGTCATCGAGGGAAAGCTCGACGCGGATTTCCCGCTCGATATCTACCAGACCGGTAGCGGCACATCGACCAACATGAACGCGAACGAGGTGATCGCCAACCGCGCCGCGGAGATCATGGGACTCGAGCGCGGCCACAAGTCGATCCATCCCAACGACCACGTCAACATGGGGCAGTCGTCCAACGACGTCATCCCCACGGCGATCCACGTGGCGGCGGCGATGGCCATCACGCAGGATCTCGTTCCCGCCCTGGAGCATCTGGGTCTGACACTCGAGGCCAAGGCCGAGCAGTTCGACGACGTCGTCAAGTCGGGTCGCACGCACATGATGGACGCGACACCGGTGCGTCTCGGGCAGGAATTCGGCGGCTACGAGCGCCAGGTGGCCAACGCGGTGGAGCGCGCGGCGCGCGCGCGCGACACGCTGCTGGAGCTCGCGCTGGGCGGCACGGCCACGGGCACGGGCATCAACCGGCGCGCGGAATTTCCGCGAACCGCGATCAAGTACATCAACGAAGACACGGGTCTCGGTTTCTTCGAGGCGATGGACCACTTCGAAGCCCAGGGCGCCAAGGACGCGTGCGTCGAAGCGTCCGGACAGCTCAAGACGATCGCGGTCAGTCTCGCCAAGATCGCGAACGACATCCGCCTGCTGTCGTCGGGTCCACGGACGGCGATCGCGGAGATCACGCTGCCGTCGATTCAGCCGGGCAGCTCGATCATGCCCGGAAAGATCAACCCGGTGATCTGCGAATCGGTGACCATGGTGGCCGCTCAGGTGATCGGCTACGACACGGGCGTGACGCTGGGAGGTCTCGGCAGCTATCTGGAGCTCAACGTGATGATGCCGCTGATCGCGTCCAATCTCCTGGAGTCGATTCGGCTGCTGGGCAGCGTGAGCCGCGTGTTTGCCGACAAATGCATCTCCGGGATCACGGCCAACGAGTCGCGCGCACGCGAGCTCCTCGAGCTCAATCTCTCCACCTGCACCTCACTGGCGCCGAAGATCGGCTACGACAAGGCGGCCGCGCTCTCCAAGGAAGCGTTCCGTACCGGCCGTACGGTGCGCGAGGTCGCCCGCGAGCAGAAGGTGCTTCCGGAGGACGAGCTGGAGACGCTGCTCGATTACCGTCGCATGACCGAGCCGGAATAGGGGAATCGATGCCGACGTACTGGGAATATCTAAAGGTTGAGGAACTGCTGTCATTGCAGCAGCCGATGGGAAAAGACCACGACGAGATGCTCTTCATCATCATCCACCAGTCTTACGAGCTGTGGTTCAAGGAGATGCTCCACGAGATCGACTATCTGTCGGTGCTGCTGGGACGCGACGACGATCTCCCGCGTGCTTTCCATACATTCAAACGCATCTTGACCACGCTCAAGATGCTCGTGGCCAAGATCGACATCCTCGAGACGATGACCCCCCTCGAGTTCATGGCCTTCCGGGAGCGCCTGGAATCGGGAAGCGGATTCCAGTCCGCGCAGTTCCGCGAGCTGGAGTTCGTGCTCGGACACAAGCGCATCGGGATGGCGAACAACCACCCCGAGGGATCTCCGGCCCGCGCCCGTCTCACGCGCCGCTACGAGGCGCCCACGCTGTGGGATGCGTTCACGCGTTTTCTGAACGACTGGGGATACGTGGTACCGGCGGAGGTGCTGAACCGCGACGTGACCAGGCCGATCGAGCCTTCGGATGAGATGCAGAAGGTGCTGATCGACGTCTACCGGAAGGATTCGTCGCTGGCGTCGCTGTGCGAGCGCCTGGTGGACCTGGACGAGGGCCTGCAGGAGTGGCGCTACCGCCACGTCAAGATGGTCGAGCGCACCATCGGCACCAAACACGGCACGGGCGGGAGCGAAGGCGCGGAGTATCTGAAAACGACACTGATGCAGCCGCTGTTTCCGGACCTGTGGGCGGTCCGGACGTCGTTCTGACGCCTGGAGGTGGCGCTGCGGA
>CAZCQM010000067.1:0-13559 GCA_964500785.1 uncultured bacterium
CGACTTCGGGCGGTCCCACGTCGAGAAGTACAGCGGCACCCTCAACTGGGCCAGCCTCCAGACGCGCTACTTCATGGCCGCCATGTTCCCGCCCAGTCCGATTCGCGCGGACGTCGAGATGACGGGCATCAAGGCCGAGCACCGCATCACCGAGACGGTTTCGATCCCCGCCGACGTCAACCGCGGCGAGGTGACCAGCACGATGCACGTGTTCCTGGGCCCCCTCGACTTCAAGATCGTCGAAGCCCTGGGCGTGGGCCTCGAGAAGAACATCGAGATGGGGATGAAGTTCATCCGCCCGGTGAGCGTGGCCGTTCTGTGGATGTTGACGGTCGTCCACCGGGTCATTCCCAACTACGGCCTGGTCATCATCGTCGTGTCGCTGCTGACGAAGGTGATCTTCTACCGGCTCACGCACAAGAGCTTCAAGTCGATGAAGGAGATGCAGGATTTGCAACCGCGTCTCCAGGCGCTGAAGGAAAAATTCGGCGAGGACCGCAAGCGCCTGAGCGAAGAGACGATGAAGCTCTACAAGGAAGCGGGCGTCAATCCGCTGGGCGGTTGCCTGCCCATGCTGTTGCAGATGCCCGTATTCATCGCGCTCTTCAACGTGCTGAACTACACCATCGAGCTGCGCGGCGCGCCGTTCGTGGGCTGGATCAGCGACCTGTCGCATCAGGATGTTCTGTTCAAGCTGCCGATCTCGCTGCCGTTCATCGGCGACAACTTCAGCCTGCTTCCGATCCTCATGGGGGGAGCGATGTGGGCGCAGTCCAAGCTGGGCGGGTCTCCGACCGGGCAGACGACCGGCGCGGTGCCGCCCGGGTTCAACACGATGCTGCCCGTCGTCTTCACGGTGCTCTTCTACAAGATGCCGTCGGGACTGGTGATCTACTGGATCATCAACACCGTCATGTCGGTCGCACAGCAGTACTACATCGTGAGGAACTCTCCGAAGCCGGCCGAGGAAGCGGCCGTCGTGGCGGCGCCGCAGAAAGCGCGCCGGGCCGGCGGGCGCAAGGGGCGTCAGGGGTAACGCGTCATGGCCGGATCTGTCGAGAGCACGGGAAGGACGGTCGATCAGGCGATCGAGAAGGCGCTGAAGGAGCTCGGCGCGCGCAAGGACGAGGTCGACATCGAAGTCCTCTCCGAGACGCAGAGCGGCCTGCGCGGCATCTTCGGCGGCAAGACGGTGCGCATCCGGGTCACGCGGCGCGACCGCCGCACGGGCTCATCGCACGAGAGCGCCGACATCGTCCGCGATATCATCGGCGAGGTGCTGGGGTACATGGGAATCGAGCATTCGCTCACCGTCGAAGAGTCGGACGACACGACGTTCGTCAACATCTCCTCCGACGGCCTCGACGGACTGCTCATCGGCCGCCGCGGCGAGACGCTCGCGTCGATCCAGCACATCGTCAACCGCGTCTTCACCGGGCGGACGCAGCGGCACAGCAAGGTCACGGTAGACGTCGGGGGATACGTGCGCCGCAAGCACCGGCTCCTCGTCGAGAAGGCGCACAAGCTGGCCGAACGCGTCCGGCGCACGCAGCGCGAGTACGATTTCGAGCCGCTGAAGGCGTCCGAGCGCCGCATCATCCACCTCGCCGTCGCGGAATTCGACGACGTGACCACCTACACCATCGGCGACGGGCTCCTGCGCAAGGTCGTCATCACGCCGAAGACCTCCGACATGGGCGACATGCCCCGCGACTGAAGACAGCCCTCCGGGCATCGTGTGGCGCTTGCGCGGGCGTCGCGGGATTCGTAAGATCGAGCTTCATTCCCCCTCCTGTCTTTCCCCGGGTCGTCTTTCTATGCGGCACGCGCTCTTGATTCTCCTTCTGATCGTCCCGGCGCTGGCCGAAGCGGCGGTGCTCCGCGGCGTGACACGGGATGGAGAGACCGGTAAGCCGCTGGGGTTCGTGACCATCCAGGTGCTGGGCACCGCCGCCGACGGGTCGGACGTGGCCCAGGGATTGATGAGCCTCGACGACGGCCGCTACCTCTTCGGTGCGCTCCCGGAGGGACGGTTCCTGGTGCGCTTCTCGCGCGTCGGCTACCGCGTGTTCGAAGACAGCCTCGTCGTCACGGAGGACCGCGAGTACGTGCTCGACGCGGTGCTGACCATCGAGCCCATCCCCGTCCCGAAGATCGTCGTCGAGGAGAGCCGCGTCTCCAACATCGAAGACGTGCAGCCCGGATTCGTATCGGTCAAAGGCGACCGCCTGGCGGATCTCCCCGGCATCGCCGAAGGGGACCCCATCCGCGGCCTCCAGCTGCTGCCCGGGGTGCAGGCGGCGTCCGATTTCTCGAGCGCGCTCTACGTGCGCGGTGGCGGACCGGACCAGACGCTGGTGCGTCTCGACGACGCCACCGTCTACAACCCGACGCACGCGTTCGGTTTCTTCTCCACCTTCAACGGCGACGCCATCGGCGACGTCAATCTCTACAAGGGCGCGTACCCGGCCGACCTCGGCGGGCGGCTGGGCGCGGTGCTCGACGTCCACTCGCGCGACGCGGACGCGCGCAGCGTGTGTGGCAAGCTCGGGTTGAGCACCATCGCGGCCCGCCTCGCTCTCGACGGACCCGTGGGGCGCGGGTCGTGGTCGGTGGCGGGACGACGGACGTATCTCGAGCCGCTGCTCGCCGCCATCCGCAACGCGGACACGGAAGTGCCCGACTACTACTTCTACGACCTCAACGGGCGCCTCTCGCTTCCCGCCGCCGGCGGGACCTTCGACTTCGGCGTGTACGCCGGAGCCGACGTGCTCCACTTCGACCTCGACGTCGGCACCAATCTCGATCTGCGCTGGGGCAACGTGGTGGCGACGGGCGCGTACAGGCGCGCGTTCAGCGAGCGGCTCCTGGCGACGGCGCGCCTGTCGCTCAGCGACTACACGAGCAACAGCACCGCGTCGGCGTTCACCACGCCCGTCTCCTTCGAAAACTCCATCCGCGACGTCACCGCGTCGGTGGAAGTCAAGGTCGTTCCCGGACTGCGGCACACCATCACGACCGGCATCGACGCGAGCGGGTACGATGTCGGCTTCAGCCAGAACTTCAACACGCAAACGCTGTTCGATTTTCGGCGACGTCCCTCCGAGATCGCGGGCTACGTCTCCGACCGGTGGACGCCATGGGCGGAAACGACCGTGGACGCCGGTGTGCGCGGTTGCTACATCGACGACGGATCGCGCTGGCTCGTCGAGCCGCGCCTGGGCGTCGCACAGCTGGTGTCGCCGACGGTGCGCCTCAAGGCGGCGGGAGGTGTGTACCACCAGTACCTCCAGCTCGTGGCGACCGAGGTCGTCTCCGCCACCGACTTCTACGTGCCCATCGACGCGAGCGCGCCCATCGGGCGCTCGTGGCAGGTGACGGCGGGCGCCGACTGGCGCTGGCGTCCGGCCGTGCTGTTCTCGGCGGAGGCGTACTACACAGGGCTCGACCACCTGGTCGCACTCGACAACAGCACGCCGCCCAACGGCCCGGTGGCGACGGCCGACGACATCTTCTATTTGAACGGCGACGGGTACGCGACGGGCGTGGAGCTGTTCGCGCGCCGCGACGTGGGAGCGGTGACGGGGTGGGTCGGGTACACGCTCGGTTGGACGCGCCGCCAGTTTCCCGAGATCAACCAGGGCAAGACCTATCCTCCCAAGTACGACCGGCGCAACGACCTCAGCGTCGTGGGGGAATACCGGCGCGGCAGGTGGCGTTTCTCGGGTGCCTTCGTCTATGCCACCGGCCAGGCCTTCACGCCGGTGTCGGGGCGCTACACGATCCGCGATCCCGCCAAAGGCGGCACGCCGGAGGATATCCAGCTGCTCACGGCGGACAAGAACAGCGCCCGTCTCTATCCGTACAACCGGCTCGATCTGTCGGTGGCGCGCGGCTTCCGGCTCTTCGGGGCCCGGGCGGAGTGGATGATCGAGGTCTTCAACATCTACAGCCGGCGCAACGAGTGGTTCATCCAGTACGACCGCAGCGGCGAGGTGGTCACGGCCGACGTGGTACGCATGCTGCCCATCGTGCCGAGCATCGGGGTGAACGTATGGTTCTGAGAGACCGTCTCGTGGCGCTTCTTGTTTGCGGCATGGTGGCGGGTGCGCCCGCCTGTTCGCCGCAGCGCGGCGAGGACGAGCTCTTCGCTCCGGGAGGCGTCGGCATTCCGGTCGTCGATGCGATCCTCGTCGTGGGCAAGCCGTTCCCCGATGTCTTTCTGACGCGCACCCTCGCGCCCGACGAACCCTTCGACCGCGACCGCGCCGGGCTTCGCGGCGCCGTGGTGACGATTACCGGTGGCGGTATCGCGCTCGATTACGAGGAGAGCACGCCCGGGCACTACGAACCGCCGCACGACTTCTACACCGTGATGGGCGACAGCACCTACCATCTGACGGCACAGCTCCCCGGCGGCACCACGCTGCGCGCATCCACGAGGACACCCACGCCGGTCACCGTCAACGACTGGGTGCTCCTCGATTCGAACGGTGAGAACGTGACGCAGCGCCTCACCCGGTTCAGCGAGGTCGATCCCCCGGACAGTGTCTACACGCTTCCCGAGAATCAGCTCGTCTACACGCAGGGGATCATCGAGATCCGGCAGCAGGACGAACCGGCCGTCGGCTACCAGGTCGGGCTGAGGAGTCTCGACACCGGTTCCCGCCTGCTCGTCCAGGCGGATTTCCTGGACGAGTCCGACCTGGACAGCTTCACGCGCATCAACGCGTCTCCGCCGATTATCGCCGATGCGACGCCGATCCGCATGCCGTGGTTCGCGATCTACTACGAAGGACGCTACGTCATGCGTCTGTTCTCGATGGACCGCAACTGGTACGACCTGGCGCGGACGGATCCGGTGCTGGGAACGGGCGGCTTCGGATTCGGGGGCGAAGCGGGGGACACGGCGACGGAACCCATCTTCCACGTCGACGGCGGCATCGGCCTGTTCGGATCGATGTCGGTGGACTCGGTGGGGTTCTACGTGAACCCGCTCCCCGGTTCCTGAGCGACGCGAGACCTCCCAGGCCGCCGTTGCGTGGTAGAATCGTCGGCTCCATGACGGTTTCCACCACGGATACCATTGCCGCCCTCGCCACCCCGCCCGGAGAATCCGGGATCGCCGTCGTGCGCGTGTCGGGCGAGGGTGCGCTCGCGCTGCTCGACCGGGTCCTGCGCACGCCAGCGGGGCGGCCCTTCGACGCCCCCTGGGAGCACCGGCGCCTCCACCACGCGGCGTTTGTGGGACCCGACGGAGCACGCATCGACGACGTGATGGTGGCGGTGATGCGCGCGCCGGAGTCGTACACCGGGGACGACGTCGCCGAGATCTCGTGTCACGGCGGCCCCGCGGTGATCTCCCGCATCCTCGAGACGCTCTTTTCGCTCGGCGCCCGCCCCGCCGGGCCGGGTGAGTTCACGCGGCGGGCGTTCCTCAACGGCAAGATGGACCTCATCCAGGCCGAGGCGGTCGCCGACCTGATCCACGCGCGCACCGAGCTGCAGCGCGTGGTGGCGGAGCGCCAGCTCGGCGGCGCGCTCTCGCGTCGCATCGACGCCCTCGCCGACGATCTCCTGGGTCTCATCGGCCTCATCGAGGCCAACATCGACTTCATCGAGGAGGACATCGACGTCCTCGACGTCCCCGGCGCGCAGGCCCTCGTCGCCCGCCAGCAGGGCGAGATCGCGGATCTCCTCGCGTCCGCCGCCTTCGCCCGCCCGCTTCGCGACGGGGTTCACGTCGTCGTCGCCGGGCCGGTCAACGCGGGGAAGAGCAGCCTGTTCAACCGGCTGGTGGGCGAGGCGCGCGCCATCGTCACCGACATTCCGGGGACGACGCGCGACGTGCTGCGGGAGACGATCGCGATCGACGGCGTGCCCTTCGTCTTCCACGACACGGCCGGCCTGCGGGGCGCTACGGTGCTGCCGCTGCGGTCGACCCCGTCGAGACCATCGGCATGGACCGCGCACGCGACGCGGCGCGCGACGCCGACATCGTCGTGTTCGTCGTCGACGGGTCGGTCGCGCCCGAGGCGGACACGCGGAGTGCCCTGGAGGCCCTCGACGCATCGCGCTCGATCGTGGTAGTAAACAAGCGGGACGCGGGAAGTCACCCCGGGTGGGCGGTCTTCGACCCTGCCGCGCGCGTGATCACCACGTCGGTCGTCACAGGTGAGGGGATCGACGCGGTCCGCGAGGCGATCCGGCGGATCGCCGGCACCGACACCCTGTCGCGGATGGCCCGGGAGCGGACCGTGCTCACCTCGCGCCTGGTCTCGCTCCTCGGGAGCGCCCGGGAGTGCCTCCTCGAGCTGGCCCGGCTGCTGGAAGGCGGGAGCCCGCTGGAGATTCTGGCGGCGCAGGCGAGGGAGGCGCTCGCCTGCTATGAAGAGGCGACGGGGCGGCGCTACCACGACGGCCTGCTCGACGTCATCTTCTCCCGGTTCTGCATCGGGAAATAGCCGGTCCGATTGTCAACATCGGGTGAGATCGATTGTCAACGTCATTGAGCACCGATTGTCAACAATCCAGAGACGCCATTGTCAACATTTCAGGGATACCATGATTGACATTATCGTAATTGGCGGCGGGCATGCGGGTTGTGAGGCTGCGCTGGCGGCCGCCCGGATGGGCATGCGAACACTGGTGGCGACGCTCCGGGCCGATCGAATCGGCCATATGCCGTGCAACCCAGCCGTGGGCGGACTGGCCAAAGGCCATCTCGTCAAAGAACTTGACGCGCTGGGCGGGGAGATCGGGCACGCGACCGACCGGTCCGGAATCCAGTTCCGGATGCTGAATCGCGCCAAGGGCCCCGCCGTCTGGTCTCCCCGGGCCCAGGTTGACAAATACCGCTATTCCCGGCTCATGCAAGCCACCCTGGCGGCCGAGCCGGGCATCGAGATCCTCGAGGGTGAGATCTCGGAGATCCTGACCCGGAACGGCGCCTTCCACGGCATCCGATTGTCAACCGGGACCACGGTCGAGGCCCGTGCCTGCGTGCTCACCACCGGCACTTTCCTGCGCGGGCTCCTCCACACCGGGGACCGCCGGATCGAGGGCGGTCGCGAGGGCGAGCCCCGGGCGAGTTCGCTGTCGGGGAGCCTCCGCAGCCTCGGCCTGCGGATGGGCCGCCTCAAGACGGGAACGCCGCCGCGCGTCTACCGCGACAGCGTGGACACGACCCGCCTGGAGCCGCAGCTCGGCGACGATCCGCCCGTTCCGTTTTCGCGGCGGACCGATCGCATCGAGCTTCCCCAGGTGCCGTGCTACCTGACCCACACGAGCGAGCGCACGCACGACGTGATCCGCGACAATCTGTCACGCTCGCCGCTGTTCAGCGGGGCGATCGAAGGAATCGGCCCGCGCTACTGCCCGTCCATCGAGGACAAGGTGGTTCGTTTCTCCGACAAGACGCGGCACCAGGTGTTCGTGGAGCCCGAGGGGCTGGATCACCCCGAGCTCTATCTGAACGGCATCTCGACCAGCCTGCCGGTCGACGTCCAGCTCCAGATCCTCTCGACGATTCCCGGGCTCGAGTCCGCGCGGATGGCGCGGCCGGGGTACGCGGTCGAGTACGACTTCTTCCCGCCCGATCAGCTCAAACGCACGATGGAGTCGAAGGCCGTCGAGCGCCTGTATTTCGCCGGGCAGGTCAACGGGACGTCGGGGTACGAAGAGGCGGCGGCGCAGGGCTTTGTCGCCGGTGTCAACGCGGTGCTCGCGCTCCGCGGCGAGGCGCCGTTCACGCCGGCGCGCCACGAGGCGTACATCGGCGTGCTGATCGACGACCTGACGACCAAGGAAATCGACGAGCCGTACCGCATGTTCACGAGCCGCGCCGAGTTTCGCCTCCTGCTGCGGCAGGACAACGCCGACGAGCGCCTGATCGAGACCGGCGTGCAACTCGGGCTGGTCGATGCCACCGCGCGCGACGCCGTCCACGCGCGCGTCGCGCGGGTGCGCGACGGCGTGTCCGGGCTCCGCGACACCGGTTTCCCGGCGGCGGCGGGGAGTGCCGCGTTCGTGGCGCGCGGACTCGAGCCGGTGCGCACGGGTCTTTCTCTGGCTGAGGTCCTGCGCCGCCCGGGCGTGCGAATCGATGACCTGCGCGTGGTGGCCGATGTCGACATCGACCCCTCGCTCGACGCCGCGGTGGAGTGCGCCGTCAAGTATCAGGGGTACGTCGAGCGCCAGGAACGCGACATCCGGGCGCTTCGCGACCTTGACAACCGGGCGATCCCCAGAGGATTCTCGTTCGAGACGGTGCGCGGGCTCAGTGCCGAGGCGCGGGAGAAGCTCGCGCGCAAGCAACCGGAGACGATCGGGCAGGCTTCCCGGATCGCCGGGGTCCGCGCGTCCGATCTGTCGATCCTCGCCGTTCACGTCGAACGGTTGCGCCGCATCGCGTCCTGAATGGAATCACACGCCCAACAATCCGCGCAACTCATTGTAAATAAAGTAGTTAACACCTATCGTCACCTCCCTGTCGAGGCGGCGGTGACCCACCTCTACGAGGTTCTGCGGTGGAATGACCAGCTGGGACTGGTGTCGAAGCGGGACCCGGAGTCGGCGTGCGAGCGTCTTCTTCTCGAGAGTCTCGAGATTCTCGATTGGGCGCACACCCGGGGCGACGCCATCCGCCAGGTGGCGGATATTGGTTCCGGCGGAGGCTTCCCCGGGCTGGTCTGGGCCCTCTCGGAACCCTCGTGGCGGGTTCTTCTCATCGAACGCCGCACCCGGAAGGCCGGGTTTCTCGAATCGACCCTCCGGATTCTCGGTCTCGAGAACGCGGAGGTGTTCTCGGGGCAGGTGTCCGAGGCGCGTCTGCGTCGGCCGAAGGGATCCATCGATATCGCGGTCGCCATGGCGGTCGGACGCGTCCGGACGATCGTGGAAGAACTCGAACCCATGCTCAACGCTGAGGGACGATTCGTCACCACCTGCAGCGTGGGTGATACCCCCCCCGCCGACGTGGGACGATCCATGGTCCTGCGGCATGTGATCGAGGGGCGGCATGGCCGGTATGCCGAGTATGCACGCGACCCGGCGCCAGCCGGAGGAAGCGGCACCACGAACCGGAACGGCGGGAGCGACGAATGACCCGCGTGCGGGGCCGCGTGGCGGCGATCATGACCCCGGGCCGCCCCATGGACCACCGGTAGCTCCTTCTGTTTCACGTGAAACGCCGGCGGTTTGCGCCAGCACTCCTTTGCGACTGGCATCCCTCCTCCAAGATCCCTGGGCAGCGGGCCAGGCGAGCCCCCTGCCCGGGGGGGGCGGAACCACCACCCCCGCGTTGACCGAAGCCCGCCCCATCCAGGGCGGCCCGCATTTCGTCGACAAATCGCTTGATTCGGGATGGTCCGCCCCACTATGCTACGGACCAGCGAGGCCACCCCCACGCGATCATAATATGTTGATATGAAAGGACTTACGAAAATGAACCGCGTGTTCGGGATCGCGTTGATCGCACTGATCGCCGGGTGTGCGGGTGGCGGGGACAGCAGTGTCGCCCCGATCAACCACCCACCCACGCTCGCACTTGGTTTTAGCAAGCTTGCGTTTGCAAAAGGCGTCCCTGTCGACCTTTCCGTGCTTGTAGACGACGAGGACGACGATCCCGTCACGGTCACCTGGGACATCACGCCGCCGAGCACCCTCACTCCCCGGAACCCGGAGAACACGACCGTGCGCTGGACCGTTCCCGGCACCGTCGGCTCGTATACGTTGACAATCCGCGCGTCCGACGGGCAGTCGAGCACCACCGTGACCGCCGATGTGAGCGTCGGCTGGCCGACGAGCGTGTTCCCGCCCACGTTTCTCCGCTCGCGCTCGCCGTACATCGTGAGCGCCGATCCCGCCAATCCGATCGTCTCTCTTTTCGAAGGTCAGGCATCGATCATCGAAGCGGGTACGGAGATCCTGGTGGACACCCCGGAGACTGTCTTCGACGTCACCGGAACGCTCATCTCGCAGGGGAAGATGGATTCCGTGGTCGTCATCCGCCCCAACGCGCGCGGCCTGCAGTGCGGAGACAGTCGCGGCTGGTGGGAGGGCATCCGGGCGTCGTCGACGGTGGGGGGAACGGGCGACCTCCACCTGCGCCACACGGAAGTGTGGTACGCCAACAACGGGGTGAGATTGCGCGAGCAGGCCAGCGCCGACATCCGCAACTGCGCCATCAAGTGCAGCGGTGAGCATGGCGTGCTCCACGAGGGCTTCGGCGTTCTTCGTCTCATCGACAGCGACGTCACCGACGGAGCGGGCAGCGGTGTGGCCATCGACGCCATCACCGCGCTCCCCGATTCCGTCCTCATCGAAGGGTGCAATCTGCGCTTCAATGTAATCGACGGGTTGCGCGTCGCGATCAGCGACGGTCAGCAAGTCGTTCCGATCATCGTGGAGTACACGAAGTTCGAATCGAACTTCACGCACGGCGTCACGCTGGGACGACAGTCGTTTCCCATGATGCACTTCAATCACTTCACCGGAAACGGCGTGAGTCAGGGCGTGTCCCACCTCTACCTGGAAAACGGATATCCCAACGGCGCATCGGTGACGCAACTGGACGCCACGTGCAACTACTGGGGTGCAAGCGTGACTCAGGCGGGCATCGATGCGACGATCCACGACTCGCTCGACAACGGATCGATCGGGGTGCGCGTCATTACCGACCCGTGGCTCACCCAGAGTCCGTTGACGACGACTCCGACGTGCACGCCACCCTCCCCGTGATTAGAAGGACGGTATGGGACGGATCATAGCAATCGCGAATCAAAAGGGCGGCGTCGGCAAGACGACGACCGCGGTGAATCTGTGCGCGAGTCTGGCCGCGGCGGAGCAGCGCACGCTGCTCGTCGACATGGATCCCCAGGCCAACGCCGGGTCGGGAGTGGGAATCGACAAGACGTCGTTGTCGCGGACGGTGTACGACGTTCTGTTCGATCCATCGCTCGTGCGCGAGGCGATCATCCCGACGGCGATGCCGTTTCTCGACGTGCTTCCCTCGAGTCCGGCACTGACCGGCGCGGAAGTCGAGCTGGTTTCGGAGTCCGAGCGCGAGTTCCGCCTGAAGCGGGCACTGGAGCCGGTTCGCGACGAATATGAATACGTGTTCGTCGATTGTCCGCCAAGCCTCGGGTTTCTCACGCTCAACACGCTCACGGCGGCGGACTCTCTGCTCATCCCGCTCCAGTGCGAATACTACGCGCTGGAGGGACTGGGACAGTTGCTCTCCACGGTGAAGATGGTACAGAAGTCGCTGAACCCCGGGCTCGCCATCGAGGGCGTGTTGCTGACGATGTTCGACAAGCGCCTCAACCTGGCAAGCCAGGTGGCTCAGGAAGCGGTCAATTATTTCGGGGAGAAGGTCTACAAGACGGTGATACCGCGAAACGTCAAGTTGAGCGAATCGCCGAGTTTCGGGAAACCCATCCTGCTCTACGACGTTCAATGCCAGGGAGCGAGAAGCTACCTCGACCTGGCGCGCGAGGTGATAGGCGATGTCCACCAGGAAAGTGCTCGGTCGCGGTCTTGAAGCGTTGATCCCCTCTTCGCCGGCGATGTCTCCGGACGCGCAGCCGGGCGAGGCGGTCACGAAGATCCCCATTGAAACGGTCGATTCCAACCCGTTCCAGCCCCGGCAGCGGTTCGACGGGGATCGGCTCAAGGAGCTCGCCGACAGCATCAGGACCGATGGCGTCCTCCAGCCCGTCGTGGTGCGCCGCAAGGGGGCGCGCTACGAGCTCATCATGGGCGAGCGGCGGCTGCAGGCCGCGAAGCTGGCCGGGGTGCCGGCGATTCCAGTGGTCGTGCGCGACGTTCGCGACGCCGATGCGCTCCGCCTGGCCATCGTCGAGAACGTCCAGCGCGAGAATCTCAACGCCATCGAAGAGGCCCAGGCCTACCGGCGTCTGATATCCGAGTTCGGACTGTCGCAGGCCGACGTCGCCGGTCTGGTGGGGAAAGATCGCAGCTCCGTGGCCAACACCGTCCGCCTCCTCAATCTGCCCGAGGAAGTCCAGCGCATGGTGGCGGACGCGGTGCTGACCGGCGGGCATGCCCGGGCCCTGCTCTCGCTGGCCACGCAGAAGGAGCAGCTCGCCCTGGCGCGGCGAATCGCCGAGCAGAATCTGAGTGTGCGCCAGGTGGAGGCCGAGGTCGGGCTGCGGCGGGAGCGGAAGTCCGACGAGAAGCCGAAGAAGGAAAAACCGGCCTACCTGGCCGACCTCGAAAAGGCGTTTGCCCAGTATTTGGGAACGCGAGTTGCGATCGATGAGAAGCGTGGGGGGAAGGGGCGCATCAGCATAGAGTTCTACAGCTACGACGATTTCGAGCGGCTGGCCTCGCTGATGCACGTTCCGCTCCCGCGCTGATCAGACACGATGTCCAAGCAGTTTTCCGTCATCGTCGTTCCTCACGACAACCGGACCACGTGGAGCTTCCGCGTGTCGTACCGGCTCGTCATGGCCTTTGTGATCTTGACGCTCGTCGGGCTCACGTCGCTCGCCGCGTTCATCGTTACCTACGGCCGCGTGGCCGCCGCCGCCCGGCGGACCTCGCTGGTGAGCCGGGAGAACCGGCAGCTGAAGAACGCCCTCGCCCAGGTGGACTCGCTCCGCGCGCAGCTGTCCTCGGTGGAGGCCCTGGGCCTGCAGCTCAAGAGCATGCTGGGGGTCAAGCTGTCGCCCGCCGACAGCGCCGTGGTGGCCAGCCTGTCGCCGGATGCCAAGAGTTCATCCATCCGCCGGCCGGAAGAAGAGGGTGGGGTTGGACCGGAGGAGCAGCGCCTCATGCTCGACGCCATGCCGTCGATGTGGCCGGTAAACGGATATGTGACAAGGGAATTCTTCGTAACCGGCGGCGAGAAGAGCCTGCAATATCACCCGGGTATGGATATTGCTGCCCCGAGGAACACGCCGGTACGTGCGGCTGCGGATGGGGTCGTCGAGGTCAGCGGTTTCGACGAAACCTATGGGTGGGTACTGGAGATCGACCACGGGTACGGGATCCGGTCGGTGTATGGACATAACTCCCGGAATCTGGTAAACGTCGGAGACCGGGTGACCCGTGGGAAGACGATCGCCTTTGTGGGCAGCACCGGCAAGAGTACGGCCCCGCATCTTCATTTTGAGGTTCGCGAGAACGGCGTGCCGGTCGATCCGCGGAAGTACCTGTTGAACTAGCGGCCGATACACTCGCATCAGAAGAAGGGTCCGGATCCATGCTCAAATCAGGCTTCAAGGCGAACCAATCGAACGAGGAGGCGAAAGTCATGTTTGGAAAGGATGCGGAAATCACCACCGGACAGGCCACGCTGAATTCCATGCTCGGTCAGGGCTGCAAGGTCAAGGGCGACATCGAGATTCAGGGGACCATGCGTATCGATGGTCATTTCGAAGGATCGATCTCCTGCCCCGAGACGCTCATCATCGGCAAGACCGGCGTGGTCAAGGCCGATGTGAAGGTGAAGAACGCCGTCATCGGCGGCAAGCTGATCGGCAACATCGTCGGGACGAGCAAGATCGAGCTGCAGAGCGGCTCGCACGTCGAAG
>CAZCQM010000068.1:0-13529 GCA_964500785.1 uncultured bacterium
GAGATGAAGAAGCGGCACATCGAAGCCATCGAGTTCGCCCCGGAAATCGAAGCGCTTCAGATCGGAAACTTCCTGCTGGAGTTCGCCCAGGTCGAGGAAGGCGAAGACGCGTGCGCCGAGTTGGAGAAACGTCTCGCCGCCGCGAATCTCTCGACGATCACCCTGACTCCGTGGGTCGAGCAGGAAACGAAGCTGACCGACGTCAGGCGGCACACGACCGATGTCAAGCAGGAGAGCAACCGGGTCTACTTCCGTACGGTCGCGCTCATGGGCAACGTGTTGAGAACGGCGGAGGAGACGCAGATCCTGCAGGTGCGCAAGGCCAAGCGGCTCACGCAGCAGATGGTCGACATCATACGTACCGACGAGTCCATGCTGCTCGGCCTCACGAGCATCAAGAACTTCGATGCGTACACCTTCGCCCACTGCGTGAACGTCTGCATTCTGTCCATGTTGATCGGCGATCGCATGCGGCTCGACAAGGCGGACGTTGCCCGACTGGGACTCACGGCGCTGCTCCACGATATCGGCAAGACCTACGTGCCGGCGACGATCCTCAATTCCACCGGCAAGCTGACCGAACGCGAGTGGGAGTTGATGAAGTACCACACGTTCTTCGGGGTCAAGGAACTGTCGCGGATGACCGGGATGCGCGACGCCGTGGACTCGATGTTCGTGGCCATTCAGCATCACGCTCAGTACAACAACGATGGATACCCGCAGCGTCCGGGCGGATGGACCCTGCGGCTCTTCAGCCGCATCGTCACCGTCGCCGACTACTACGACGCCATGACCGCGTGGCGAATCTACCAGAAGGAGCCGATCACGCCGGATCGGGCCCTGCAGTTCATCGTGCAGAACGCGGGGACGATCTTCGACCCGTTTATCGCCAAGGTCTTCGTGCAGGCGCTGGGTCTGTATCCGGTGGGAACGATCGTGGAGCTGGACACGGGGGAGATCGGCGTGGTCACGCGGCAGAACGGTGACACGCGCTACCTGCACCGTCCCGTGGTCGAAGTCGTGCAGACGGACGGCGACCGCGCCACGCGCGAGATGATCGATCTGTCGGAGCGCAATCCCGACGGCAACTACGTGCGGACCATCAAGCGGGCGCTCCACGAGTCGCAGGTCGACGTCGACAAGCGCCTGTGTTTCCTCGCCGACCCGGCGGCGTAGCTAGTACTTGGGGACGGTCGGATCGATCTGGTCCGACCAGGCGTGCATCCCGCCCTTCAGGTTCCACACCTTCTCGAACCCGGAGTCTTTGAGAAACGCCACGGCCTGCGCCGAGCGGCTGCCGGTGCGGCAGTAGACGACGAGGTCGCGCGCGGAGTCCAGCTCGTGGACACGCGCCATCAGCTCGCCGAGCGGGATCAACACCCCGCCGATATTGCAGATCTTGACCTCGTGGGGCTCGCGCACGTCGAGGACCACGATGTCGTCGCCGTTGTCGAGCCGGCGTTTCAGCTCTCTGACTTCCATTTCCGGAACCGACACGTTCGCTTCCGCCTCCTCTCCGCGTATTCCGCAGAAGGCTTCGTAATCGATGAGTTCATGAATGGTGCGGTGCTCCCCGCACACGGGGCACTCGGGGTTCTTCCGCAACCGAAGCTCGCGGAACTTCATCCGGAGCGCGTCGAACAGCAGCAACCGGCCGCTCAACGTGTCGCCGGCTCCGAGGATCCACTTGATCGCTTCCGCGGCCTGAATGGAGCCCACGATGCCCGGCAGCACGCCGAGGACGCCTCCCTCCGCACAGCTCGGCACGAGCCCGGGCGGTGGCGGTGACGGGTACAGGCAGCGATAGCACGGACTCTCGCCGCCCGCGAACACGGTGACCTGACCCTCGAACCGGAAGATGCTCCCGTAAACGTAGGGTTTCCCGAGCAGCACGCACGCGTCGTTGACGAGATAGCGCGTCGGGAAGTTGTCCGTGCCGTCGACGACGATATCATAGGGACGAATCACGTCCAGCGCGTTGTCGCGCGTGAGGCGCATCTCATGCAGGACGAACTCGATCTCCGGGTTGAGGTCGTGGAGGCGGTCGCGCGCCGCTTCGAGCTTGGAGCGGCCGACGTCCTTCGTGCCGAACGCCACCTGCCGCTGCAGGTTGGTGGTGTCGACGACGTCGAAGTCGACGAGCCCGATGCGTCCCACCCCGGCCGCGGTCAGGTACAGGCCCGCGGGCGCCCCGAGACCGCCCGTGCCGATGAGGAGGACCTTCGCCGCTTTCAGCTTGAGCTGCCCCTCGATCGCCACCTCGGGCATGATCAGGTGGCGGCTGTAGCGTTTCACCTCGTCGCGCGACAGCCCCTCCACCGCGTACACGTCGGGCCGCGGCGCGCCGCCCGCAATCGACGGCACGATGCTGACGACGTCGCCCGCCTGCAGGCGCGTCGCGTCGCGGTCCAGGTAGCGCACGTCCTCGTCGTTGACATAGACGTTCACGAAGCTGCGCAGCCGGCCGTGCTCGTCGTAGAGGTGCTTGCGGAGGTCGCCGTGCTCGGCGACGAGCCGCGAGAGCGCCTCGCCGACGGTGGCGGCTTCGACCTCCACGGAATCGCGCGCGCCGGTGAAGCGGCGGAGCGCCGATGGAATGAGAATCGTCGTGGCCATCTCGATCACCTGCTCCTGCGTGATGCCGTCCCCGGAGGAACGGTCATCGGTTCGGGTCCGAATGCGGATCGATCGTCGTCGAGCACCCAGCTCGTAATCTCCGCCGCGCGGCCGCCGCGCACCGAGACGATCACGTACGAGTACCCGGGGAGCGCGTGCTCGCGATCGTAGTCGGACGGGGCCGCCGGGTGGTCGGGGTGGGAATGATAGAAACCCAGCACGTCGAGGGACGCGTCGCGCGCGTCGCGTTCGATGCGGCGGTAGTCGTCGGCGCTGATGAGGAACCTCCGCGGCGCCGCATCCGCCTCGCGCCGGTTGTCGGCGGCGCGGAGGGCCGCGACCGCCTTGACGGCGTTTCCGTCCTCCGCGGCCTCGCGTCCCAGCAGGGCCCCGCAGCACTCGTGCGGGTAGTCGCGCTCGGCGTGGGCGCGGATCCCGGCCAGCAGCTCCTCCGGAATGCGGATCACGGGTGCTCCTCCTCGAGCCTCGCCAGCGACGGCGCCGAGGCTTCGTCGGACTCCGCCTCCGGTGTCTCTTCCCAGAAACGCTCGCCGAGGTACTTCTCGCCGTTGTCGGGGAAGATCGTGACGATCATGGCCGGCCGGTCCGGGGGAAGGCGCCGGGCGACCTCGATGCACGCGGCGACGGCGGCACCCGACGACACGCCCACCAGCATGCCTTCCTCCCGGATGAGCCGCTTGACCGCGCGATAGGCGTCCTCGGTGCGGATCTCGACGTTGTCGTCCGCGAGCGCCGGGTCGTAGATCCCCGGCACCATGGCGCTCGCCATGTGCTTCATGCCCTCCAGGCCGTGGAAGGGGGAGTCGGGCTGGACGGAGATGCAGCGCACGGCCGGATTGAGCTCCCGCAGCCGCCGCGCCGTGCCGACGAACGTCCCGCTGGTCCCCAGCGCCGCCACGAAGTGGGTGAGGCATCCCGCGGTCTGGTTCCAGATCTCCCACGCCGTGCCCTCGTAGTGCGCTCGCCAGTTGTCGTCGTTGTCGTACTGGTTCAGGTAGGCGATATGGTCCGGGTCCGACGCCGCGATACGACGGGCCTCTTCGATGGCGCCGTCGACCCCCAGCACGGCTGGTGTCAGCGTCAGCCGGGCGCCGTAGGCCTGGAGGATGCGGATCCGTTCCGGGCTGGCGTTGGCGGGGAGCGTGAGGTGGACCGGATACCCGCGCGCCGCGCCGATCATGGCGTATCCGATGCCCGTGTTTCCCGATGTGGCATCGAGGAGCGTCATGCCCGGGCGCAGGCGGCCCGCCTGCTCGGCGGCGAGCACCATCCGGAGCGCGGCGCGGTCCTTGACCGAGCCGCCGGGATTCAGCCACTCCGCCTTCGCGTAGATGGAGACGTGGGGGAAGCGGCGGTCTATTCGCTCGAGACGGAACAGCGGGGTGCGGCCGATCCGTGAGAGAATCGACTCGCTCTCGGACCCCTGGTTGGGCCGGATGAGACGCAGTTGAATCGGCGACATGGCAGCATCATGATGAATACGGACAAATTTGGTGCGATTTTGGCTCCGCAAGAACGCCCCGAAGGGCGTCGACTCGGGTAACATACCACGGCGCAAGCGATTCGGCAATTGCATCTGGCCCGTTCCGGCGCGGTTCCTGCTCAAAACAGCGTGGAACCTCGCTGAACGTGGCTGTATAATACCCTAGCTGCCAGAGGCGGCCCGGCGCCGCCGATCGAGTTAGTCGTTGCCACCATAGAGCTTGCAGGAGAAGTCATGAAAATAC
Organism: uncultured bacterium; assembly: GCA_964500785.1. Lineage (GTDB taxonomy): Bacteria > Krumholzibacteriota > Krumholzibacteriia > WVZY01 > JAKEHA01 > JAKEHA01. The sequence continues at coordinate 4,365 of CAZCQM010000068.1, forward strand.
GCTATCTGGCGAAATATGCCTGGGTTCTCGTCGCGCTGGCGGTCCCGGGCGTCGCCCCTGCCGATCCCCCGACGGGCGCGGCGGACGCCAAGCCAGCCATCGAGATCCCGAAGATGAGACAGGACTTCGGAGACGTGTTCGAGCGTCCGAAGTACGAGTACGCGTTTGCCGTCCACAACCGCGGGAAAGCGGACCTCGTCATCGAGTCCGTCCACCCCGGATGCGGTTGCACGGTCGCCCAGTTCGATTCGGTCATCGCGCCCGGGGGCGAAGGCCAGATCATGCTGGTCCTCGACGGCGGACGCGTGCACGGCGAATTCACCAAGACGGCGACCGTCCGGTGCAACGATCCGGACCATCCCGAGCTGACGCTGACGATCGCGGGCAACGAGATCCCCTACATCGCCGTTCATCCCCAGGGCACCGTCTACCTGCACGGCCGGTACGACGAGCCGGTGGAGAAGACCATCACGCTGTCGTCCAACGAGAAGGACTTCGATCTCAAGATCCTCAGCGTGACGTCGAACGTGGACGACAAGATCAGCTACGATTACAAGCCGGGAACGAAGAAGGGCGAGTACGTGCTCCACGTCCAGAAGAAGCTCAACCTTCCCACGTCGTCGGCGTACGGCGCCATCACGGTGCACACGAACAGCGAGAAATCGCCGGACGCGATCATCCAGGTGCACGTGATGACCAAGGGGTCGATCAGCGTGACCCCGTCGACCTTGAATTACGGCACGGTGCCTTTCGGAAACAAGGGACCGGGCAAACCCGTGACCAAGTCGATCATGGTCCTGCGGACCACCGGGGAGTTCACGATCAAGGACATTTCGATCAGCAACAAGAACTTCACCGCCAAGGTGGCGCCGGTCCAGGCGGGCAAGCAGTACAAGGTTGACGTCACGTTCGTCCCCCCGGCGGAGAAGGAAATCTCTCAGCGGGAAATGGGCGAGATGATCATCACCACGGACGACCCCCACGAGCCGTCCGTCCGGGTCAATTTGATCGCGCGGGCCCTGTAAGCGGGGACGCCGATCGGCGACAGAGGAAGGACCGGAGGTACGATGAACAGTCGATGGGTCACAGCCGTATGTATGGTCCTGGCGCTGGCGACGGCGCCGGCGATCGCCCCGGGGAACGCGAGGGCGGAGGACAAGACGGGGCCGGCGGTCGAAGTTCCGGAGAAGATCTTCGATGTCGGCACGGTCTACCCGAAGGACGTCTACGACCATACATTCGTGATTCGTAACACCGGAAAGGCGGATCTCGTCATTGTAGACGTGAAGCCTGGGTGAGGCTGCACGGTGGCCAAGTTCGACAAGGCCATTCCTCCTGGTCAGGAGGGGAAAATCGAGATCGCGGTGACGGGAAGCAGGGTCAGCGGACAGTTCCGGAAGACGGCAACGGTAACGTGCAACGATCCGGACAAGCCGAAGTTCACGCTCACCATAACCGGTAACAAGGTTCCTTACGTCAACCTGAGCCCGCCGGGAACCGTCGTCCTCCACGGGGGGTACGGCGAACCGATCAGCAAGTCGTTCCGCGTCACGTCGAACGAGGGCGACGACAACTTCAAGGTGACGGGCGTGACGTCCGACGTGGATGACAAGATTACGTACACGGTAGAGCCGACGGAGAATCACGGCGAGTACGAGGTCACGGTCTACAAGAACCCGTATTTGCCGACGATGTCGACGTACGGGGCGCTGGCCCTGCACACCAACAGCAAGCACGCGCCGGCGACGAACGTTCAGGTCCACATCATGACCCGGGGCAACATCCTGGTGAGTCCCAGTACACTCAACTTCGGCCCGGTGCGCTTCGGAGATGCGGTTACGAAAGGCGATCCGGTCACAAAGAGCGTCATCGTGTCCAAGTCGGCGAGCGAATTCTCGATCACGAATGTGTCGAGCGATAACGTGAACTTCGATGCCTCGGTCGAACCGGTGATGCCGGGCAGGCAGTATCGCGTGCTGGTCACGTTCCATCCCCCCGCGAAGAACCGCGAGGGAGAGAAGGAAAGCGCGGAGATGATCATCCACACCAACGATCCGCTCGAGCCGGCGATACGCGTGCTGGCCGTCGCCCGGGCGATGTAAGGACGTGACATGACGCGAAAGACGTATTTTGTAGCGGCGCTGGCGGGATTGTTCCTGCTGGGGGGAATTCTGATCGCTGCCACGCGCAAGCCCGCCGCGGGCGACAGGGCGGGAGCCGCGTCGACCGAGGCCGTCGCGCAGAGCCAGCAGGCGCCGGCGCAGGTGCAGGGGGAAGAGACGAAGCCGCTCGGCATCCCCGCCGTGTCCGACGACACCGGCGGCGCGGAGCTGCCCGACGGCGCCAACGCCACCGAGGTCTACCAGGCCCTGACCGATCAGATCGAACGGTTGTCCAAGCAGTCCATGAAGTCCGGCTCGCCGGAGCTGCAGCAGTCGACGTTCCGTCGGATCGAGTCGCTGCTGACGGCGTTTCGCTCCAGGTATCCGAATACTCCCGAGGCCTCCGACGCGACGTTCCAGCTCGGCGCAATGAGCTACAGCGTGTCGGACTATGACGGCGCGGTGAAGCTGTTGAACGAGTTCATCGGCAAGGCGGACGACTCGGAGCGGGAGAAGGTCGCGTATGCGTATTTCTATCTCGCGGAGTCGTACAAGGGGCTCGGTAAGTACGACGACTCGGAAAGCTCCTACAAGACCGTCCTGTCCCGGTATTCGGACGTGAACTCGCGCCTCACCCAGTACGCGCAGAGCAATCTCGCCGGCCTGTCGGCCGAGCGCAAGGTCGCCGTCGGTTCCGAGCCCATCGCGTTCAACGTCAAGAGCATCAAGGGCGAGACGTTGTCGCCTTCGAAATACAAGGGCAAGGTGCTGCTGATCGACTTCTGGGCCACGTGGTGTGGCCCCTGCATCGCGGAAATGCCCAACGTGAAGGGGATCTACGGCAAGTACCACGACGACGGGTTCGAGATCGTGGGGATATCGCTCGATCAGTCGCGCGACAAGCTGGATGCGTACCTCAAGCAGCAGAAGATCGAGTGGCCGCAGTATTTCGATGGCAAGTGGTGGAACAACGATGTGGCCCGCATGTACGGGGTCCAGTCCATTCCGACCACGCTCCTCGTCGACCGCCACGGGAAGATCCGCTACAAGTCCCTGCGGGGGAAACAGCTGGAGATGGCGGTCAAGCAGCTGCTCGACGAGAGCTCCTGAGGAATCCGCGAACAGAAACCGAACCATGGCGGCCGCGCTCAGCGGTCGCCATTTTTTTCATGCGCCGTGACCGCCGCCGTCCCGCCGCATCGCGAGGTCGTCGATGATCCGCATCTCCATGGCGATGCGCGCGTCCCACGACACGAATGTCTCCCGCGCCAGGCGCACGGCGGCTTCCGACATGCGCGTCCGGGCGCCGTCGCCCTCGAGGAGGAGTTCGATCGCGTCGGCCAGCGCGCCGACGTCGCCGTCCGCGACCAGCGCCCCCGTCTCCCCCGGGCGCACCACGGTCGCCGTGTCTCCGGTGTCGTAGGCGATCACCGGGACGCCGCAGATCATCGCTTCGCACGTGGGCAGCGCCCGGTTGGTGAGCGTGCTGGTCGAGACGAAGAGATCGGATGCCGCCATGAGCGCGGGAACGTCCCGGTGGGGAATCGTCCCGAGGAAGTGGAACTGGTCGTCCATACCGGCGCCGGCGACGGCACGCTCGCACGCCGCCCGCAGATGGCCGTCTCCCGCCACGACGAAGACGGCTTCGCGCCGTCCGGCGCGCACCAGGTGCGCCGCGGCGTTCACGAAGTCCAGGGGCCGCTTGGAGGTGACGATGCGGGACAGGAACAGAACGACGCGCCGGTCGTGCGGGAGCCCGAAGCGCTCGCACGCCTGCCGGCGGTCGATGGGATGGTCCATCCACTCGACGTCGAGGCCGTTGGGGAGGAAGTGAATCCGCTCCGGCGCGATGCCGCGCCCGCGCAGGACGTCCTCCCCGCGCGTCCCGTCGTCGAGAACGATCCACGCATCCTGCGGAAACCGCAGCGCCAGCAGCTGCTCGATGTTCTTGAACCAGTATCTGGGTGCCGGCCATTCGGTGTGCACGAGATCCATGACCCCGAAGAGCTTGACCGCGGTGGGAACACCGGAACGTCGCCCGCACCACCAGGTCGCGACGGTCGAATAGTGAGAGTGCCCGAGCACGACGTCAGGCCGCACGCGGCGGACGATGCGCCACGCGCGGGGCACCACCACCAGATGGAACAGGAGCGGCCAGAGCAGGCGCCGCACCGCGGTTGGAAAGGCGCGCGTGGCGCGGAAGAAGTTGGGGTACTCGTGGGTGCGAACGCGCTCGTCACGCCGGCGCGCGCGCGGCCGCAGGAAGTGGAGCTCGTAGCCGGCGCGGGAGAAGCCGTCGATGAAGCGGTCGTCGTCGGAGACCCCGGCCTGGACGTCGTCGTCGGTGCCGAGCGACCACACGCTCTCCCACGGAGACACCACCAGGATGCGTTTTCGCGCGGACCCGACGTCTGCCCGGGGGGCACTCACCCGATCGTGCACGAGAGCGAGCCGATGCGCTCGATGGTTCCGACCAGGCGGTCGCCGCGCCCGAGGAACCGCGGGGGAGTGCGATAGACGCCCACGCCGGCCGGGGTGCCCGTGGCGACGATGTCCCCGGGCTCGAGTGTGGCGGTCTGCGAAATGTGGTGGACGAGGAAGTCGACCGTGAAGTTCATACGGTCCGTCCGGCTGGACTGCATCGTGTCGTCGTTGAGTGTGAGCGAGATGCCGAGATCGTGCGGATTCGCAATCTCGTCCCGCGTGACCAGCCACGGACCCAGCGGCCCGCTGCCGTCGGCGCTCTTGGCCCGGAACCACTGGCGCTCGCGGGCCTGGAGGTCGCGCGCGGAAAGGTCCATGAAGACGGTGTAGCCCGCCACGTGCGCATAGGCGTCACCGAGCGCGACGCGCCGGGCGCGCGTCCCCACGACGAACGCGAGCTCGACTTCGTAGTCGTACTGTTCGACACCCGGTGGATACGGCACCGTGTCTCCGTCGCCCGCGAGCGAATTGGGACCCTTGGCGAACATCATCGGGTAGTCGGGCGCGGTCTTGCCCTGCTCCGCGGCATGGTCGGCGTAATTGAGGCCCAGGCAGATGATCTTGGACGGGTTGATGATCGGGGGCCCCAGGCGCACACTTCCCAGCGGCCGGAGGTGCTCCCGCGCGAGGGAGCCCGCCCGCGCCTCGATCCCGCGCACCGCTTCCAGCGCGCCGCGCGACAGAATGTCGCGCACGGTCCGCGGAAGATCCGGGTCGACGGCGCACAGGTCGACGATCGCGTCGCCGGCGACGACGCCGGGGCGCTCTTCCCCCGCCGGACCGAAACTCACCAGTCGCATGGGCTAACCTGTCAGGTCGTTCAGCCGCTTGAGGAACTCGTCCTTGTCGATGAACTCGACGACGCGAAGATCCTTGCGCTCCTTGCCCGACTTGTCGATGAAGACGATGGTCGGGACGCCGCGGATGGAGTACTTGCGGCGCAGCGACCTCACGTCGGGAGAGCCGTGCTGGGTGAGGTCGGCCTTCAGCGGGACGACGCCGCGGGCCGCGCTCACGATCTCGGGGGCGGAAAACGTCTCCCGCTCCAGCTCCCGGCAGGGAAGGCACCACTCCGCCGAAAAGTCGATGACGATGGGTTTGCCCGTTTCGGTCGCCTTTTCCAGCGCAGCCTCGGCGTATGGAATCCAGGCGATACCGGCCTCCTGGTGGCGGCCCAGGATGTTGCCGGGCGCCAGGATCAGGTAGAGACCGTACAGTGGGACGGCCACGCCGACGAAGCGCCGGAACGCGTTGAAGAAGAGCACGCGGCTCCGCACGCGGACGACGAATCCCAGCACCACCCCACCGATGACGAGCACCGCGCCGAGCAGGCCGTAGTAGACCGGATCGCTGACCAGCGAGCGCAGGAAGTACACGGCCATGCCGAGCAGGATCACGCCGAAGAGCTTTCGGATCCACTCCATCCACTCGCCGGACTTGGGCAGGCGGGAGATGTTCCCCGACGCGATGGCCAGCACGACGAAGGGCAGACCCAGGCCCAGCGCCAGCACGAAGAAGAGCGAGAAGCCGAGGAGCGGGTTGGCGGCCTCACCCACGAACGTCAACAGCCCCAGCACGAAGGGGCCGATGCACGGCGCCGCCACGATACCCACCGTCAGCCCCATCAGGAACGATCCCATCGCGCCCTGTTTGGCCGTGCCCGCAATACCGCTCAGACGCGCCGGGACGCGGATCTCGTAGAACCCGAACATCGACATGGCCAGTCCGACCATGATCAGCGCGATCACGCCGACGACGATCGGGTTCTGCAGCGCGCTTCCAAAGATGCTGCCGGTGAAGGCGGCCACCAGCCCGAGAGCCGAATAGGTCGTTGCCATCCCCAGCAAGTAGAGCGTGGCGAACAGCACCGTCCGCGAGCCGCGGCCCTTCGCCTGTCCGCCGAAGTAGCTCACCGTGATGGGGATCATCGGATACACGCACGGGGTCAGGTTGAGCGCGAGCCCGCCCAGGAACACCAGGATGAACCCGAAGAACAATCCGCGGCTGGCGATCGTGCGCCGCAGGTTTCCGGCCTCGGATTCATTCCCCCCGCCCGTCGTAGCCGCGGGGCCGAAGTCGATATGATCGAAGATCTCCGCGTTCGCGAAGTCCACCGCGTCGCGCGGCGACGAGACGACCACGGGGATGGCCACGTCGACGGTCTGCGGCAGGAGACACTTCTCGTTATCGCAGGCCTGGTAGGTCACGGTGGCGGTGAGCGTGTCCACGCCCACGCGCGCGTCGGCGGCGACGTCGATCGTCGCGCCGACGTATACGGTTCCCTGGTAGAGACGAAGCGGCGTCTCGGAGAAGCCGAGCTTCTTCTCCACGCCGGCGGGGTACACGAGCTGGCTCACGGTGATGCCCTCGGCCGGCTGGAAGGCGACCTCGGTCGGGACCAGGTAATCCTCGCTCGCCGGGTTCGCGTTGACGTGCCACGGGGCGCGAATCGCGATAGCCACCGCCACCCGGGCGTTGCCGCCCTGCGGGACGTTGGAGAGCGAGACGTACCCGGTGGCCGTCACCGGATCGCCCAGGGAACCGACCACATCGATGGCGCGCGAAGCGCCGGCGCCCGCGGTCAGGAATCCGATGCACGCGAGGAAACAAATCGTAAGTCTTTTATACATATGGAGTTGTGAAGGGGGGTCGTCGTTGTACGCCCGCCGTTCCGGTTCGGGGCGGGACGAAGGCATCATAACGGGTCCGCCCGCCCCGCGCAACGGCCGGCGACCGCGGCTGCGACCGGCGCCCCGCGGCGCGCGCTCACAGCGGCGCCGCTTGCACGAGGCGATCGACCAGATAGGGGGCGAGCCGGTGGTAGATCGGCTTGAACACCGTCCAGAAGTAGCGGCCCCTGCGGTTCAGCAGGCGCACGGACGTGACCATCGTCAGCGTCTGGGGGACGGTGGTCTTGTCCAGGATGTAGGACACGAAGTACTGGATCCCCGGCGCGCGCCCCTCGTAGATGATCTCGTTGTCGCCGCGATACGACTCGCGCTCGCCGTTGTGCGAGATGTACTCCGTCAGTTGAGCGATGTCCCGGTACGTGTTGAACTCGAGCGGTGCCCGGTATGCGTCGCTGTAGTCGGCCTGCAGCGAGGCGACGAAGCTGGTGCTCGGCACCGGGATGCTGACGCCGTGTACCGAGGCCACCCCCGCCATGACGAACAGGCCCAGAACGGCGACGAAAGCCACGACGGCGAGGGTCAAGATCGTGGCCCGGAAAATGGCTGCAATCATGGCTGCCCTTTCTCCACGAGCTCGGTGTGGAACACGGGAGTGAACGGCCCGCGCTTGCCCCGGTGCTGCACCAGAAAATGCGGCGGCGCCTCGCTGATCCAGAACGTGATCTTCGGGCGGAAAATGAACACCTTGATCACGACCTCGATACGGTAGCACGAAAAGGTCCCGGCGGGTACGATGATGGTTTCGAGCCCGCGGTCGTGGACGTCGACGTGAACGGTCCGCTGCGACCAGTCGGCCATGAACATCTGGCGCGACGCGTGTTCCCCGAGTGGGAAGCTGCGCAACCGGACGAGAAGCGACGCGTCGACCGCCAGCGGCTCGGCCGGCAGCGAGGCCCGTTTCGTCTCCGCCTCCGTTCCCCTCACCCGGATCATGACCAGATCCGGCCCCTCCACGCGCAGGGTGTCCGTTTCCACCACCGCGTCGTCCCCGTCAGCGACGATCCGCACCGCGCCGAGGAACGTGCCGTCGGGCTGCGTCCGGATCCACCCGCGCTCGCGGCCGTCGCCGAGGTCGGTCTCGAAGGCGTAGACCACGCCGCTCGAGTCCGTCGTGATGTCGATCCGGTGCGTCTCGACGTCGCCGGTGTCTTCGTCGCCCGGCGTGGCCGTGTACACGTAGTGCTCGGCGCCGGGCGCGGGCGTCTCCGCGCCGGCCGTGCCCCCCGACGCCAGCGCGCCGACGGCGACGGCGGCTACGATATGGCGCGTGCCAGCCACAGGAAATAGACGAAGGGGATGAGGCCGAACCACGTGATGAAGCTGAGCGCGGTGGCCAGGATCGAGTCGATGCGACGGTCGTAATCGCTGGACCGGATGAACCGGACGAGAATGACGGCGAGCGCGACGGCGTGCGGAACCGTGAGCGCGAACGCGGCGCCGATCCATCCCGACACGATGCCGTCGTGCCACAGGAGCAGCCCCGCCACCGCGGCGGCCACCGCGGCCGCCATAGCGATGACGGCCGCCTTCGGCTGGCCGAAGATGACGCTGTACGACTTCTTTCCCGCGCCCGCATCCGCGGCGTGGTCGGGGATCCCCGCCAGCGTGTTCGCCGCGAGCACCGCGCAGAAGACGGGCATGCCGACCAGGTACGGGATCTGGCTCGACGCCGACCCCCCCTGCGCCACCCAGCCGACCAGCACGGCGTAGATGCTGTGGGTGAAGGCGACGTCGATCTCCCCGAGACCGCGGTAGCTCAGCTTGAGCGGCGGCGCGGTGTACCCGAGCCCCAGCGTCACACCGAGCGCGATCAGGACGAGCAGGGGAACGCGCATGGCGTGCGGTGTGGTCGCCAGAAGAAGGCCCGAGACCGCCCCCAGGGCCACGAT
>CAZCQM010000069.1:0-13209 GCA_964500785.1 uncultured bacterium
TCTGTGACTTCTGCAGAGCGGCGTCGAGTGCGGGCTTGACGTTCTGCTGCCAGTCTTCGTCACTGGCGTCTCTCGCCTCTACGAGTTTTGCTTTGGCCGTGGCGAGGGCCTCGTCCATCTGATCGCTCGCCTCCTGCAGTTCGACCTTCGCCTCGTCGGTGGTCGGTGCGGCCTTAGCCAGCAAGGCATGCCAGTTCTTCTCGATCGTGTCGAGCCTCTCCTCGGCGGCCTTGATGTCCACGTCCTTCGGCTGATTCAGGAACTCGCCCGTAGCCTGCACGGCATCGCCGACGGCGTCGCCGGTGGCCCTGGCAGCATCGCCAACGGCGTCGCCGGTGGTCTTGGCGGCATCGCCGACGGCGTCGCCGGTGGCCCTGGCCTTCTCGGATGGCGTCTTGTTCCCGCACGCGGTCATACTGAACGCCAGGGCGATCACGACCACGAATGTCACCAGTATCTTACTCATGAGTTTCCTCGCTTTCTGACTTGTTACTCAAGTGATTACCAACAAACTCCTCGATGAGCCCTTTGGCTGATAGGGGCGTCCGGCGGATAGAGCGTGCTGCGGTGATCTATGGTCCCGCATTCGCTAGCTCCCGAACATCCAGTTCCACCAGGGCTTCTTGACCGCTTCTTCGGATTTCGGCGGATGCTGTTCGTCGATCGCCTTGTATATCGAGAGCGCGAGGTCGTCGCCGGTTACACCCGCTTTCATATTCTTGTCTATGGAACGATCGAGACGGTTGTAGTCGGTATCCTTGTCGGCGCCGTATGACATGGCACGGGTCATTGTCTCGATGTCCCGACCACGCGTCCCTCGGGTGATCGCTTTGTTCATGTTTGCTTCGACATGTTCGAGCGGCACCCCTTTACGCGCCGCCCCATCCAGCGAAATGAGCGCGCTCTGCTCATCTTTGGACGACAGATCCTTCCGGGCCCGGATCCGTTCGACAATCCTGGCCCTCGACTGATCCAGCTGGTTGTTCCATTCATCTCTTCTTTTCATGTCCCACGCTTCCCAACCCGGGGGATAGACACGAGCCATATCTTTCTCGTGGCCTTTCATCTGTCCCGGGGGCATGCCGGCACCTTGCCATCCGGTCTTCTCGCCCCGCTGCCATCCCGGGGGATTCCCATCGGTCCATTCCATCATGTCTTTGTCAGTCATTTGACGGGGCTTGTACTTGACCTTCTTGATCTGCTCAGACTTGGAACCTTCTCCATGTTCCTTCCCGGACTTGTCGTTGCCCCGCTTTTCTTTCTCCACCATTTGCTCGCTATTCTTCTTGTCCTTCTCACTCTTGTCCTTTTCCTGCCCTTTTCCCTGGGCCTGCGAGCCGGTGGAGGCAGCGAGTACCCACATTGTGGCGAGTACAAACACAAGCAGGCCGAAGCCGCGCATCTTATTCATGATCCGATCTTCCTCTCGAAGTTCGTTTCGCATCCGGTCGCATGGGCCGGTTCGATATCCTGATAGCCGGGCAGGGGCGCCTGGTCGACAAATTCGGCGCCGGCGCCCCTTTTGCCCGGCTTTCGGGTGCTTAGGGCATTCTCTTCAATTCCACCCGGCGATTTTGGGCCTTTCCCTCGGCCGTCTTGTTGTCCGCTATGGGCTGGCTTTCTCCATACCCTCTGGCCGTCATGCGGGTCGCCGGCACTCCCTTCTTGATCAGGTAGTCCCGCACTGCTTTCGCGCGACGGTCGGAGAGTTTGAGATTGTATGAGTCACTGCCGTCGGAATCACAATACCCGCCGACTTCGATCTTCACATCCGGGTGGTTGATCAAACTCGCGGCTACACGATCGAGTATCTGCATTGACGAAGGGAGAAGGATAGCCTTGTCGTACTCAAAATTGACCCCCTTCAGGATCAGGGGCTTCTCCGGTGTCGGCACAAATTCCTCGGCGGCCGTTATGGCAACCGCGTTCTGACTGGTGCTCATCTTGGAGTCCGTGACTGTCAACGAGGCCTCGTAGTTGCCCTCTGCCTGGTACGTGTGGCTGGGATTCTGCTCGGCGCTCTTGCTTCCGTCACCGAAATCCCAACTGTAGGTGATGGGCGGACATCCGCCGTTCGCGGAGCCCTTGAGGTTCACCACCAACGGAGCCGTTCCACTGGTGGGAGTTCCCGACGCCGCGGCGGTGAGGGTTGGGCAACTGGCCGTGACCGGAACGCTGCTCTGCGAAGAGTTTCCTTTGGAATCCGTGACCGTCAGCGACGCAAAGTAGTTGCCCTCCATCGTATAGGTATGGCTGGGATTCTGATCGCTGCTGGTTGCGCCGTCGCCGAAGTTCCAATCGTAGGTGTACTCCGGACACCCTCCGGTGACCGAGCCGTCAAACCGCACGGTCAACGGTACCGGTCCGCTGGTGGGGTTTCCCGCCGCGGCGGCGACGGAGGCCGGGCATCCCTTCCCGAAATGGAAGGTCAGTCCGGCATAAACTTCCCCGATTGCTTTGGGCAGGTCCAGTTGCCCCGGGTCGGATCCAACGATGTCTTGATCGCCCGTGTAGCTGGTTAGGAGGTGGGTCAGATAACGGAAATTGGCGCCCAGTTCCAGGGAGAGAGCGTCGGCAGGAAAGAACTCCAGCCCCAACCCGACCATGACGTACAGTTCCTGGTCCTTCAGTTCGTAGGGATTTCCGGCCTTGTCCGCCGGAGGGATCTTGGTGCCGATTCGTGGGTCGTTGGGGAGGGCGTTGTCGTCCAGTGCCGGGTCGTCGGACAACAATGTGTTGCCGTCCTTGTCGGTCCATTTCCAGAGGTAAACTCCGGTTCCGCCGAGAAAATACGGTGACCAGCGACTATCGGGGAGAAAATGATACTCGGCGACCAGTCCGGCCACATAGGCGCGCTGGCGCGGACCATCCGGCACCTTCTTCGTCGACAGCTTCGCGCCGTCCTCCAACTTGGAGCCTTCGCTCAAGTCGGCCAGGTAGGTCTGCATCCAGCTCCCCTCCACGCCGATGGAAAATTTCGAGGTGACGCCGTACTCCAAATTGGCGTTGGCGAGCCAGCCGGGCGTCCAGGCATCGGAGTGGTCGGTCAAGCCGAGCTTGTACCCTCCGCCGTGCAGGCCCAACCCCCACTTTCCGTCAGTATCCGAGGCTTGTAGCGGGCTAACCGCGAAAACCAACACTGCCACAATCATCGTGCTCAGCAGGCGGTATAGTTTCTTCATTTGCCACTCTCCATGTTTTGGGAATGTCCTTTCGAGCCCTTGGCACACGTTCCGAACCAGTCCAGGAGACCAGCTAACTGTTCCCACGTCGCCTCTGAATGAAGCGAAGAACGATCACCACGAGTGCGATGACCAACAACACGTGAATCGCGCCGCCCAAAGTGGTCGACGTGAGCAATCCAAGCAGCCAGAGAATCAGCAGGATGGCGGCAATGGTCCAAAGCATATTCGGGCTCCTTTAAGAAGTAAGCATCCAGGGTCACCAGACCGGAAACGGCGGGTTGATCCGTCGCCGGCCTCAATCCACCAACTAGGATTTCTTTGTCAGGTTGTTGAGCGTTAGCTTGAAATGTTCGGCGCTTTCCGGCGCCTTGTCGTGTGTTTCGTACAGTACCTTGCTGGCCGTCATCCCATCGCCGTAGTAACGGGCGGTTGCGTCGTTGTCGATACCGAGTTGAGATCCGTCGATCGCGACGCCGGCAAAGAGACCGCGGCTACGCGAGTAGCTGTAGATTTCCGCTTTTGCCGATAGATTGGTTCCGGCGCTGGCCTCGCGGCCTACCGGTCCCGCCGCGACGGCCGCATCCGCGCCCAGGGTGAACTCGCCGTTGAGAAGCGCCTTGACGTTCTTCTCACTCATGAAAACCAGGATGAGGTCGGTGGAACTCACGCCGGCCTGCCAACCAATGCTGCCACCGGTCAGATTCACAAAGGCGGGGTGGCCCCAACCCTTTTCGCCGCGAATTGACATCACGCCTTCTCCACGCTTGGCGCCGATGATGAACCCCGCCTTGACAAGGCTCGGAATCACGATGATAGCGGCGGCGTTATCGAACATTGTCTGCGGAATGCCGTTCTCGGGAATGCCGATTACTTCCTCGAGAGTGGTTGTGGCATTCATCATCCGTTGTGACTCATCGCTGACTGTGGTCGTGGAGTCCGTGGAGTCCTTGTCACCGGCCATCGATAGCGGTGCGTTTGCAAGCACCACGGCCGCAGCTATGAGAAAGGCGAAAAGCGTTTTCATCGGGGAACCCCCTGAGTAACAAGAAAACAACGTGCATGCCGGATCAGCGCGAACCGACGATCATGAGAATCAGCGGCTAGAGGACCCGCCGAACGACGTTCACGTCCAACTGGGTGAACAACTTCGCTTCAAACGCGCTCGACTATCTGCCAATTGTTCCTCGATGAGGATGGTGTCGGCGTCGCGGAGACGGTGCAGGGCAATGCTGGATGAAGGGATTGTAGTCGGAATGCCCCGGCCCGTGAATCGGCCCAAGGGATGAAAAGAGAGCTAGTCATGAAGAGCGACCCCGAGAAGATAACCGATGCTGCCGCGCTTCCAGAATGTCTCCCATGGTCCGGGTGGAATACTGAGGACGCAAAGAGCTTCTTCACTACCACCTCCTGGATCACAAGGGGCACGAAAGCGCGATCGATCCGCCAGACGATCCGCTGCTAGTTCAGGCTGGCTTGTTTTTCGGCTTCTTTCCTGAGTTTATCGTTCGCAAAAATGGCCACTTCGACGCGGCGGTTCAGCTGGCGACCGGAGTCCGTATCGTTTGACGCGACCGGGTTCGTCTCGCCCAAACCGATATTGGAGATTCTCGAACCGGAAACACCCAGGCTTACCATATAGTTGGACACCGCCTTGGCGCGACGATCGGACAACGACACGTTGTACTCCGAGGTACCGATATTGTCCGTGTCTCCTTCAACGACGATGTCCGTGTCTGGATACTTGTTCAGGATCTTGGAAAGGTTCGCGATGTTGGTCTGTGCCTGCGGTCGCAGGTCCGACTTGTCAAAATCGAAAAGAAGGCCCGAATCAAACGTGATCTTGATTCCTTCGCCCACCCGCTCGATCTTGGCTCCCGCGAGATCGGCGTCTATCTCCGCGGCTCGCTTGTCCATTTCATTGCCGATGATTGCCCCGGCCGCTCCGCCGACTGCCGCCCCGATGATGGCACCAACGGCGGTGTTTCCTGACTGATGCCCGATAACGCCACCCGCGGCTCCGCCGGCACCCGCGCCGATTGCTCCGCCCTTGGCTGCGTTATTCCAGGAGCACCCGGTACCGGCGGCGACGAGTAGCGCCCCGCCCAATAGAAGAACTGCTGCTCTGTTCATGATGGAGACTCCTCCGACCTGTTTCGTTGTGATACAGAAGTGTCAACTCGAACAACGCCACATCCGCGGCGTGAGTTGACCGCATGGCGAGGGTAAGTATATGTGGGGTGCGAGCGCGTGGTAATCGCTCCAAAGGATGAAAGCGGGACTAGTCCCCCCAGGACCTGCCCTGGCTAGCACCCATTGCCGCAGTCGCGGCGCAGGGGATGCCTGCCTGGGACTAGTCACTTCGAAGCAGGACGAAGCCAAAGCCTTCGGTCGGCTCTGAGCGCCGTTGCACAGCGGCGGCACCGGTCGTGCTCCTATCTTGCGTGGGCCAGGGCGAACGGATACGCGCGCCCTTTGTAGGTCACTTCCCCCACCAGCAGAGCGCCGCGGAAGCGGGCGACGAAAACGAGCTTGTCGCTCTCGTCGACCAGGACGAAGCGGACGCCGTCATCGTCCGCCGCGATCGACTGTAGCGGAACCCCGTAGGCGTCGTACTCGGGAATGTCGAGGGATCCCGACCAGCCGCTCTCCCCGCGGTCGAGATGGATGGTGGCGTTGAAGTCGATGACGCGACCGGCCCAGGTGCCGGCGGGGTCGGGAGTTCCAGTGGGGGCGACGGCGGCGAGGATGGCTTCGAGCGCGGGGTCGCGGCCGGAGAGGAAGTCCTGCGACGAAACGGGCGCAGGCATCGTGGGCTCGATCCAGGGGCGCTCGTCGTGCGGGTTGGAATACTGCCAGTACAAGGTGGAGACGCGCACGGTGATGCCCGTGTTGGGCAGCTGGAGCTTGCGCGAGTCGCCGTAGTGGTTCGGTGACGACCCGGTGGGTTCGCCCACGAAGATGACGTGGGTGTGTTTCTCGAGGTCGATCGAGAACATCATGGCGGCGGAGAACGTCTGGCGGCCGACGATGGCGAAGAGCGTGCCGGGATCCCGCGTCTTCGTGCTGCGGATGAGCATGTGGATGAGCGCCAGGTTGAGTCCGTTGTTGCCGCCGAAGTTGTGACGGAGATCGACGACGACCTGATCGACGGGATGGTCTTCGGTGAACGCGAGCAACCGGTCGGCGAACCGGGCGATGGTTTCATCGTTGCTGTCGTATACGGTGTTGTACTGCCAGTAGACTGTGCGCGAATCGGCGAGATACTCGAACCAGAAGTTTCGATCATTGTCGCGAAGATAGAGGGGCGCCGGCGCGGGAGCGGCGTCGACCCAGTCGATCGCTTCGCCGGCGACGGGCGAGAAGCGGACGTCGTGCCGCTTGCCGTCGTGGGTCTCGAGGACGAACGTCGCCTTCTCCATGTCGTCGATTACACCGCGCGCGTGCAGCACTTCGGGGACGACGAGCCGCCCGGGCAGGTGGCGGCGGATCTGCATGGCGTTGTCGCGCTGGATGGTCGGCGTCACGGCGGCGATCGCCTCATCGATCGTCATGCGTCCGATACCGACGACGCGGGCGCCGGCGTACTTCCGGTGGGCCCTGTCGACACGTGTCACGAAGACGCCGTCGGAAAAGACATACACACGTACGGGATAGTGCCGGAACATGAGCGCCGGATCGCCGGGCGGCGGGGTCTCGCTGTGTCCGCGCGTGAAGCCGGTGTTTTCGACAAGCGGCATGGACAGGCGCGTGTGCCCGTCATGAACCGTGGCGATGATCCGCATGAGCTCGACGGTGATCTGGTGGTGCTCGAGGTCGGGAACGCGCGCGCTGAGTGAATCGAGCGCGTCGTTGAACGCATCGGCTGACATCGCGTGGTAGAGATCCGGGTGTGTCTGCGGCATCTCTTCACGTACGTATTCAATGTCCGCGCGCCACTTTCCGATCCATTCGCCGGTGACGGCACCCGCGGCGGCGGGCGCAAGGACGAGCAGCGCGACTATGGTCAAAGATCTCATCGTTGACGGGCGCCTCCTCTGACAGAGCCATACGGTCGCGGTCGCGGGAGAGTTGCGGACGTTCTGCGGGCTCGCCACACCTGTACCGCAGTTTGCACCTACATGCGGATCAGATACTGGAACTTCAGGAAGAAGATTCGCTCGGTCTGCCGGTACCCCGGTCGCCCGACCTCGATCGCGGTCGTGGCCGGGTCGTCCTGAAATTCCCGGAAGGAGTGGGACGATCCCACGAAGAAGACCGTGAAGGGGTTGATCTTGTAGGAAAACAGCGGGTCGAGGGAGACCGAGTGGAACTCGTCGACGTATTCGCCCACGATGCGCAGGAACAGCGGCTTGCTGAACTGGTAGGTGAGCCGCGCACGGGTCACGTAAGTGTCGGCGATCCTGGCGCCTCCCTCGATCTCGTCGATGCGGAACCAGTGGTGCTCCATCGCCAGCAGCAGCTGCGACGTCGGCTGGAGCTCGAGCCACGCGTTGTATGAGTACTCGGCCCCCAGGCGGGGGTTGTCGCGGTCGCGGACCACGGAGTGCCCGTAGCGCCAGTCGATGCCCGCGCTCAACGCGCGGCTGAAGCGCGAGTCGATGTCGCCCTCCCAGCGGTGAATGCCGTCCACCAGTTCCCCCGCAAACCTCTCCTCGCTCCACAGGTAGCCGGCCCACAGGTACGTTTGCTTCTTGAAGCGGAACCAGATCGACGGCTCCAGCCACGTGTCCTTGAACTCGCCCGCGTAGTTGTATTTCCGGCCCATCGACAGCTGCGGCTCGATGCGCTCGACCACCGGGTTGGTGTCGAACTGGAACAGGTAGTCGTTCCACCAGCCGGCCGACCGGTAGTTGTTGGCCGTGATGAACCCGGTCTCGGCGCGGAACGTGGGGGAGAAGTCCTGGTACCACAGGTCCATGTTGACGTGTCGGCCGTTGCGCGAGATCTCGGTGTAGATCGCATGTCCAGCGAAGGTTTCGCCGTCGAACGCTCCCGTGTACTCCCCGTCCTTGCCGAACGAGACGTCGTTGAAGCTTTCCGAGAGCGTGGTGTCGTCCGGCTCCTTCGTGTAGCTGCCCTCCACCTGCCCCCAGAACGTCACGTGCTCACCGAGGTGCAGACGCGTGTCCAGCCCGGCGGTCGTATTGAGGCCGCCGTTGGTGTCCGACTGGCGGTGGGTGCCGAGGAGGCCGACGAATGACTCGGTAAGCACATCGCGCTTGTAGCGGAGAACGCCCGAGTACGTGTCTCCCGAAAGGGCGCCGCCGCTCCTCTCCTCGAAGGGCACGATGTACGGCGACGTCTCGTCTTTCGCGGCCATGATCGAGACCGTATTCGCTCTGGAACGACCCGTGTACTTCGCCGCCGCGATGGGGTTGTTGATCGACCGCGTGTAGACCATGTTGATGGTCGAGTTGAAACGGTCGGCGCCCTCGAGGAAGAAGGGGCGCTTCTCTTCGTAGAACAACGCGAAGGTCTGGTTGGCGTCGATCTGTGTGGCATCGGCCTCGATCTGGCTGAAGTCGGGGTTGTAGGTGAAGTCGAGCGTGTGATTCGGCGTGATGCCGTACTTGAGTCCGATGCCCGCGTCGCCCTCGGCCGTGTTGTTGTTCCAGTTGAGGTCCGTATCGTCCTCGCCGTCGAGCCGGCCCGCCTGGCTGCCGATGACGTATGGGAGCAGCTCGATGTTGCGTCCCTGGTTGATGCCCTGGATTCCGGTCAGCGTGCCTTCCTGGCAGAAGAAGCAGTTCGCATCGCGCGAGAGCGGCATCCAGGAATACTGCTCGCGGCTGGCGCGCGGGCGCGTCCGGAAGACGTGCAATCCCCAGGACTGCGCCGGCTGATCCGGAAAGCGGATGCTCCGGAACGGGATCGCTATCTCCGCCGTCCACCCGAAGTCCGTCAGCTGCCCACCGGAGCTCCACACCGCGTCGTAGCTGCTGTCCTCGTTGTTGCGCGACCGGAAGAGGTCGCCCTGGATGCCGCGCGGGTTGACGCAGAACATGTAGCCGTTCTGCTGGTCGTGGAAGGTATCGATGACGATGCCCGCCCAGTCGTCGTTGAAGATGTCGTCGCGATCGGCCACCGTGGCGTGGATCGCGCGCGGATCGTCGTCGAAGCACCGGAAGGCGACATAGAGATTGTCGTCGTCGTAGGCGAACATCGCTTCGGTCCGGACGGGGGGCTTCGTGTTGTCGCCGGGCTCGACCTCGCAGAAGTTGTGGACGGCGACGGCCGACTGCCACGTCGGCTCGTCCAGCCGTCCGTCGACACGGACGGGTGTGTTCGCGCGGAGCGCGTCGAAGGAGAGCACGGGGTTGGGATGGAAGGCCGCCGAGGACGCATCGACCGACGGCGCCTCGGAACCGCCCAGCGCGCTCGCCGTCCACGCCGCCGCGACGAGCGCAGCGAGAGCGATCGTCTCCGATGCGCGATAACGGGGGCGGGCACCCATTCGTTCTCCTCGTCTGCCGGGTGAGTGTCGCCCGCGGTGCAGCGTCCGCCGGGCGGGGCGCGCCGAGCGACGCGCCTGCCCGATAAGACGAACAGAATCGCCGGATGGTTCCACGGAAAGTGCCGCGCGTCGCGACGGCATTCTGGAGCGCGGGATGGCTGATTGCGCGCCCGTCGCCATACACGCGTTGGTCCTCCCCGGGCCGGGCAGATCCTCTACTTGTTTGTAAAATAATGAGTTATGGACATTTTCAAAGACCGCTGTTGACCAGGAATGAGGATTGCATTAGCATTATTTTTAGCTATGGCTAAACCTGACGCCGTCCTCGATCCGCGCACCGGCCTGACGCAGTCGATGGAGAATTACCTCAAGGCCGTCTTCGAGATCCTCGAGCACAGCGACCGGGCCACGACGTCGTCGCTCGCCGCGCGCATGAGCATCGCGCCGCCGTCGGTGACGGCGATGGTGAAGAAGCTCGCGGACCTGGGGCTGCTGACGCACGAGCCCTACCAGGGCGTGAAGCTGACGCGGCGCGGAGAAACCGCGGCCGCCGAGGTGGTCCGCCACCACCGGCTCATCGAGACCTATCTCGCCGAAGCGCTCGGCGTGCCGTGGGATCGCGTGCACGACGAAGCGGAGAAGATGGAGCACGTCATCTCCGAGGATCTCGAGGATCGCATCGACAACGCACTCGGGCATCCCACCGTGGATCCGCACGGGGCGCCCATCCCGTCGCTCGACGGAACCGTGACGCGCGTCGACGCGTGTTCGTTGACGGAAGTCGAAGGCGGGGAGCGGGTGACGGTGGTCGAAGTCGACGACCGCGACGCCGCTCTGCTTCGCTACCTCGGCGCCCGCGGCCTTTACCCCGGCACCGAGGCCGCGGTGGTTCGAGTTGAGCCCTACGGAGGGTCGATCGTGATGCGCGTGGACGGAAAGGAATTCGCGATCGGGCGCGACGCCGCGGCCGAAATTCGCGTGACGCGGTAGGAACCATGTCGACACCGTTGTTGAATCTGATCGTGTTCGTCCTCGGGACGTCCCTGCTTGTGGTTGTGGCGTGGCCCCGCCACGGCCTCATCGCGCGCCATCGGCGCCACCGGCGCCAGAACGAGCGCGTGGAGCTGGAGGATGCGCTCAAGCATGTGTACAACCACGAGGCGCGCGGCAACACGTGCACGCTGGACAGCGTGGCGGGCGCACTGGAGACGTCGTCGGCGCACGCGCTCTCCCTGGTTCAGCGCATGCAGCACACGGGGCTGGTTCGCGTCAGCGACGGAAGGATCCTCCTCACCGACGAGGGCCGGCGCGAAGCGCTCACGGTCATCCGCGCCCACCGCCTGTGGGAACGGTACCTGGCCGACGAGACCGGCATCGATCCGCTGGAATGGCACGAGCGCGCGGAGCGCCGCGAGCACACGATGTCGGCCGAGGAGGCCAACGCGCTCGCCGAGCGCCTGGGCAATCCGCGTTTCGACCCGCACGGCGATCCCATCCCCACCGAGGACGGGGCCGTCGAGGAAGAGGCGGGTATCTCGCTGGCGTCGCTCGATCCGGGCGACAGCGCCATCGTCACGCACCTGGAAGACGAGCCGCCGGTCGTGTTCGCGCAGCTCGTGGCGCTGGGCATGTACGTCGGCATGGACGTCCGCATGAAGGCCCGCAACGGCGAGCGCGTCGTGTTCGAGGGCGACGGGCGCCCGCTCGTGCTGGCCCCGCTGATGGCGCAGAACGTATCCGTCCGCCGTCTCGAGGCGCACGAGCTGCCGGAGCGGGAGGACGCGGCCGAGACGCTCGCCACCCTCCGGCCGGGGGACAGCGCGGACGTGATCCGCGTGAGCCAGGCGTGCCGCGGACTGGAGCGCCGGCGCCTGATGGATCTCGGCATCGTCCCCGGAACGCGCGTCGCCTTCGAGCGGCGCGGCCTGACGGGGGGACTTTCCGCGTACCGGGTGCGCGGGACGCTGATCGCCATCCGCGAAGAACAGGCGGCCATGATCGCCGTCGCCAACGTGGAGCGCGCGGGAAGCCCGTCGCGCCCCAGCAGGAACTGAAGCATGAACGACGACAGAGAAACATCCGCTTCGACTCACACCATGCCCGCGGCGTGCATCGGCTGCCAGCACCACACCGGCAACCTGGTCAAGCTCGGCGTCAACATGGACAAGTTCGACTACGTCGTGGCACTGGCGGGCAACCCGAACACCGGCAAGAGCACCGTGTTCAACGCCATCACCGGGTTGCGACAGCACACGGGGAACTGGCCCGGCAAGACCGTGGCGCGCGCCGAAGGCGGCTTCGCGCTCGGCGACGAGCGCTTCAAGCTCGTCGACCTCCCGGGCACCTACTCGCTGCTCTCGACCACGGTCGACGAGGAGATCGCGCGCAACTTCATCCTGTTCGCGCGGCCCGACGTCACGGTGGTCGTCGTCGACGCCTCGCACCTCGAGCGCAACCTCAACCTTGCGCTCCAGGTTCTGGAGATCACGAACCGCGCGGTCATCTGTCTCAACCTGATCGACGAGGCGAAACGCCACGGTCGCACCATCGACCACCGCCGTCTCGCGCGCGACCTGGGCGTCCCCGTCGTGCCGACGGTCGCCCGCAGCCGCAAGGGCATCGACGAGCTGCTGGACACAGTCGCGGGTGTGGCGCGTGGGGAGATCGTGTGCCGGCCAAGGCGCATGGAGCGCCGGTCGAAGCCGGTGGAGAGGGTGATCGGGGAGCTGGCCCAATCCATCGAGCACGCGTTTCCGGAGCTGTCCAACCCGCGCTGGCTTTCGTTGCGACTGCTCGACGGCGACGTGCGCCTGGAAGAGGCGCTGGCATCGGGCGAGCTGGCGGATCTGGGCGGGGGGACGCCCGCCGCGCGCGCCGTGGGAGCCGAGGCGGCCACGGCGACGACGGGCGAGGCGAGTCGCGTTCTCGATCTGGCGCGGACGCTGCGCTGGCAGATCGGTCCCGAGTTTCAGGACTCCCTGACCGAGGACCTCTACACGGAGGCCGCCGGGCTGGCGGATCGCGCGACGCTCGAGGACGGACGGCGCCCGAGCTTCGACCTGGACCGGACCATCGACAACCTGGTGACGAGCCGCCGATTCGGGCTGCCGATGATGCTCGTCGTCCTGACCGCCGTGTTCTGGATCACGGTCGAGGGCGCCAACGTCCCGTCGGCGTTCATCTCGAGCATCCTGATCGACCGCATGTTGCCGATGCTGCACGGCTTCGGGGCCGCGGTCCACATGCCGGCGTGGCTCTCGGGATTCCTCTTCGACGGCGTCTACCTGGCGACGGCGTGGGTCGTGTCCGTGATGCTGCCGCCGATGGCGATCTTCTTTCCGCTGTTCACCCTCCTCGAGGACTTCGGGTACCTGGCACGCGTCTCGTTCAACCTGGACGGGATGTTCAAGCGCGCGGGCGCCCACGGCAAGCAGGCGCTGACCATGAGCATGGGTTTCGGGTGCAACGCGGCGGGTGTGGTGGCGACGCGCATTATCGACAGCCCACGTGAGCGGCTGATCGCGATCATCACGAACAACTTCTCGCTGTGCAACGGGCGTTGGCCCACGC